>NZ_JBHZPI010000023.1:0-106893 GCF_042788025.1 Paenarthrobacter sp. YIM B13468 | reverse complement strand
AACCTACGTAGGAATCAACCTCCCCGAACCAAACAAACAACCAACCCACTGACTCCACACAGCTTGACAGCCTGCGGTTTCAGGGAATCCCTCTCGCACATAACTGCACAATTTTTGTAACGCCCGCTCACTATTATGAGCGGGCGTTACACGTCTCTTTACTAAACGTGACAAAAGCCCCGCGGCAGTAGTTAATGGAGCCATGGTCTCAACCGTGTCCCCGCGCCATGCTGTAGTCGTCGAAGATGACGCCGACATCCGTGGCCTCCTCGTTTTGATTCTTGAGCAGCTGGATTTTGTGGTGACAGAAGCGCCCGACGGTCTTTCCGGCGTCGAGGCTGTCCGTAACACCAATGCCGAACTGGTGACGCTGGACATCAACCTTCCGGACATCGACGGCATGGAAGTCTGCCGGCGCATGCGTGAGTTCTCGGACGCCTACATCATGATGCTGACGGCCCGTGCCGACGAGATTGACCGGCTCAACGGTTTGGACACCGGGGCGGACGATTACATCAACAAGCCGTTCAGCCCCAAGGAACTGCAGGCCCGCATCCGGGCGCTGTTCCGCCGCGCCCGGACGCCCGCTGCACCCGCCGAGGACACGCGGCAGACTGACGAACTCGCGCGCGCTGCGGTGGTGCAGAAGAGCCTCCTCCCGCAGGAAACAGTCCGGCTGAACGATTACGACGTCGCTGGCGCCTTCCGCCCGTCGCGCAGCGTGGGTGGGGACTTCTACGACTGGTACCAAACCAGCGACGGCATGCACCTGACGTTCGCGGACGCCATGGGCAAGGGCATGGGCGCAGCCTTGATAGCTGCCACAGTCCGCGCCGTGATGCGGTCCGTGGCTGACACCCCGGCTATTGCTGACGCTTTTGAGTCCGCCAGCGCCACCCTCACCGCCGATCTGGACCAGTCCGGATCTTTCGTGACCATGTTCCACGGGCGACTGGACAGCGCTTCCGGCAAGCTCAGCTATATCGACGCCGGTCACGGACTTGGCCTGCACGTCCCGGCCGAGGGGGCGGCACGGAGGTTGGTTTCCGCCGGGCCACCTGTCGGGATCATGGACGGACAGCAATGGCCGGCCGCGGAACTGCAGCTGGAGCCCGGCGATTCGCTGGTGATCGTCAGCGACGGCGTGCTCGACGCGCACGATTCCCTTGAAGAGTTCGTAAGGAATGTAGAGAAGGCGGCGCGGAGCGGGGGCACCTCGGACGATGTCTGCGCTGCCCTGCTCGAGCTGGCACCGGCGGACACAGCGGAAGATGACGTGACCGCCGTCGTGGTTCACCGACGGCGTAAGGTTCACCCAACACTCGATGCAGGGTTGGAACGCAACCACAGCGGAGTTGCTGAGTACTAGCCACAAAAGGGGGGAACGTGACGCGATTCTGGACTCGGCTTTGTGTTGTCCTAACGGTCATTCTGGGCGTGAACTACGTGGCGTGGCGCTGGCTGGCTTCGCTGAACTGGGAGGCGTGGTGGATCGCTGTTCCGCTGGTGATTGCCGAGACTTACAGCCTCATTGACGTCATGCTTTTCGGCCTGACTGTGTGGAACCTGAAGATTCGCAAGCCACCGCCCGCGGCGCCAGACACCGCTACGGTCGACGTTTTCATCACCACGTACAACGAACCCTTGGACCTGGTGATGACCACGGCCCTCGCCGCCAAGGACATCCGCTGGCCGCACAGTACCTGGATCCTGGACGACGGCAACCGGCCTGAGATGCGCGAGCTCGCCGAGTCGAACGGGATCGGGTACGTG
The DNA here is from genome assembly GCF_042788025.1 of Paenarthrobacter sp. YIM B13468. Classification (NCBI taxonomy): domain Bacteria; kingdom Bacillati; phylum Actinomycetota; class Actinomycetes; order Micrococcales; family Micrococcaceae; genus Paenarthrobacter; species Paenarthrobacter sp. YIM B13468. The sequence continues at coordinate 105,120 of NZ_JBHZPI010000023.1, read as the reverse complement.
ACCCGCGGTGCCGATTGGACCCCGGACATGCCGCGCCACGCCAAGGCCGGCAACCTGAACAACGCGCTCATGGTCACGTCGGGCGAATACCTGTTGATTCTCGACGCCGACCAGATCCCTGAGCCGGACATCCTGGACAAGACGCTGGGCTACTTCAACGATGACCGTGTGGCGTTGGTCCAGACGCCCCAGTACTTCATCAACGTTCCCGCCGACGATCCCCTGGGTAGCCAGGCGCCCCTCTTCTACGGCCCCATCCAGCAGGGCAAGGACGGCTGGAACGCGGCGTTCTTCTGCGGCTCCAACGCAATCCTGCGCAGGGACGCCCTGATGCAGCTCGGCTTGGTGGGCTACGTGAAGGCCACGGAGAAGAGTGTGCGCCGTGCTCTGGCTGCGTCGCGCTCTGCCATCAAGAAGGCCCGGCGCTCGGCGGAGGCGGAGAACCCGCTGGTGGAGCAAATGCTCAACGAGGTGGAAGCCGCGACTGAAAGTGCACAGCAGGAGCTCGAAGCCGGGGCATCCTTGAGCGAGATCACGTACCGCGTACGCCGCAAAGTGGACGACGCCGTTCGCACCCTGGTGGCTGCCGACTTCTCGGCGCTCCAATCGGACCTCGAAGAAATCGCGGCAATGGAACTGGCCCACGTCGGCGAGTCTGGCGTCACGACTGTGGCGAGTGACGCCGTCGACCGTATGTCCGGACGCGACTGGTCACCGCTCGGTGCCCTCGAGTCCGTCCACGCAGTCCTGGACGCCATCTCCGTGGAACGCACCGACGAAGCCCAGCCGATCATGCCCTTGGCCACCATCTCGGTCACCGAAGATATGGCAACAGCGATGCGCCTGCATGCCCTTGGTTGGAAGAGCGTGTACCACCACGAAATCCTCGCCAACGGGCTGGCTCCCGAGGACATCAAGACCATGCTGACCCAGCGCCTCCGCTGGGCCCAAGGCACCATGCAGGTCCTCCTGCGCGAAAACCCTCTGGTCCAACGCCGCCTTACCTGGGGCCAGCGGCTCATGTACTTCTCCACCATGTGGAGCTACCTGAGCGGCTTCGCGGCCGTGGTGTACTTCGCGGCGCCCATCATCTACCTGACGCTCGGCATCCTTCCGGTGACCAGCCTGAGCTTGGACTTCTTCATCCGTTTCATACCGTTCATGGTGGTGAACCAGATGCTGTTCGTCATCGCCGGGCACGGGATACCTACCTGGCGCGGGCAGCAGTACAGCCTCGCGCTGTTCCCCACCTGGATCAAGGCCTGCACGACGGCGGCGCGTAACGTCTGGTTCGGCCGTCCCCTCGGATTCGCCGTCACCCCCAAAGCCAGGCAGAGTGGCGGTCCCAGCTGGAGCCTGATTCGTCCGCAGATCATCGTCGCTGCGTTGCTAGCCCTGGCCATGGTGGTTGGAGTCCTTCGCCTCCTCTCCGGTATGTCGGAGCCCCTGGGAACGCTGGTGAACGTAGCGTGGGTAACCTTCGACCTTGTGGTCCTGAGCGTCCTGGTCAAGGCAGTTTTGTACAAGGGCTTTGTGCCTGAGGAATTGGCGGCTCCAGAAGGTCCTGAAAGCCCCGAACGTCCCGAACGTCCCGAACGCCCCGAAGAGAGGAATGCTGATGCAGTTTAGCTACGAAGTCAAAGACACTTACGCGGAGGTGAAGGGCGTTGGCCGGTTGAACATGGTGGCAGCCCCGAAGCTCCGTGAGGTGGTGGCCGAGGTTGTGGCCAGCGGATCCAGCCGTGTAGTGGTCAACCTTGCAGAAACCGACTTCATGGACTCGTCGGGACTTGGGGCGCTCATCGGTTGCCTCAAAGCAGCCCGTCAGGCGGGCGGCGACTTGCGGATCTCGGGTGTGCAGCCGCAGGTCAAGATGGTCCTGGAGCTGACCAACATGGACCGGGTATTGACCGCGTACTCCTCAGCGGAGGAGGCGTTCGGAAATGACTGAAGTGATCGCCCGCAGGGGCTACCGGGGACCCTCCGACGACGACGCGATCGAGGCTATCCACACCGAACTGGACGCTTTGTGGGATGACGCCTCATTCGTGCCGGAGATGGACCGAATGACGTTCACAACCGCCGTGATCGAGTCCGCCGCCAACATCGTCCAGCACGCGCAGCCCGTGGGCGAGAAGCCGGTGGAGATCGACGTCGACATCACCGTACGGCCCACCCGTCTCGTGGCAAGGGTCAGTGCTCACAATGCCCGGGAGCCCTTCGCCGAGGACATGCAGACGGATTTGCCGGACGAAGAAGCCGAGTCCGGCCGTGGGCTGGCGCTGATCGAGATGCTGGTGACAACAGTGACCTTCGAGCGCCAGGACGGCACCAACACGTGGATCCTGACCCGCGAAACCTGATCCTCTCCCACATCCAACAGGCTTTCGGGCGATCTTCTCTCACATCCAACAGGCTTTCAAGCAATCCTCTCTCACCTCCCGCGCCACGTCCCGGACGCAGGGTGGGGTGTTCTGCCCATCGCCAGACATGACGCAACTGTGAAAGCATTCCGTGAGCGCCCGACGTCGAGGGCTTGATGAAACTGGGGGATGACATGGACCGCCGAACGGGCCGCACTTCACGGAAAGTACTGGCAGCTGGCCTGATACTTGGGGCGGCAACCATGGTGGGCTGCTCCGCTCCCGACGGCCCCCATACGGAACCCAGCAGTCCCCCTCCCGTGACTGCTGAGCCTGCCCCTGTTACAGAGAGCTTCGCAAAGTACGACGCCCTGCGCAGGGAGCTGATCGCGGCGTTTGAGAAGACGATGCCGGCAATCACCTGGGCTGTGGACAAGCCCGCCACCATGACCCTGACCAACGACGGCCGGTGCATTTTCCACCCCGCGAGCATGAAGAGCAGTGCAGATATTGTGGAGCCGTCCAAGAATTATGAAGCCGTTTTCGCTACGGCCGATCCCATCCTCAAGCAGCACGAATTCCCCGCCTTCGGTGGAATTGATCCGGTTCCCGGCGGCTGGACAGTAACCCGAAGCACGGACGGAACCGGGGCCACAGTAATCCTTGAGTCCAAAAGCCCGGCATATCTGCGCATGAACGTTCCCGTGGATTCCAAGACCTGCGACCCCACGGAGATTCCGGCGAGCTAAGGGGAAGTTCTACCCATCGCCATGCGCAAGCGCCCACGGGTAACTTGGCTAAGGCTTCAGGTTCAAGCATAGGGGGACAGACAGATGCCGGGATTCTACGGTGCTGACATTGATCAACTTCGGGCGCTCGCCAAGACAATGTCCCGGCATTCGGAAAAAATGAGCACGCTTTCGCTGGAATTGGGCCAGCTCATATCCAGCGCGCCATGGGACGGCCGTGACGCAGTGATGTTCCGGGCGGCTTGGGAGTCGGAGCACCGCCCGATGCTGAAGCTGATTTCCGGCGAGTTGCAAAGCCAGGCCAACGAGCTGAGCCGCAATGCGGACGAGCAGGACAAGACCAGTTCCGAAGGCACCCGTTCCGGCGACGCAGGCAAACAGGATTCAAATCCTCCCGGCGATCCGGGGCCGTTGGATCCGAATACTTCGGATGTGGATGTTCCAGGCGACGTCCGTAAAGACCCCGATGCAGGTGATCCGGCCGATATCCACCAAGGGCAAATCGGCGACTGCTGGCTCTTGGCAGGCATTGGCTCTGTGGCGCAGACGTTGGAGCGCGAAGGCAAACTCGATGAATTCCTTGCCTCCCATATGCGTCCCGTAGGAGACCCCCCAACTCACTGGGTTGTGACTCTCTACGAAGACGGCAAACCCGTCGAAGTGACGGTGGAGGCCAAGTCCACTGAGGGCGGAGTCCGAGGCGCCGACGGCCAGCCGAACTGGCTTTCCATTTATGAACGTGCTGCGGCCGAGCACCGTGGCGGTTCATACGATGACATTGATGGCGGGTTCAGCAACGATGCAATGGAGCTCATGACGGGACAGTCGGCGGATAAGGACGGCGAACTGGACCTTGAGGAGATCGAAGACAAACTAGCTGACGGTCAGGCGGTCTCGGTTGGCACCCAAGACGTCAAGGACGACGACTTTGACTGGTTCTGGGAGCCGGACGAGGTCAGCCGCACCGATGTCGTCCCCAACCACGCCTACATCGTGGTGGACGTAAAGACCAACGACGACGGCGAGAAAGTCGTTGTTCTGGCCAACCCTTGGGGTCCTGCAGGTGGGGAGCTTAATGGTGAGCAGAAGGCCGGAACCCTGGAACTGACCGAGGATGAGTACAAGGAAAACTTTGACTCCGTGTACTCCGTGGGCGTGAAGTAAGGATGACCGTGGAACAGCTAGTTACAGTCAAGCAAGGCATGCAGCCCACTTTTGACGGCGTCAGGGTTGGGGTTGTGAAGATCGGTATTGCCGACGGTGCTCCCGCCATCCAGTTCTGGATCCGGACCGCCGAACAGGAACGAAAGCAGGCCTTCCGCGCAGGTCAGTCGGTCGCCCTTCCGGGGGCTGGCCTCCTGACGGTCGCTTCGATCCAGCCCGCCGATGGCACCACCCCGGCTTCCGCGACTCTGGCGTACGACGCCGGTCACGTCACCGATTGATCGTCGGCGCCGCCGGGATGTGAGCGAGCATCCGCCAGAAAACCGTCGGGATGTGAGAGAGGACCGAAGTTCTCTCACATAATCGCCGATTTCCCGGAATGCTCGCTCACTTACGCCTTGTCGATGGCCTCTTTGAGGGCGCCCAGCACCAGGGTCACCGAGGCGCTGTTCGCGTTCGGTCCCATCATTCCGATGCGCCAGACCGTGTCCGCGAACTCGCCCACCCCGGACCCGATCTCCATACTGAAGTTCTCCAGAAGGTAAGAGCGGACGGCGGACGAGTTGACGCCGTCGGGCACTTTCACCGTGGTGAGGCTGGGCAACCGGGCGCCTTCAGCGGCAAACAGCTCAAGTCCCATCTCCTGCAGACCACTCTGAAGCGCAGCGCCAGCAGCGCGGTGGCGGGATTGGACGACGTCGAGCCCCTCGGCGAGGATGCGGTCCAGCGCGGCTTCGAGACCGGCGATCATGGTGACCGGCGCGGTGTGGTGGTACGTGCGGGCACCGCTGGCAGCGCCTACGTAGCCGCCGAGAAGGCCGATATCCAGGTACCACGAACGGGGATCCTTGACGCGCCGTTCGAACGCTCGGTCCGAGACTGTGAACGGCGAGAGGCCCGGCGGAACGCCCAGGCACTTTTGAGTCCCGGCATATCCGACGTCGATCCCCCAGTCGTCGGCCAGGAGTTCCAGTCCGCCGATAGACGTCACGGCATCGGTGATCAGCAAGGCGTCCCCCTTCCCTGCCCCGAGCGCAGCGATGTCGGAGAGGACGCCGACGGACGTTTCAGCATGGACGGCCGCGATCACCTTCGGATTCGGATGGGCCGACAGCACCCGATCTGCATCCACCGGTTGACCCCACTCGTGGTCAACCCGGACGACAGTTGCCCCGCAACGCCGCGCCACCTCACACATGCGCGCCCCGAATAGTCCGTTGACAGCGATCACTGCTACGTCGCCGTCGGACACGGTGTTCACGAAAGCGGCCTCCATGCCGCCTGAACCTGTGGTACTCAACGGCAGCGTTCGCGCATTCGAAGTACCCCAGACGGCCCGCAACCCCTCGCACGTCCGGTCCAAGCGTTCGATAAAGACCGGATCCAAATGCCCGAGCACCGGGTAGGCCAGCGCGGCCATGGCCTCGGGGTAGCAGTTGCTCGGGCCGGGACCGAACAGGAACCTGGACGTCAGTATGTCTGGCATGTGCGAACTCCTTCAGCTGGTTCTCGTCATTCTGCCCCAGCCTGTTGTCCGGGGCGAGCCCGTGGCCGCCAACCGTCTTCGCCCCTCCATGCTCCAGTTTCCGTCGGAGGCAAAGGTCTAATGGCCGCCCAAATTGTTCCAGCGACATAGTTTGACCAATGAGTAGAGTTTTGTGCAGCAGATGGCATTATTGCTTTAGTTCTGTTGGCGCCGTTCCAGCGTGAAATGCCTCAAATTGGCGAATCGTTTTCGCGCTGCACGAAGAATTGGGGATGTCTTGAAACACTTCGCTTTTGGCCTCGGGGCCACGCTTTTTGCCGTGGCCTTGGCTACAACATCGTGCGCAACGCCAGGCGTTTCCAGTCAAGTTGCAGGCGAACAATCAAACTCAGTATCGGCAAATCCCAGTGCGACGGCCGCATCCAAAAGCCCCTCGCCAAGTGCGGACACAACACCTTCCGAAACATCGTCGACCCATGCATCCGCGTCCACGGGCCGGTCCAGTACCCCTGCTTCTTCCAGCTCGGTTGCCACAGAAAAGGCAGGTACCACCTTGTCCTTGGCCGACTTCTTCGAGCCCGAAAGCAGCTGGACCGAAAACCGCTTCGACGTAGAAGACAAAGCTGGCGTCTCTGGCATCGCTGCTCAAATCAGTACCTATGGACAGCAGACCCTCGAGCTCCGTCTGGGTAATAACTTCAGCAGTCTGACTTTCAATGTCGGCCAAGCCAATGACTCCAAGTCATCGGACAAGATCCTCGTCATTAGGGTTGTTGGTAATGGCAAGCAGCTTGATGTTCGCAAAGTTCCGTTCAACACCGTTCAAGAAATTTCGGTTACAACCAAGATGGTGAATGCCGTAAAGATCGAAGCCACAGTGGAGGATGCTGAGAGCCGCGACTCAAAATCCGTGTTGGCTGTGGTCTCTGACGTAACTCTCGACTGACCCACACTATGAGCATTCCGGACCAGCCGACCCGCAGCCCAAAAGTCAGCAAGAAACGATGGCCGCGAATCACCCTGGCCTCAGTGGCGGCGGTGGCCACAATAGCCACGTTCGTCCTTCAATTCGTCGTACCGCAATTGAGTGCTGGTAACAGCAGCCCGTCTCCACAAAGCTCACCACAAAGCAGTATGGTCACTGATACCCGCACTTCGGATACCAAACCCGGCCTGATAGAGGGGGAATGCCTGGATGCCGCGTCAGCTATCTCTTCCTGCGACCGGGCCCACACTGCAGAGATAGTTTCGCATGATGGTCCGTGCGACCTTCCGGCACTGGTTCAATACGCCGGAGGAACCACGCCCACGGACACCTTGCGCCACGACCTCGTTCCGACGGTTGTGGCATCGATCGGCTGCACCGTGAGTGTGCCCTCCGGACTGACAACGAAGATACGCGATGGACTCACAGAGCAGGACCACGCTGTCCTGAGGCAGTGTTGGAACCGATTCTCGCAGCGTGACGCCAGCTGCGATCAACCTCATACAGCCGAAATTGTTTACTTCAGCGGCGACCCTGGGACGGCGGAAACGGACTGTCGGGCTCGTGCTGAGGAATATACCGCAAACGGGTTCAACCGCAACGAAACGAATCTCGAGGCTCTCTTCCAAGATTCAGCAGACGGGGTGAGTTGCCTTGTTCAAGTTAAGGGAAGCAACGAGCTGAAGGGATCCTTGAGGAATCTCGGAACCAAGGCGCTCCCGATTTCGCCGCGCTGATGGCACGGTTTCAGGTGGGCGCCAACCGTCCAGCCCAGACTGCTAAGGTTGCTCACCAATACGGAGGCAGCAGCTGTGGGGGCAGCCACCACGGTGAGGGGAAGCCTCCGGTGAGGGGACAAGGGTGACGACTGAAGGAAAAGAGCAGCCGGAGCAGGGCGTCCGCGGCGAGGTAAGCCAGGACCGGTTCGTCGCAGGGAAGGACCTCACACGGTGGAAATCCCCTGTAGGCCGCGTCATCGCGGGAGCTGCACAGCGCATCACCACACTGCTGGGCCCGCATGCAGCGCTGATCATCACGTTGGCCGTGGGGCTTGTCATTGCCGTGTCCCTTGCGGTGGCTTTCGGTGAGGTCTACGAGTCGGTGACAGAAGCCGACGGGGTTGCGGGTCTTGACCACCCGGTCCTTGACGCCGCCAAGTCCGTTCGATCCCCTGGCCTGGACCTCGCAGTGACGGCCTACACCAACGTCGGCGGCACGGTTGGCATGCCCATCATCGCGGTGGGGATCATGATCGCCCTGGCCACCAAGCGCCGCTCTTGGACTCCTGTCATCCTGATGCTGACAGCGGGGCTGGGCTCACTCCTCATGACTGTCCTAGGCAAGCCCCTGTTTGGCCGCACCCGCCCTGACCTCGCGGACGCCATTCCGCCGTACGAGCACTCGGCGTCGTTCCCCAGCGGCCACTCCCTGAATTCAATAGTGATCGCGGGCATCGTGGCTTACTTGATCATTCTTCGCCTCAAAACGGCCAAGGCCAGAATCATCACGGTAGTGCTTGCATCAACATTTGCCGCCACTATGGGCTTGAGTCGCGTCTACCTCGGGCACCACTGGCTCACTGATGTCCTGGCCGCCTGGATTCTCGGGATAGCCTGGCTTGCTTTGGTCATCACGGCGCACCGCCTCTATCTCACCGTGAGAACGCGGCGCTCCAACGCGGTACTCTCTTGACACCAGCCCAAGTGCTCGGCTTATCTATTTACGTATGCTGAAATAACAGTTCCATGATGCGGAAGCACTAGAAGCAAGCTTCCTCCTGCTGGAAAGCAGGAGTTCCGCATAGCCCACACCATGGATGCCAGCATTTGCACGAGGATGACAAGCATGGAGCTTGCAGTATTCAACAGTGTTGACCGGGACGAGGCCATTAGGACCCTGACCCCCTGCCTGGACATCAGCCGCTGGGTTGAGGACGTCGCAGACGCCCGACCCTTCACGAGCGTCGACGAACTGCTGGGGCAGGCCCGCCAAGCGGCCGAGCCCTTCACGCCGGAAGAGGTGGAGTCCGCGCTCGCCCACCACCCCCGGATCGGCGAAAGGCCCAAGGCCCAAACTACCGAAGCGGCCATGTCCCGTTCGGAACAGGCCGGAGTGGACCCCAGCGACGACGGCACAGCCGCCGCCCTCGCTGAGGGAAACCGCGCCTACGAAGAGAAGTTCGGCAGGGTCTTTCTGATCCGCGCGGCAGGACGCAGCGCCCAGGAGATCCTCGCTTCCCTTCAGGAGCGGCTCACCCACACCCCCGAAGAAGAAGACACAATCGTGGCTGGCCAGCTGCGGGAGATCGCGTTGCTGCGACTCGCAGGCGTGATCAGCGAAGGAGAAAATGCATGACTGTTTCACAGGTAACCACGCACATCCTGGATACCGGTTCCGGCCGCCCGGCGGCGGGGGTCGCCGTCGTACTTTACGTCCGCGAAGGTGACAACTGGACTCTGATCGCAAAGGGCGAGACCGACGCCGACGGCCGTATCAAGGATCTCGGTCCGGAGCGGATTCCCGGCGGCGCCTACCGTCTGAACTTCGCCACTGGCGCCTACTACGAGGGCCTTGGCACGGAAACGTTCTTCCCTGAAGTCGACTTGAACTTCACGGTTTCGGATGCCGGCGAGCACTATCACGTGCCGCTGCTGCTGAGCCCCTTCGCGTTTTCGACGTACCGCGGCAGCTGACCACCTCCGCCGAAGTGACAGTTAATCCCTATGTTTCCCAAGAACATGGGGATTAACTGTCACTTGGGCGAGGAACGGTAGGCTGGAAGGCATGGCTTCTGAGGACACCAACGCCCAATCCGGAAATGGCACTGCCCGCCGCGAAATTACAGTTCGCCGCGCACCCAGGTTCGTTCCGTTCATGATTCTCGGTGCCATTGTGGGTGCAATCGCCGCCGCCTTCATCGCGTACGGCCGTCCCGCGGACCCCGCTTTCGACGCCAACACCGTCTTCGGTTTCTTCCTGGTGGCCTGCGTTTCCGGCGGCGTCATCCTGTTCTCCATCCTCGCCCTGGTCCTGGACCGGATGAGCGTCAAGCGGTCCAAGCGGGCAGTAGTGGAGGCCGTTCCGGATTCGGTCCCGGATGAGGGTCCAGAGCACGACGGCGGTCGCTAGGCACCCAGCCCAGCGCACCGCTTTCGGGGGTACCACTGTGAGACACACCGCATTTTGGCCGAATCGGGCGTGTTCATGGGGTCACAAAGCCGGAGCGGGAACTTACCACGGCCACAACATGAGACAATCGACCAGTGGCACGTGGCGACGGAAAACTTTCTCATGATCTTCTCCCCGGCGAAAAAGGCCCTCAGGACGCTTGTGGCGTCTTTGGGGTCTGGGCTCCCGGTGAAGAAGTAGCAAAACTCACCTATTACGGGCTGTATGCGCTGCAGCACCGCGGACAAGAGTCGGCTGGTATTGCTACCAGTGACGGCAAGCGCATCAATGTCTATAAAGACATGGGACTTGTGTCCCAGGTCTTCGATGAGACAACCCTGAACACCCTTACCGGACACCTGGCCGTTGGCCACTGCCGGTACTCCACCACTGGTGCAAGCCACTGGGCCAATGCGCAGCCCACCTTGGGCGCAACCGCGACCGGCACGGTTGCCCTGGCCCACAACGGCAACCTGACCAATACTGCTGAACTCCGGGAAATGATCCTCGAGCGCAACGATGGCCAGTTGACCGGTGAAATGAAGCAGGGCAACACCTCGGACACTGCCTTGGTGACCGCACTCCTTGAGGGCGAGGAGGGCAAGACCCTGGAGCAGACCGCTCTGGAGCTGCTGCCGAAGATCAAGGGTGGCTTCTGCTTCGTCTTCATGGATGAAGGAACCCTTTACGCCGCCCGCGATACGTACGGCATCCGGCCGCTGTGTCTGGGCCGCCTGGAGCGCGGTTGGGTTGTAGCCTCCGAGCAAGCTGGCCTTGCCACGGTTGGTGCGAGCTTCATCCGTGAGATCGAGCCCGGCGAGTTCATTGCCATCGACGAGGACGGCGTCCGCTCCCAGCGTTTTGCCGACGCAACCCCCGCTGGCTGTGTCTTCGAATACGTTTACCTTGCCCGGCCGGATGCGGCCATTGCCGGCCGCTCCGTGTATGAAGCCCGTGTTGAAATGGGCCGCCAGCTGGCCCGCGAGAACACCCACGAGGCCGACATCGTCATTCCGGTCCCGGAATCGGGCACGCCAGCCGCAGTTGGTTATGCCGAGCAGTCCGGCATCCCCTTCGCACATGGCTTCGTCAAGAACGCCTACGTGGGGCGCACCTTCATCCAGCCATCGCAGACCCTGCGCCAGTTGGGCATCCGCCTGAAGCTCAACGCCTTGGAATCAGTCATCCGGGGCAAGCGCGTTGTTGTGGTGGATGACTCGATTGTCCGTGGCAACACGCAACGCGCCATCGTAAGGATGCTCCGCGAAGCAGGTGCCGCGGCTGTCCACGTGAAGATTTCTTCTCCCCCGGTCCAGTGGCCCTGCTTCTACGGCATCGACTTCGCCTCGCGTGCAGAGCTGATCGCCAACGGCGCCACCATCGAGGAAATCTCCCAGGCAATCGGTGCCGACTCGCTGGCTTACATTTCCGAAGACGGCATGATCGGCGCAACCCAGCAGCCGCGCGAGCGCCTCTGCACGGCTTGTTTCACCGGCAAGTACCCGATTGAGCTGCCGCATGCTGACAAGCTGGGCAAGAACCTGCTGGAGCGCACGGACCTCGGCGGCTTGCCCCCCGCTGCTGAGTCCGCCGATGACATCGAGGATCCGGCCGAGAAGCCCGGAGCTACGGGCTGCGATCCGGGCCCGGATGCTGAATTCGAGAACCTGCTGACCGACGCTGATCGTTTGACCGACGCCGACAAGAAAGAGTCTGTATGACCTCCGCAACCCCCGCCGCTGGAAGCACCCCGAATTCAACAGGCATCACCTACGCCTCCGCGGGTGTCGACGTCGAAGCGGGAGACCGCGCAGTCGAGCTCATGAAGGACGCCGTCAAGGCAACCCACAACGCCTCGGTGATTGGCGGCGTCGGCGGTTTCGCTGGCCTGTACGACGTCTCGAAGCTGCTCACCTACAAGAAGCCGTTGCTAGCCACGTCCACTGACGGCGTGGGAACCAAGGTTGCCATTGCGCAGGCCATGGACATCCACGACACCATCGGTTTCGACCTCGTGGGCATGGTTGTGGACGACATCGTTGTGGTTGGTGCTGAGCCGCTCTACATGACGGACTACATCGCTTGCGGCAAGGTTGTCCCGGAACGCATTGCGGACATCGTCCGCGGTATCGCAGCTGCTTGCTCCGTTGCCGGCACCGCCCTGGTTGGCGGCGAGACCGCTGAGCACCCGGGCCTGCTGGGTGAGCACGAATACGACGTCGCCGGTGCCGCTACCGGTGTTGTCGAAGCTGACGCCTTGCTCGGTCCGGACCGCGTCCGCGCCGGCGATGTGGTGGTCGGCATGGCTTCCTCGGGTCTGCACTCCAACGGCTACTCTTTGGTCCGCCGCGTTATCAACCACGCCGGTTGGGCCTTGGACCGCCAGGTTTCCGAGCTCGGCCGCACACTTGGCGAAGAGCTCCTTGAGCCGACCCGCGTCTACGCAGCCGACTGCCTGGACCTCGCCCGCACGTTCCCCGTTTCAGCCGGCGCAGCCGTCCACGGCTTCAGCCACGTCACCGGTGGTGGCCTCGCTGCCAACCTGGCGCGTGTCCTCCCTCAGGGTCTGGTGGCCACAGTTGACCGCAACACGTGGGAACTGCCGGCGATCTTCAAGCTGGTTTCCGAGCTTGGCAACGTGCCCCTCGCCGACCTTGAGCGCACGCTGAACCTCGGCGTCGGCATGGTAGCCATCGTGTCCCCGGAAGCCGCTGACGCTGCCGTGGCACGCCTCAACGAGCGCGGCCTGCCCTCCTGGATCATGGGTACGGTAACTGCGGATTCAGACTCCATCGACAAGACCGGACCGGACTACGTCCAGGGCGCCAAGGGTGTCGACGGCGGTGCCGTACGTTTGGTGAACGCCTACGCGTAGGCGCGTTTCCTCTTGGTGAAAGAGCGGCCGGACAGTTGAACTCAACTGCACGGCCGCTCTTTTGTTTTTGCTGCTTGTATGGTCCCGACCCTTTTTGATCGTGCAGGCCTGCCGACACGCCGCAACCCCCGGCGAGTCCTGGGATGTCCTGGCTCAAACAGGGTCAGGACGCCACGTTCCTCCCCGAGCCAACATCCCAAAGCTGCGGAGATTTTCCCCGGCGCCTGGATTTTCAGACCTGGATCAAACTGAGAACGCCGCCTTGGGGATCCTGGATGGTAGCCAGAGATCCTGGTTCTGGCTTGTCTTCCGGCTCCACGAGCACCACTCCACCTGCGGCTAGCGCTGCTTCGGCGGCTTTACGAACATCCGCCACGCCGAAATAGATCTGCCAACCGGCTTCTTCGCCCTCTTCGGCAGGGACAACCCCGGCCACTTCCCCGCCTTTGACTATCAGCGTGCTGTAGCTGCCGCCGTCGTCTTGGGGATATTCGGTGACTTCATGTCCGAAAAGCTGCTGGAAAAACGCGATGGCTGCTTGAGGTTCTGGAGTCAGCAGCTCAGCCCAAGCCAAGGCGCCGGCCTCATTGAACAGATGGCTTCCAATGTGGGTGCCCGCTTGCCAGATCCCCGTGGTCCCGCCGCCGGGTGGCTCGATGAATGCCAGGACGCCTGTATCGGCCACCTGCTCCGGGCCGAACGTGAGCTTCCCACCAGCATGGACGGCGTCTTCCGCTATCTCCTCAGCGTCCGTTGCAGCGAGATAGATGTTCCATTGGCCAATTTTGCCAGCAGCCTCCTGCATGGGATTCTGCGGAGCGACGACCGCCACCAGATCCTTGCCGACAAACGCCTGCGCATAACTTCGGCCGTCAGGGGTGGGCAGGTCAGTGAAGGTCCAGTCGAACAGCTTGCCGTAGAACTCCTTGGCCGCGGAAACATCGGGGGTCTGCAGATCGGCCCAGCAGGGTTCTCCGCTTGAATAATGGGTCCGGGAAGTCATACGGCAAGTCCTGTCATGATGCTGAATGCGGCGCCGGCCGGGTCCATGAGCACAGCCATTCGCCCGATGCCTGGAAGATCAAAAGCCGGAGCGATGACGTGAGCTCCAAGCTCAACAGCCCGTGCCACTCCGGCATCCACGTCCTCGACGCCGAAATACGTCATCCAGAAAGGCGAGAGTCCTTCAATCGGCAACTTCAGGGCACCGGCAATCCGCTTTCCATCCACCAGCAGGCTGGTGTATTCCTGAAGATCTCCTGCTGGTGCGGTATCGCTGCTGCACCCCGTCACGGCCTCGTAGAACTTCACGGCTTTGGGGACGTCGTCAGTCTGTAGTTCATTCCAAATCATGGTGCCGGGCTCATTGACCAGGCCGGATCCGGGGTGGGTTCCAGCTTCCCAGAAGCCGATCTGTGCCCCCGTGGGATCTATGGCGAAGAACATCCGTCCGCTGCCGTTCGGCACGTCGTCAGGTTCGAACAAGATGGACCCGCCTGCCGCCACAGCCCGTTCCGCCGCGTCATCCGCGGAGTCCACGGCTATGTAGTTGGCCCAATAGGACGGCATTCCCTCCGGAGCATCCGGCATTTGCTGCATCATGCCGGCAACCTTCCGTCCGTGGAGCTTCGCCATGTAGTACGTCATGCCGTTACCGGCGTCCATGGGATCCAGTTCCCAGCCAAAGAGCTCGGTGTAGAACTTCTTTGAGACCTCGACGTCGGTGGAGGACAGGTCCACCCAACACGGAGTCCCCTGCTTGTAACTCTCGACCACCGGCATGCCGTTCCCTTTCCTAGCAACGCAGGGTCACATACGGCCCATGTTGAGGCCTGGATTGGGCCCTAAGTGACCCCGCGTCGGAGTCTATGGGGACTACGCTATGGCGCTTCCACTGCTTGCGCCAGACGTGCGCCTGATTACCCGGGCAGCCGAACGGGTTCGACGTCGTCTTCCGTGGTCTGGCGCGACAGGCGCCTGGACAACGCCGTCATGACGACTACGGCCAGAAAAACTGGAACGCAGACCGCAAGGACGATATTCTGCGGTGATTGGCCTGCCGACAGCAGGATGCCGCCCAATGCGGGCCCGGCAATCGAGCCCAAACGGCCCAGCGCAGCGGCCCATGCGACGCCGGAAGTACGTGACGTGGCGGGATAAACGGACACGGCCACCGCAGCTTGCCCCACCATGCTGCTGGCCAGCCCCATGCCGACTCCCGCGAACAGGAGTAGGAGCTGCCATTGGCCGGGCTGCCCCAAGGCAATCATGAGCAGGAAGCCAATGGCCACAGACGCCGCCACGACCAGCATCCAACTGGTCTTGAATCGCACCGAAAAGATCATGAGTAAGAGCGCTCCCAAGATTCCGCCAATACCCAGCGAGGCTGCCCCGAGGGGAGCCATGGCAAGATCCAGCCCGAAGTTTGTGAGCAGAGTTGGGAGCCACGACGAGAACGCGTAGAACGTGGCGAAGATCAGAAAAGCAAAGAGCCAGAGAAGCACAGTGGGCAACGCGAAACCACGCCGGAACAGGCTCTGGACAGTCTCTTGGCCTGCCTTCGGCGACGGCCTGGGCGCATCCGCCTCGCTGATCCCAAACCACATGACAGGCACCAGGATGATGGGAAGCACCGCCCCGAGCCAGAAGATGGACTGCCATCCCAGCTCACTGATCAGCTTTCCTCCGCTCAAACCGGCCGCCAAAGACCCCGCAGACAGGCCCATGGTCACGAAAACGGCAATCCTTTCGCGCTGACCTCCGTCCCTGCCTGTTGTCGCGAGCGAGATAGCTGACGGTAGGACAGCTCCCAATCCGACCCCTGTCAAGAAACGGGCAATCGTCATGAAGGGAATCCCTGAAGACACGGCAGTCAGAGCGGACCCCAGGGCAAATACCACCACACCCGCAAGCAACATGCGACGCAACCCAAACCGAAGGGATAGCCGTCCGGAGAGCATATAGCCCGCCACCACTCCGGCGTTTGTGGCGATCAGTGGGGCAGCGAAGGCTGCGGGCGACAGAGACCAGTTCTTGGCCAAGCCCGGCACCGCAAGGCCCAAGGAGGCTGTATCGAAACCGTCGAGCAGCACGGCAAGAAAAGCGAGAATAATGACCAGCCAGCGTGACAGACCCTTGCCTGTCGCCACTGGCGGAAAGGGCGTCCCAGTGGGCGTACTGGATTCAAGCATGATGATTCCTTTCGAGGGCGCGGAAGATCAGCCGCCGTGCGGATGTCCGGCAGCGTTGGGGAAGAGTGGTTGTGGACTAGTAACCCAGCGAACCGTGGGTGATGGTGCCGGCCGCCATGGTCAGTTCCACTTCAATACTTGGAATTTCCTCGGGTTCCACGGCCCGCGGATCGTCGGAGAGGACGACGAGGTCCGCGAGCATTCCCGCGCGGAGAGTTCCCGTTCTGTGCTCCTCGGCTGCGCACCAAGCGCTGCCGTGGGTATACATTGCTAAGGCTTCCGATGTGCTGATGGCCCATTCGAGGCCCAGCACTCCCGCCGAGCGGCTACGCCGGGTGACGGAACTCGACATGCCGCGAAGAGGCTCGAAGGGCGCCACGGGGCTATCCGAACCTCCACCAACGGGCACGTTGACGCGGGAAAGATACTGCGACAGGGGCGCGATATTTGCCGCTCTTTCCCGTCCCAGATACTCGACGAATCCGCCACCCAGGGCAAAGTGGAGCGGTTCCTGTGCGGCCACCCCCACACCCAAGGCATTCAACCTGTTCCAGTGATCATCGTTGGGGTACAGCATGTGAATGAGGGTCCATCGGGCATCAGAGATGGGGCTCAACGCATGGGCTGCCTCAAAGGCATCAAGGGCCATATCAATACCAGCGTCGCCAACGCAGTGCGCACCTACTGGAAGGTTCGCACGATTGGCCGCCACGCAAATGGCTTCCAGCTCAGCCGCCGATTGGAACGATTTGCCACGCGGGAATTCGGGATCGTCCTGCCGTTCATAAGGATCGCGGTAGAAGCCCGTTTCTACACCGCCATCCACACAAACCTTCACGCCCAAGGTACGAAGCCAGACGTCATCGAGCTGTGCTGTTACCGCACCGGAATCGAGGAGGTCGACTGCCTCGTCAGCTGTGCCAGCCGGCGTCGGAAGCTTCCACATCATGGATACCCGGACCTTCTGCGCTCCCTCCCCGTAGATAGCTTGATAGGCAGCCATTTCATCCAAGGTCAGCCCGGGATCGATGACTGAAGTAATGCCCGCCGCGGCATACCGTTTCTGGACTTCCTCCAGCGCTGCACGATAGTCATCCATGCTCGGTTTAGGCAACTGGTTCAGCAAACCTGCAACGTGCGCGCTCCCTACGATCTGGCCGGTGAGCTTCCCGTTGTCGCGAATGTAGCTGGCGCCCTCGGGCGCAAGGCTGTCGTCCCCTATACCGAACAACGACATGGCCAGGGAGTTCAGCACAACGTTGTGTCCTCCCCGGCGGAGGATCACCGGATTCTTGGGGGCCACGGCATCAAGCTCGATCCGCGTTGGCATTCTGCCCTCAGCCAATCCGCTTTCATGCCAGTCACTTGCGGTTGCTACCCACGCCCCGGATTCGACGGTTTCTACTTGCCGCTGAACGACATCCAAGAGTTCCGCGACTGTACTGGCGCGGGCCAAGGAAGGCAGCAGCATGCCCATACCTGTGGACAACATGTGGTTGTGGGAGTCGTGGAAACCCGGACAGACAAACCGACCGCGTAGATCCACTTTCCTGGTGTCAGGTCCTGCCATGCCCAGCGCTTCAATGTCATTGCCTGCATAGACAATCCATTGGTCGGCTATGGCAATGGCCGATACTGGCCCCTTTGTGCTCGACGGCCCCGCCAGAACGTTTCCGTTATGAAAGATGACATCGGGAAACTTGTCCTCAATGTGTATCGTCCGTCCCATTTATGCCTCCTACCGGCCGCAGCCTGGTATTTCGAAATCCTCATGACCGTCATAAAGAGTCGATACCTGATAGAGACTGTAGACCCGACAGGGGTTGCGTGCAATGGTTTTTACAAATTTGGTATACCAAATTTCCAGACAAAAAAGAGGCCCTCGGGTACACCAACGAATGGCGTGCCCTACGGGCCTCTTTTAGAGATATTCGGCATCCGGAGATGCGCGACGACCTTAATGTACGACGGCGGTACGCAACTCAGTGCCAGAGGCACCGATTGTTTGCGACAGCTATCCGATACGGCGGGTGTCTACCTCGTCGTCATCATCTTCCGCGTACTTGTCCTCATAAGCCGAGTAGTCCGGCTCCGGGGGATCTTCGGGGAAGTGGCTCTTTACACGACTCGATGGGCCCGTGAGCTCACGCTCAAGTGCCGAGTAGTCAGTGTTCGGGGAGTAGTACTTAATGTCCCGAGCCTGCTTGGTAGCTTTTGCCTTTTGACGGCCGCGCCCCATGGCGTGACCCCCTTTTGTACTTGGACCGGAGGTGGTCACCTTTGCTATCGGTGAGGCCCCGGAATGTTTGGTCAATTTGTCGTATGTCTAGATTACATGCTTTCGGGGGTGCCTGTGTGCCACCTTGGGCCTGCGTCGAGTACAACTGCACCCCAAACCGCTCCCCACCACCTCCAATACACCCAAAAATTGGGTAGAGTCTGCCTCAATGCGGCTCCAAAGCAGGAAGGCAGACTCCGGGATATGAGCGAGGACAACACCCCACCACGTGATGATTCACCGCGGGATAAAGGCGAGGCCGGAGTGCCGCCTGCGCCCAAGGTACCGCCCACGCCGCCGCAGGCCCCCGGAGAGCAGCCGAAGCAACCTTCGGGAACACAGCCCGAGGCTTCAGGCCTCCAGCCCGATCCTGCGCCCGACCTTGACCCGGACTTCGTGCCCAATCCCAGCGACCAGCCTGATCCTGCGCTGCCCGCTTACTCCGGCCAGCCAGAGCCCTCAGGCCAGCCAGAATATCCTGACCAGCCTAAGCATCCGGCCCAGCCAGCAGGCCCCTACCAGCCACCCGGTTCCTACCAGCCAGGTGATCCCGCCCAGGATCCTCAAAACCCTCCGCACGGGGACCCTGTGAAACGCCAGCGGCTTGTCATCGGCGGAATCGTGGTGGGTGTCCTGGTGCTCATCGGTGTCGTGATCTGGGTGCTGTTGAACCTGTTGGGTACCCGGCCGCAGGCTGTGGTCACTACCCCGAGCCCCACCGTGAGCCTTGGCCCGTTACCACGGGATACAGAAGCCAAGGACTTCCAGGTAGGTGATTGCTTTGCAGACTTCGACCCCAATGCTCCCAAGGCCAGGGCCGTTCCCTGTGACACGGAGCATTCAGCCCAACTGGGCGCCGTCCACATATACCCCGCGGATGATTCCTTTCCCGGCACGAACGCGCTGAAGGACAAGGGCCGTGAAGTCTGCGGCAACGTAAAGCTGAATCACGAGGCGGCCGATAAGTACGTACTGCTTCAGCAGAACGTCTACCCGAGCACCACCAGTTGGGATCGGGGCGACCGCCGCGTTGATTGCTTCATAGTTGTGGATTCGGGCAACACCATCAAGGAAGACCTCCTCAGCAGGTAGCTCCCGAGTTACTTCTTCCGAACCAGTAGGCCTGTGCCCACGGACGGGCCGCCGTCGGGACCTGTCAGTGACTCGAGTCCGTCAATGGTGAGTTCATCAAGGTCGGCCGCAGTATCGACCAAAACGGTGTCGCCATCGGTGATCGTTCCGGCAAGGATTTCCTTGGCCAAGCGATCGCCGATCTCGCGCTGGACAAGGCGCCGCAGGGGTCGTGCACCGTACGCGGAGTCATAGCCGGACATCGCGAGCCAGGCGCGGGCTCCGTCGGTCACCTCGAGGGTCAGGCGGCGGTCCCGCAGTCGCTTGGTGAGTTCGGCAACGTGGAGCTCCACAATCCGGGCAAGCTCGTCCACGGACAGGGGGTCGAACAGAACGATCTCATCCAAACGGTTCAGGAACTCCGGCTTGAACGAGGCCTGCACCACCGCCATGACGGCATCACGCTTGGCTTTGTCATCCAGGGACGGGTCCACCAGGAACTGGCTTCCGGAATTGGACGTCAGTACCAGGATCGTATTGCGGAAGTCCACCGTCCGCCCTTGACCGTCTGTGAGGCGGCCATCATCCAGAACCTGCAGGAGGATGTCGAACACCTCTGGATGGGCCTTTTCCACCTCGTCGAGCAGCACAACAGAGTACGGGCGACGACGAACGGCTTCCGTCAGCTGGCCTCCTTCCTCGTAACCGACATATCCCGGAGGGGCACCGACCAGGCGCGCTACAGAGTGCTTCTCTCCATACTCGGACATGTCGATCCGGATCATGGCGCGTTCATCGTCAAAGAGGAAGTCGGCCAAGGCCTTTGCCAGCTCGGTCTTGCCGACGCCGGTTGGACCCAGGAACAGGAAGGAGCCCGTGGGCCGGTTGGGGTCGCTAATGCCCGCTCGCGCACGGCGGACGGCGTCCGAAACTGCCTGCACGGCCTTGGTTTGGCCGATCAGGCGCTTGCCGAGTTCTTCTTCCATGTGCAGCAGCTTTTGGGATTCACCCTGCAGCATGCGCCCGGCGGGGATGCCGGTCCACGCGGAGATGACCTCGGCAATATCGTCTGCGGTCACATCTTCCGCAACCATGAGGTCCGGTTTTGCATCGCCCCGGGCGGACTCCTCCTCGGCAGCCGCATTGAGCTCACGTTCAAGGGCAGGCAGCTCGCCATAAAGTATCCGCGAGGCCGACTCAAGGTCGCCTTCGCGCTGGTACTTTTCGGCCGCAGATCGCAGCTCGTCGATCTTCGCTTTGAGGTCACCGACCCGGTTGAGTCCGGCTTTCTCGGCTTCCCAACGGGCGTTCAGGGCCCTGAGTGCTTCCTTCTTGTCCGCCATGTCCGCGCGGAGGGCAGCCAGCCGCTCAACGGAAGCAGGATCGGTCTCGCCCTGAAGGGCCAGTTCTTCCATGGTCAAGCGGTCGACGGAACGGCGGAGCTGATCGATCTCCTCCGGCGCTGAGTCAATCTCCATGCGAAGCCGGGATGCGGCCTCATCCACGAGGTCGATCGCTTTGTCCGGAAGCTGACGGCCAGAGATGTAGCGGTTGGACAGGGTTGCTGCTGCGACCAAGGCGGAGTCGGCGATAGCCACCTTGTGGTGAGCTTCGTACCGTTCCTTCAGCCCACGCAGAATGCCGATGGTGTCCTCGACGCTGGGCTCGCCCACGTAGACCTGCTGGAAACGGCGCTCCAAGGCAGGGTCCTTCTCGATGTTTTCGCGGTACTCGTCCAGCGTGGTGGCACCAATGAGGCGCAGCTCGCCACGGGCCAACATCGGCTTAAGCATGTTGCCCGCATCCATTGCACTGTCACCCGTTGCACCAGCGCCAACAACCGTGTGGATTTCATCAATGAACGTGACGATCTGGCCATTGGAGTTCTTGATCTCCTCAAGAACCGCCTTGAGCCGCTCCTCGAACTCGCCTCGGTATTTGGCACCAGCAACCATGGAGGCCATATCCAAGGCAATGAGGGTCTTGCCACGGAGGCTCTCCGGGACGTCGCCCGCAACCATGCGTTGGGCGAGGCCTTCAACGACTGCGGTTTTGCCAACGCCAGGCTCACCAATGAGCACAGGATTGTTCTTGGTGCGCCGGCTCAGGACCTGAACCACGCGTCGGATCTCGCTGTCGCGCCCGATCACCGGATCCAGCTTCCCGGAACGGGCGATGGCAGTAAGGTCCGTGCCGAACTTCTCCAAGGCCTGGAACGTATTCTCGGGATCCGGCGAGTTGACCTTTCGGTCGCCGCGGACACCCGGCAAGGCGGCGAGGAGCGCTTCATGGGAGGCGCCGGCGTCGCGCATTAACTTTCCGACGGCGTCACTACCGGCGGAGAGCCCCAGCAACAGGTGCTCGGTGGAGACGAAGGAGTCACCGAGTTTGTCGGCTTCGTTTTGGGCAGCCTGGATGGCCTGCATGGACTGCCGGGAGAGCTGGGCTTGCTGGACCGAGCTTCCCGACGAGGACGGCAGCGCCTTGATGGCCGAACTGGCCTGAACACTGACAGCATCCGGATCAGCACCTGTGGCGCGCAGGAGAGCAACAGCAACGCCCTCGCGTTGGTCCATGAGGGCCTTCAGCAGGTGCGCCGGCTCCAATTGCGGGTTCCCCGCAGTGGAAGCGTTCATGGCGGCCGCAGAAAGGGCCTCCTGGCTTTTGGTAGTGAATTTGACGTCCAAAGAGAGCTCCCTTTCTGGAGTGAGACCAATACTTTTAAAGTTGAGTCTACTACGCTCAACTTTGCTTTGTGGTCCACTGCCTTCCATGTTTGCCCACGGCGAAACCCCTGTCCAGACAAAACCAGAGCTATGTGAATAACAGGGGGCCAGAAGCCCTCACCCGTAGGCTGAGGCCATGGAATCAATCTCCACCGTGGAACAACTGGAACAATTGATCGGTCTACCCCTGGATCGCGTGCGCCGAAAAGTGCGCACTTCACTGAGTGATTTCGACCGGCAGTGGCTGGCCGCCAGTCCCTTCTGCGTCATCTCGACGGCGGATGCCCAAGGCCGGGTGGACGCGTCACCAAAGGGCGACCCTGCAGGATTCATCGAGGTCCTGGATGACTCCACTATTGCCATCCCGGAGCGCCCAGGAAACAAGCTCGCCTTCGGCTTTCGCAACATCCTGGAAAACCCGAACGTCGGGATTTTGTCCGTGGTTCCTGGACGCACGGACACGCTGCGAATCAACGGAACGGCACGCGTCGTCAGCGACGCCGACTTCTTCGAGAAGATGACGGTCAAAGGCCACCGGCCGCGCGCCGCCGTCGTGGTCTCCATAGAGGAAGTATTCACGCACTGCGGCAAAGCCTTCATGCGCAGCGGCTTGTGGGAACCGTCAACCTGGGACTCCGAGGGCCTGCCGAGCATCGCGATGCTCTCCAAAACCTATGTCCAGCCCGAGGCTCCCCTGGAGGACCTTGAAACCTACTACGGGCCCGGTTACGCGGAGCGTCTTTACCGGGAGTAGGTCCTAGGCAGGATAGATCGAAACCAGCGCGGACTTCACGACGAACCGCACGTTCATGCCGGGCACCAGACCGAGATCGGCAGAGGCCGCAGGAGTGATATCGGCTGACAACGTGCCGCGCTCCCCCGTACCCGAACCGGCCGCCCTGACGCGGATCTGGTCGCCGTGCGGCTCCAGATCCCTGATGGTTACGGGAAACGAGTTGCGCGGGCTTCCGTGGACGTCGCCAAGGAAAACGGAAACGGCCGACGGCGGAAAGGCCGCCACGCCTTCCTGGCCGGGAGCAGGTGACCACTCGGGATCGTGTTGTCCGGCGAAAAGCCGGCCATCCGGCGTCGTGATTCCCTGCTCTGTGATCATTCCGCTGACGAGGTTGAGCCCCGCAAGTCCGGCTGCAAAGTGGCTTCGAGGGCGTTCGAGAACTTGGCGGGTTGGGCCCTCCTCGGAAATGCGCCCGTTCTCTACGACGACGACGCGATCGGCGAGCATGTAGGCGTCCAGGACGTCGTGCGTGACGATGATGGCGTTGCGTCCGGCCAGGACCCGTTTGAGGACGCGGCGCAGCAGCGGCGCCGCGTGGATATCCAAGGCTGACATTGGCTCATCGAGGAGCAGCAACTCGGGCTCGGCGGCGAGCGCGCGGGCTACGGCCACGCGTTGCGCTTGACCACCAGACAGCTCTGCCGGCTTACGGGATTCGAGGTGAATGGCTTCCACCTCTGTCAGCCACAGCCGCGCGGTTTCGCCGGCCGCAGCCTTCGATGCGCCCTTGCTGCGCGGCCCAAAGGCGACATTTTCCAGCACGCTCAGGTGCGGAAACAGCAACGCCTCCTGGGCGAGCAGCGCAGTGCCGCGCAGGTGCGGGGCACTCCACCGGTGGTTGCCGCCGTCGAGGTCAAAAAGCTGCCTGCCGCCAATTTGTGCACGTCCCGAATCCGGCCGCAGCAGACCCGAAATCACGCCAAGAAGCGTTGATTTTCCGGCGCCGTTGGGACCGAGAATGGCTAGCGTTTCGCCGTCGGAAAGTTTGATCGACATGTCGAAGTTGCGGGATCGAAGGCTCGCTTCCAGTTCAAACGTCATGGCTGGACGTCCGGACGGGCGCTTCCACCAGCGCTGGGGCGCCGACCATAGCTGAGGCCAACTACTGCCGCGGCAACCGCCACCAAAACCAGAGACAGGGCGACGGCGGCGTCGGCGTCAGTTTCGCGCTGAAGGTAAATCTCCAAGGGGAGGGTGCGCGTGACGCCTTGCAAGCTGCCGGCGAAGGTCAGGGTAGCGCCAAACTCGCCGAGGCTGCGCGCGAAGGACAAAACGGCGCCCGACGCGATCCCCGGCAGCACCAAGGGAAGTGTGACGCGGCGCAGCACCGTGGTTGGCCGGGCCCCCAGGGTCGCCGCCACGGCCTCGTACTTGCTTCCGGCGGTCCGCAGGGCGCCTTCGAGGCTCACTACCAGGAAGGGCAACGCCACGAATGCTTGTGCAAGCACCACGGCGGTAGTGGAAAACGCGATCTGAATTCCGGCCATTTCGAGCGACTTCCCCAGCAAGCCTTGCCGCCCGAATGTGTAGAGCAACGCAATACCTCCGACGACGGGCGGCAGCACGAGCGGCAACAGCACCAAGGAGCGCAACAGCCTCTGCCCGGGAAACTCCCCGCGGGCCAGGACGAGGGCCAACGGCACACCTAGCACGATGCACAACAGGGTGCTTGCTGCTGACGTCCTCAGGCTTAGGCCCAACGCATCGAGGGACGACTGGGAGGTGATGAGCGGAAGGAACTGGGACCAGTTCACGCGCACCAGCATCGCGAGCAGGGGCAGTACCACCAACAATCCGCCCACAGTGGCGATCACGTAGATCCACCGCGGGATGCCCTGGTAGCCGGAGGCGGGATTTCTCATTGACATCCCTATGATGGGCCGAAGCCAGCGTCGCTGAGGACCTTCTGGCCTTCGCTTCCGGCGACCATGGCAATGAAGGCGCGGGCGAGCTCCTTGTTCTTGCTACTGCCCACTGTGGCTATCGGGTAGGTGTTGACGGCCTTGGCGGACTCCGGGAATGGGATGCCCTTGACCTTGCTCCCGGCACCCTTGATGTCCGTGACATAAACCAGTCCGGCGTCCGCTTCCTGCGAGACCACCTTGCCGAGCACGTCGCTGACTGACGACTCTTCGCTGACGGGGGCCAGGGTGGTCCCCGAGGCCTTCTCTATGGTCTCCGTGGCCGCACCGCAAGGAACCTGGCTGGCGCAGACCACAACTTTGACGCCTGGTTTGGACAGGTCCGCGAAGGAAGAGATCGACGCCGGGCTGCTGGGCGGGACGGCGATCTCCAGTACGTTCGTGGCGAAGTTTTGGGCTGTGCCATCCAGGAGCTTCGCGTCGGCCAGTTTCGTCATGTTCTTGTTGTCAGCGGAGGCAAACACATCAGCCGGGGCGCCCTGGGTGATCTGCGTGGCCAAGTCTGAGGAACCGGCGAAGCTGAGGTTCACTGTTGTGCCAGGGTTTTTGGCTTCGAAGTCCTGGGCCAGTTGGGTGAACGTTGCTTTGAGGGACGCCGCAGCGAAGATTGTGATCGTTCCACCGGGTTGATTCCCGGTTGCCGCTGGGCCTGTGGTGTTGGAAGCACAGCCGGCAAGGCCTGCCGCCAGGACTACTGCGGCTACCGCGGCAAAGAGGGCGCTTGTGGTGCGTGTGAGCTTCATACGATGCTCTTTCCCTGCGGCGTTTCGATGATGACAGTAGTGGCCTTCACAACCGCCGTAGCCACTGACCCAAGTTCCAGGCCCAGCTCGCGCACGGCTTCGCTGCTCATGAGCGACACCACTCGGAAGGGCCCGCATTGGAGTTCGACCTGGGCCATGACCTTGTCCGCGGTGATACCCGTGACCAGCCCGACGAAGCGGTTCCGGGCCGAACTGCCAGTGCGTGTGGGATCGTCCGGAAGATGGGCCTGATCGCGGGCAACCTTGGCAAGTTCCAGCCCGTCCACAGCGAGCCGGCCTGCAGCATCCTTCCGGGCGGTGAGAGTACCGTTCTCGATCCAGCGCCTCACAGTATCGTCGCTGACACCAAGAAAACGGGCTGCTTCGGAAATCCGTATTTGCGGCATGGAATGATTCTAGTTCCGCAGATGCGGATTTTCGTGGGTGATTCCTCCGTAAAACGCAATATGACAGTTGGGTCGCAGGCTGGACCGCCATGGATTCACTGAGCAGCTCCCGGTGAGGGTCGCCGTCGTAAAATACTCATGTCAGCACATCGGACGAACTTGCTCCCCCGCACGGTTGAACCTGGCCAAAACTGCACCAGCGCGTGCAGCCGGCACCCTAGGGTTGGAGACATGCTCACGAGAAGTCAGTCCCTCCGCCCCGCAGCGGCTCCAGGTGCGGCCGCTGCCATGCTGGTGGCGCTGATGATTCTTGAGGAGCGCGGCTTCAACCCTGCCAGTGCGATGTTGATCGCCCTGACGGCGGCAGTGGCAGCAGCCGAACTCGTCCCCGTCCCGGCAATTATCTTCGCCTTTGGGGCCTTGGGGCTTCAGGCGATGGGAGCCTTCCCCTCGGTCATGTTCTCGGGGGCCACGCCCTACGTCGCCCTGCCCCTCCTCTTCTTCTTCGCAACACTCGCCTGGCGGGAGCCGCAGCGGTGGCCCGTGCCGCTTGCCGCCTTGGCCGCATCGGCTTTGATTACAGTGAACTGGTTCGCAGACACCACATGGATCAACTTCGTGTTCGGGAAGCAGCTGGCGGAGGCAGGCACGCTGCGCATCGCGGTCTACGCTTTCCTCGTCTTCGCCTCCTTCTCCGCGCTCAACCTGGCCGGCTGGGCAGCGGCGGCGGCGGCACGGCAGGCAGCCACCAATCGGCAGGCCAAGGAACGCGCCGAATTGCGTCTGGAGTCAACCGCCGTGGCCCTTGCCATCGAACAGGAGCGCAACAGGATCGCCCGGGAATTACATGATGTCCTGGCCCACTCCCTGGCCGTCATCACCGCACAGGCCGAAGGCATCCGGTACGCGCACAGGACGGAACCGGAATCGGTGGAAGAAGCGGCCGGCATCATCGCGTCGGCGGCAAGGACCGCGCTGCAGGAAACCCGGCGACTGGTCCAAAGCTACGGTTCCGAACTCGAGGAACCAGCTCCGGGTGCCGCGGATCTCCACGCACTCGTGGACCGGCTCAAAGACAGCGGGATGCCGGTGGAAATCCACACTGCCGGGTTGGAAGGACTCTCACCCGTGGAGAACCTCACTGTTTACAGAATCATCCAGGAGAGCCTGACGAATGCGTTCAAACACGGTGACCGCTCAGCGGGCGCTACCGTCACGGCCGAGCGCGAGGCAAGTGGATTGCGTCTAAGGATCCGCTCAAGGCTGGTAGTCGACGGCACTTCAGTTCCGGCGTCGGGAACCGGCAGGGGCCTGCCCGGGATGCGGGAACGCGCGACGGCGGCCGGCGGCAAACTGACAACGGTCACCGAAGGCCAACTCTTCGAAGTGGAGGCAATCCTACCGTGAATGGGAACAAGATCCGTGTGGCCTTGGTGGACGATCAGCCGTTGTTCAGTGCAGGGCTGAAGATGATCCTCCGCAGCCAGCCCGACCTCGAAGTGGTGGGAGAAGCCACGGACGGTAAGCAGGCCGTTAAACTAGCGGCGCAGGTGGAGCCTGATGTGATGCTCATGGACATCCGCATGCCGGTCATGGACGGGATCAGTGCGACCCGAAGCATCACAGAAGAGACCGGGCGAACGAAAGTCATAGTGCTCACCACCAATCAGCACGATGAAGCCGTGGTTCGAGCCATCCAGGCAGGAGCTGGCGGATTCCTCACCAAAGACGCGACGCCCGAGTTCCTGCTGGCAACAATCCGGACAGTGCATGCGGGCCACGCTGTGATGGCGCCAGCTGCAACCAACGAACTCCTGCGCGACTACACCACGCCGTCGCGGGCAAACTTAACAGTCCTTGAGCCCCTGTCCGTCCGGGAACGCGACGTCTTCATGTTGGCGGCGAAAGGACTCGCCAACGGAGAAATTGCCACATCACTGGTGCTCAGCGACGCGACGGTGAAGTCCCACGTCGGCAGCATCCTCTCCAAGCTCAAGCTCAAGAACCGGATCCAACTCGTCGCGTTCGCCTACGAAAACAGCTTGCTCGGCTAATTCAACCGGATTCACGTCCCGGCGTCAGCCAGAGTCCTGCTACAGCTTTGCCAAAAATCGATCATTACCCGTACCAAGGAGAAACAGTGAAAAAGAAAACCGTGGGGGCACTGATTCTTGCAGCCGGTGCAGCGGCAACGCTCGCAGCCGCCGCAACTCCGGGAGTCTCGTCCATACTTACCAAGGCTGCAGAGCGTCCAGTCTCAGGGATCACCTGGACTGCGGAGCAGTTTGCCTCAGCCGACGCCATGGCCGAGAAAGGGCTGGCGGAAGCCGTCCGGCGGTGCATGGCAAAGGCGGGCTACGACTACACGCCTGCCTCTGCAGGGCAGGAAAAGGTCGATCTGAAAAACGCCATTGGCTTCAACACCCTCACAGTTGAGGACGCCAGGGCCTCCGGGTACTCGGTGATCAAGCCGACCGGACCGGGTGAGCCTGCCCCGGATTCCGATTTGGGCAAGCTATTCGCGGATCCTGGCTTCCAGAAGGCACTGCATGGCGGCGAACCCCAGGAACAAAACATGGTTCAGTCCTCAAGTGGAACGGGCATGCTTGCCGGGGGTTGCACAGGGGAGGGCATCACGGCCATCTACGCCAATGCCAACGACTACATGCGGGCAACAGGCCTGGCGTACAACTCTGTCCTGGTAGCAACCCAGGCCGCCGCGGAGGACCCAGGCATCCAAGCTGCCGTGAACGGCTGGAGAGACTGCATGTCCAGTACCGCATTCCCATACAGCGCACCGGGTGAAGCAGTTTCGGCCGGGCTCGAGGCAGGTGGACAGAAAGAACTCAAGATTGC
This sequence comes from Paenarthrobacter sp. YIM B13468, assembly GCF_042788025.1. Lineage (NCBI taxonomy): Bacteria > Bacillati > Actinomycetota > Actinomycetes > Micrococcales > Micrococcaceae > Paenarthrobacter > Paenarthrobacter sp. YIM B13468. The sequence goes on along the minus strand of NZ_JBHZPI010000023.1, from coordinate 76,340 downwards.
CGTTACCGACGCGACATGCCGGGAGAGCACAGGCTTCGATGCCAAGCTCAACACGGTGTTGGACAAATACTTGACCACCCGGATGCAAGAGCTGGATAGCGAGGTGGCCGCAGTTCAGCAGATCCGTCGTGAGGCCTCGGCCAGGGCTGCAGCCATGATGGGATAGCTGGCCAACTTGCAAGCTCGCGGCGTGCGCGCGGTGCCTGCCGCCGTCGTGCTCTATCCGGGACTGAGCCATAGCCGTACCCTGTTGCCAAGGAACTCCTACGCTCCTTCCCAGTTGCTGTGAACCACACCGGCAGTGAAGCCTGTGTTTCCGGGGCGGACGCTCGGCGGTAGCCGCTCCGATGACCGGTAACTGGGAAGGATCGTTTGGCTTACACTTTGGCCATGGCCGTATATGTCGATCCGCCCCTTTGGCCCGCCCACGGCACAGTGTTTTCGCATCTGGTATCGGACAAGTCCTTGGACGAGCTCCACGCTTTCGCCGCGGCGGCCGGAGTTCCCGAAAGGGCGTTCGACGGCGACCACTACGACGTTCCTGAACGTCGCTACAACGACCTCATCGCGGCTGGCGCCATTCCCGTGGAGGCAAGGGTGCTGGTGCGGAAACTCATCGCGAGCGGCCTTCGCATTCCAGCGCGCGAACGCAGCAAAGCCCTCACCGTTCCCTTGATGGAGCGCTGGAACAGTACCTACCCGGGACACGAGGAACTCGGCCTGGAGCTCCTGGAAAGGTGGGGGGACGCCAGCCGTAAGTACCACAGCCGGACCCATTTGCTCGCCGTCCTCGAAGCCCTGGACATTTTGACGGAGCCGGCCCTCCCTGCCCGTACAGTCACACTCGCGGCCTGGTTCCACGACGCCGTCTATGAAGGCGTCGCAGGGCAGGACGAGGAAGAGTCCGCACTCCTTGCCGAGGACCGGCTGACTGCTGCGCGGCTTGCCCCGGAAGACGTCGCCGAGGTAGCCCGACTGGTTCGGCTCACATCCGAACATAATCCCAAACCCGACGACCATGCCGGAGCCCTCCTCTGCGACGCTGATCTCTCCGTCCTCGGGGGCGACGAACAGTCTTACGCCCGTTACCTGGCCGCCGTCCGGGAAGACTACGTTCACGTCAGTGACGACGACTTCGCCAAGGGGCGTGCCGCCGTCGTGCGTCATCTGCTGTCACTTGACCCGCTCTTCCATGGCGAACGGGCCAAGGCGCTTTGGCTCGATGCGGCCCGCCGCAACCTCACGGCCGAACTCGCATGAGCGAAGCCGGAGCGCCCCAGCGGCAGTTGCCGTACTCGGTCCGGTTTGAATGGGGTCTCGACGGCGCCCGCGCCATAGTGCCTCGTGCGGACCTTGCGGTGGTGGTTGACGTTCTATCGTTCACGACGTGCGTGAGCGTCGCCGTGGATCGTGGGGCTGCCGTTTTTCCCTACCCGATGAGGGATGCTGCCGCGAGTGAGTTCGCCGCTCATCATCACGCTGCCTTGGCCGGGCCGCGTGGCGGGGAGGGGTTGAGTTTGTCTCCAGCGAGTTTGCGTCATGCGCCGCATCTTGAGCGGGTGGTCCTGCCCTCGCCCAACGGCTCGACGCTCAGCCATGAGCTCGCCGACTCGGCCCGGCAAGTAGTGGCTGTGTGCCTACGCAACGCCGCGGGGACCGCCGACTGGGTCCATGCGAACCTGCCGGATGACGCCGTAATTGCTGTCATCGCCGCAGGTGAGAAGTGGACCAACGGTTCGTTGCGGCCAGCTTTGGAGGACGAGCTCGGAGCAGGAGCCTTCATCGCCGGACTAGCAGGATCGGGGCGCGGCAATTTCTCGCCGGAAGCCGGATCTGCGGCCGCGGCCTTCGACGCCGCCGAGCCCAAGCTGGCCTCGGTGCTGCGCGGCTGCTCCAGCGGGCGGGAACTGATCGATGGGGGCTTCGTTGAGGACGTGGCAATCGCCGCCGAGTTGGATGGCAGCACGATGGTCGCCTTGCTGACGGATGGGGCTTTTCAGGGCGTTCGTGCCACCGGTTAGACGACTCGCTGCAGGCCAGACGGTAGGAATCGTCTGCCGGGCTGCGAGTCGTCTAAATGGAGCGGATCACCTCAGCGATAGGTGCTGACGAACGGCTGGTTGGTCGGCACGATCTGCTTGCCGAGAGGCATCAGCGACACCGGGATCAGCTTCAGGTTGGCGATTGCCAGCGGAATACCGATGATGGTGATGGCCATGGCGAAAGCAGTGACCACGTGGCCGATCGCTATCCAGATACCCGCCACGAGCAACCAAATCACGTTGCCCAGAAGTGCGAAGACACCCGTTCCGCCGGGCTTCTCCACCACCATCCGGCCAAACGGCCACAAGCAATAAGCGCCGATCCGGAACGAGGCGATGCCCCAAGGAATGGTCACAATGAGCACACAACAGATAATGCCTGCTGCGAAATAGCCCAATGCCAACCAGAAACCACCGAAGACCAGCCAAATGATGTTGAGCAGCGTTTTCATAGTCTCCATTCTCCCTTGCCGGACCGACATTAAGCCTAGGGGTCTGCCCTGAATCGGCCCTGACTTTGATGACGTATCAAGAGCGATTTAGTCCAACAACGCGTCCAGCTTGTCGAACGAGGTTCCCCAGCCGTCCCGTGTCATTTCCACCCATTCTTCCGATGCGAAGGGGCCCTGGGTGAGATGCATCCGGGTGCGTCCATTGAGGTCTTCGAATTCGAGGTGCATTTCCTCGTACTCATGGTCTGCGTCGGGAGCAGCCTTTGCTCTTGCCACCAACAGGGCAGGAGCGTCCAGCTCCGTGATGACAGCTTCGATGGGTGCTTCCTGCTCCCCCTCGTCGTCCGTCCATGTCATGACCACTTGCCAGATTCCGCCCACGCGGGGCTCCACGATGATCTTGTCGCGTGGCGCATCCACTTCCACGGGTCCGAACCACTTGGTCAGCTGATCGGGGTCCATCCAGGCGTCGAAGATCCGCTCACGCGGGGCGTCGAACTCGCGGATCATGGTCAGGGTGTGCTGTTCCGTGCTCATTGCGTGGCTCCTGGTTCCGTGTGGTCCGTTGGCTTGGTTCCGTGTTTGGTTCCGTGTTTGGTTACGTGTGTAAAGTCCAGTGGCGTGTTCCAGTGAATCGTGTTGCCGTCAGCGAGTCCAGGCTGCCAGTGCCAAGTCGGATGCTCTCTCACATCATCACCCGAATTGCCCAACCTTCTCTCACATCATGAACCCATCCAGGGTTTCCGGCTGCAGGACGTGAGAGAGGAACGCGCCAAAAGCGGCAGGACGTGAGAGAATGTCAGGCCTTTGCGGCTTCCACGAACGCGCGGATTTTCGCCAGGTCCTTTACTCCCCGGGACGCCTCCACACCTGAGGAAACGTCCACGCCCCAGGCATCCGCGGCAGCCGCAGCGAACGCAACGTTGCCGGGTTCGAGTCCGCCTGCGAGCAACCACTCCCGGCCGCCAAGTCCCTTCGCACGCACTGACCCGTAGTCCCAGGACTCTCCCGAACCCGGCACGGCTGCATCGATCAAGAGCAGATCCTCGCCCAGATCGCTGAACTGGTCCGGCGCGGCACCCATGGTGACGGCCCGGATGAGCCGCATCCCGGCGTCGTGCACTGTTTTGACGTCCTCGGCAGTCCGGGTGCCGTGCAGCTGAACCCAGGTGAGTCCTGCGGCGCGCGCAACAGAAACGGCGTCGGAGGCAGGCTCATGCCGGAAAACAGCCACAGCATTAACATGTGCGGGCACCAGCGGCAGCAGGATACGCACCTGGTCAGGACTGACTTCACGTGGGCTCGAAGTCAGCACGAAGCCGACCGCATCCGCGCCGGCGTCGACGGCGGAGCGCACGGATTCCGGCGTGCTCAAGCCGCACACTTTGACGAACATTCCGTGCCTCCAGCCGTATTCACAAACGTTTTCCACATATGACGTTAGCAAGCCGCAATGACAACGCAGAAGCTGTGTCCACCACTAGGCTGGTCGGATGGAGATCATCCGCTTTGCCGACATCCACCCCGAACCGTGGCGTAACGGAGGCGGGGTGACGCGCGAACTCGCCAGCCACCCGAAAGTCGCCTCGGCCCAGGACGGCGCCTGGGATTGGCGCGTCAGCATCGCCGATGTCTCCAAGGCCGGGGACTTCTCCAATTTTCCCGGCATGGAACGGGTCATCACCATCATTGACGGTGAGCTGCTGCTCCTGACCATCGACGGCGAAGAGCACCCGCTCGAGAAGTATCGTCCGTTCCGTTTCTCGGGAGAGGCAGCGTCGTCAGCCACGCTACCCACGGGGGATATCCGCGACCTCAACGTCATCGTTCGCGCCAGCGCGTTCAAGGGGTACACGTCCATCGTCGAGATCTCCAAGAAGCGCGCACACCCCGTTTTCGAGGGACAGTTGGCCATCCTTCTGGAAGGCAAGGCGACGGTTTCGCCTGGGGCAGATCTGGAGGACGAGTCCGACGGCGCGAGCCAAGCTGCCAGCGCAGCCGAGCCGGTGGAGCTGAACCGCTACGACGCCGTGGTGGGCTCGGATACGCGGAGCCCCGAGATCTCGGGCAGGGGTTTTGTTGCCGTGATCTCCATCGACAAAGTGGACTCCCCAAACGCCTAAGACTGGTGACTTTCGCCACCCAAAGTGGCCACGGTCTGCAGGAGTTGCTAGCCTGAAATGAAGGTTCCGTTCTGGAGCCTCCGGACGACGGTTCAGTACCCGGCACGCGACAAGACTGGCCAAAGGATCTGTCATGTCGTGGTTAATTCTCATTCTCTCCGGAGCCCTTGAGGCCGTTTGGGCCGCTGCACTTCACCGATCAAAGGGCTTCCGCAAGCCAGTCCCCACCGTTATTTTCCTGGTCAGCGTCGTCGCCAGCACCGCCGGACTCGCGATCGCCATGCAATCCATTCCCACGGGTACGGCGTATGCGGTGTGGGTGGGTGTCGGCGTCGTCCTGACGTCGGCTTACGCCATGGTCACCAAGGTGGAACGCGCGACGACGGCCCGGTTGCTGCTGCTCGCAGGTATCGGCGCGTGCGTGGTTGGCCTGAAGGTGGTGGCGTAGCCATGGCCGCAACAACCACCACGACCCAGAACTCTGCGAAGAACGGCGTCTTCTGGCTGGTTCTCCTTGCTTCAGCCGTCCTCGAAGCCGTGTGGGCCACTGCTCTGGGACTCTCCAACGGCTTCACCCAGTTGATTCCCACATTGGTATTCGCGGTGACAGCAGCATTGAGCATGCTCGGACTCGGGATCGCCGTGAAACGAATCCCCTTGGGCACTGCATACGCGGTATGGGTTGGAATCGGCGCGGCGCTCACTGTTGGCTGGGCCATGCTCAGCGGCGTCGAACCCGCGAGTCCGTTGAAGCTGCTCTTCATCGCCGGAATCGTGGGTTGCGCTGCAGGTTTGAAGGCGCTGCCGTCCGACAACCCCCAGGCGCCCGCTGAGTAGACGGCACTCCTCCACGCTCCTTCCCAGTTGCCTCCCCCGGCACCCCTCGTCCAGCGGCAGAAACCCCGAAATCACAGGGGCGGGCATGCAGGCGTGCCGGGTGCTATCCGGACCAACTGGGAAGGAGCGTCGGCCACACCCGAAGAACCAGCAGGAATACCAAAGCCCGCGGCGGAGTTCACGCCACCAAAGGGCACTTCGAATACCAACACGCATGGGAGAAGTTCATGACTGCAGTTCAACTCGGCGATGGCCTTACTGTAAGCCCCCTTGGCTTTGGCGGCATGGCCCTGACACCGGTCTATGGGGGAATCGACCCCGCTGAAGCCCTGCAAACCCTTAGGCATGCGGTGGATGCGGGAATCACTTTCATCGACACCGCAGATGTTTACGGCGCCGGAAGCAACGAGGAGTTGGTGGGGCAGCTCCTGAAAGGCCGGCGTGACGAGATCCAGCTGGCAACAAAATTCGGAATAGAGGGCAACGCCGCGAACGGCTACACGGGAGTTCGCGGCGATGCGCCCTACGTCAGGCAGGCGGCAGAAGCCAGCCTCCGCCGCCTGGACACTGACGTGATTGACCTCTACTACCTGCACCGCCGTGACCTCCGCGTTCCGATAGTGGAAACCGTGGAGGCCATGGCGGAGCTGGTCCGAGAGGGCAAGGTTCGGCACCTGGGACTGTCTGAGGTGACAGCCGAGGAGCTTCGGCAGGCCAACGCCGTCCATCCCATTGCCGCGGTCCAAAGTGAATGGTCAATCTGGAGCAGGGATGTTGAGCAAAACGTTGTTCCTGCAGCGAAGGAACTCGGTGTCGGCTTTGTGCCTTATTCGCCGCTCGGCCGAGGGTTCCTCACGGGAACCATTAGCGCGAGCGACCTGGGCGAAAACGACTTCCGCCACAAGATTCCCCGCTTTGATGGCGAGGCCCTCGATGCGAACCAGGCCGTCGTGGCCGCGGTTCGCGAGGTAGCCGATGACCTGGGTGCAACTCCTGCCCAGGTAGCACTGGCTTGGCTGTTCGCCCAAGGCAAGCGCCTTGGGCTGCCGGTGGTCCCCATCCCCGGTACGCGCAAAACGCACCGCATCGACGAGAACCTTCGCGCGCTGTCCCTGCAACTGGGAAGTGCGCAACTTGAGGTGCTCGACCAAGCCGCGGACGCCGTCGTCGGTTCGCGTTCTGCCGATCCCAACTGGGTGTCGCAAGGCCGCGAAGCCAACACGACCACTGCATAGACTGAGCCGATGGATTCGCTCATTCACTCATCGCGTGACGTCACCATCCGGAGCATCTCCGTCAGCGAGATGAACAACAACGTGTACCTGTTGACCTCGAAGTCCACAGGCGTGCAGCTGTTGATCGACGCCGCCGACGACCTTCCAGCCATTCAGCAACTCCTGAAGGACAGCGAAACGGATACTTCCGAAGTGCCGAAGCTCGTCCGAATCGCCACCACCCACCAGCACTGGGACCACATCCGCGCCTTGGGCGAGCTGGTGTCAGCTACCGGCGCCAGCACCTCTGCAGGAGCGGACGACGCCGATGCGCTGCCCGTTCCTGTGGATGTCCGGCTTGGTCACGGCGACGTCGAGCGCTTCGGTGACTTCGAGATCACGTCGGTCCACTTGCGCGGACACACCCCTGGCTCGATTGCTTTCGTTTACCAGGATCCGGATGGGCCCGCCCACATTTTCAGTGGGGACTCGTTGTTTCCCGGAGGCGTCGGCAAAACACAGGGCGATCCTTCACGTTTCGCTTCACTGTTGAACGACGTGAAAGAGCGGCTGTTCGACGTTTATCCGGACGAGACTGTGGTGCACCCGGGCCATGGGTTGCCCACGACGCTCGGAGCCGAGCGGCCACACCTTGACGAGTGGCGCGCCCGAGGCTGGTGATCCCCGCCGGACCGCGCGTTAGCGGCCGCGACGATCGTTCGACGCCGGTGCCGATGCACGGCGCGGGCCACTGCGCGCCGGACGACCGGCGCCGGAGCCCCCGCGAGCTGAGTTGCCGGAGGCACCCGAACCGTAGGATCCGCCGGATGTAGCGCCCGTTGCCGAGGACCAAACAGCCTTGTTTCCGCCAGTACGGGTGCTCGTGGTGGATGCCGTGCGCGGGGCCGAAGCTGAGCGCTGGCCACCGGTAGCAGCACGCTGGCCCGAAGCTGGACGACCACTGCGGCCGCCCTGACCCTGCGAGCCGGGAACGTCGTTGCGGTGAGTGGCACCAGCCTTGCCGCGACCACGTGGGCTGCGGGCGACGTCGTCGTTCATTGCTGCGCGACGATCGGCGCGGTTGATGTCGGTGCGAACCGGCTCAGCTGCCACCTTGCCGCGTCCGCCGCGACCGCCACGGCCACCCGCGGTGGGTGCAGCCTGGCCGCCGGTACGGCGTGCGCGCTTGCGCTGGGCGTTGGCGCCAGTGGACGTGCCGCCGCCCTGCGGGGCTTTCGCCGCCAGGAGGGCTGCACGGGTGCGGGGATCAACCTTGTCAGCGATGTCGCCCACGAGCTCGGCGACCAACGGCGAGTTGGCAGTGACGCGCTCGAACGATACGTCGACGCCGGCTGCCTTCATGAGCTTCTTGACGTCGCTCTGCTGCTCCGGGAGCGTCAGCGTTACAACGGTGCCATCGGAACCGGCCCGGGCCGTGCGGCCTGAGCGGTGGAGGTACGCCTTGTGCTCTGTGGGCGGATCAACGTGGATGACGAGTTCGACGTCGTCAACGTGCACGCCGCGGGCTGCGACGTCGGTGGCCACCAGGACGCGAACGTCACCGTTGGAGAACTCGGCCAAGTTGCGGTCGCGGGCGTTCTGCGACAGGTTGCCGTGAAGGTCGACCGCGGGGATGCCGGCGTCTGTGAGGGTCTTGGCAAGCTTACGGGCGTGGTGCTTGGTCCGCATGAAGAGGACGCGGCGGCCAGCGCCGGAGGCCAGTTCGACGATGAGCTGCTTCTTGACGGTCTGATCGTTAACTACCAGGACGTGGTGTTCCATGGTGGTGACGGCAGCCTGCGGGTCATCCACGGAGTGCGTCAGCGGGTTGGAGAGGTAACGGTTGACCAGCTTGTCAACACCGTTGTCCAACGTCGCGGAGAAGAGCAGTCGCTGACCCTGCGTGGGAGTCATGTCCATGAGCTTCTTGACTACCGGAAGGAAGCCGAGGTCAGCCATGTGATCTGCCTCGTCCAACACAGTGACCTCAACCGCTTCGAGGGTCAGGATGCGCTGACGGATCAGGTCTTCGAGGCGGCCCGGGCAGGCGATGACGATGTCGACGCCGGCGCGCAACGCCTTTTCCTGGCGTGCCTGGGAAATGCCGCCGTAGATCACCGTGGTGTTCAGGCCCATGGCCTTGGCCAGCGGCTCGATCGTGGCGTTGATCTGGGTTGCAAGTTCACGCGTCGGAGCAAGGACGAGGCCCATGGGGCGGCCCGGCTTGCGGAAGTGCTTGGCTTCACGCTCGGCCAAGCGGGCCACAAGAGGGATGGCGAAAGCGATGGTCTTGCCGGAGCCGGTGCGGCCTCGGCCCAGGACGTCGCGGCCTGCGAGCGTATCCGGGAGGGTCTTCACCTGGATGGGGAATGCCTCTTCGATGCCGTCTGCGGCGAGGGAATCAGCAATAGCCTTGGGCGTGCCAAGGGCAGCAAAAGTAGTCATGTACTTATGTCTTTCGGGCGGTGTCCAGTTGCGGACATCGGCCCCCGACGCCGGTTGGGCCAGGGGTTCGCCGAGGAAAAGTCAGGTGGTCTACCGGTTCGCTACTGGAGCGTTGGCCGGGACCAAATGGAAGCGTTCATCGACGCAGGATGTGCCTCTCACATGAAAAATGCCCCGTCACGTGGCCTTTTGGGCCACCTGCTTCAGGGCGTCACCGCACATCAAGTGTTCCCATTCTAACAGTGTTCGGCGTCCAGCCCTGCATCGGGCTGGTGCAGGCCTGCGTTGCGGGGCCCGGATTGCGTGCTTCCGGGCCCAAATAGCGCGCAGAGCAGGCCCCACAAGTGGAACGGGCCGCCGCAGTCGGCCGGCACCACAACCTGGCGTCGGGCTACTTATGGAGCGAGGCCTCTGGCTGGGCGTCGTGAGTTTCGGAAGCGCCCGCCCGGCTGGCGACCCGTGGCGCTATGACGACCCCGACGACGGCGATCACCGCCGTCAATGCGAAGACCCCCGCAAACGGGTTCGTCGACGTAAATGCGGCAAAGACGAGTCCCGTGGCGGCGAGGGCGAGCGCCCCGCCCAGGGAGTCGGAGATGGACATTGCTGCACTGTTGAAGCCTTGGTTATCGGGAGTCGAGAGGGCCAACGTCATGACGCTCAGCCGTGGGTACATGAGCCCCATGCCCCCGCCGGCGAGGATCCAACCGCCAATAGCAATGGCTGCCGGCAGTGCCAATGCCGCAGTCACCAGCGCCAGCACGATTGCCACCAGCACCAGCGCGGCACCAATTTTCACGGAGAGGGCATCGGCCAGCTTCGAACCCAACCGGCCCTGCAAAGCGGATGCTCCCGCCCATGCGAGCGCGGCGCCGGTTAGCGTGAGCCCGGCAAACGTCGGCGTGAAGGCGTACTGTTCGGTCAGCAGGTACGGCAGGTAGACCTCCGCGCCGAAAAACGCCGCCGACGCCAGACCGCGGGTGAGGATCACGCTGGGAAGTCCTCGGCGGGCAACCAGTGTTCCGCGCGGGACCAACGGCCTGACCGCCACCACGGCAAGGACAAGTGCGACGACGGCAATCACCCCGCCCACGCCCGGCACCTCTGCTGACAAGTTCAGCGCGAGGACGGTCAGGGCAGCCAGCGCCGCCCACCCCATGCGTCCGAAGGCCCACGGAACGGTTTCGGTGACGGGCTCCGAGTCCATCCCTCGCACAGCCGGCACCACCATCAACAGTGCGGGAACAACCAGCCCCACCACGCCCAGGAACACCCAGTGCCAACTGCTGAGCTGTGCCACGATGCCCGCGGCGAACGGGCCCACGAGTGAAGGGATCACCCAGGAAGCGGCAAACGCGGCGAAGATTTTCGGATGCAGAGTCGGCGGGTAAACGCGTGCCACCAAGACGTACAGGGCAACGGTCATGGCACCGCCACCAAGTCCCTGCACGAGCCGGCCGAGCACCAGGACCTCCATGCTCCCGGCTGTTCCTGCGATCAGCAGCCCAGCAACGAACAGCGCCACCGATGCATACAGCGGCGCTGCAGGACCACGACGATCGGACCAATTACCTGCCCCAACCATGCCCATCACACCAGTCGCCAACGGACCGGCGAAGGCCAGCGCGTAAAGGGTGGCTCCGTCCAGGTCCCGGCTGACGAGCGGCATGATGGTGGTTACCGCCAGGGACTCGAAGGCGCTGAGGAAAACGAGCGCACACGCACCAACGGTGGCCAGCAGATATGGACGGCGGAGTATCCCGGCCGTTGAAGTATCAGAGGTCATGGACGTTACCCTAGAACCTCAACTAATGTTGAGGTCAATCCACCACGCCCACCACCGGAGGACCAGCCATGCCACAAGTTCCAGGCAGCGCCCACCGGCCCCTGAGCATCGGTGAGCTTTCCGAGCGCAGCGGAGTATCGGCGTCGGCCCTTCACTTCTACGAACGCAATGGGCTCATCACGGCTGAACGCACGGCTGGCAACCAGCGGCGGTATCGGCGCGAAATGCTGCGGCGCGTCGCTTTCATAAAAACATCGCAAAGGGTTGGCCTTCCTCTGAAGGACATCCGGGAGGCGCTGGACTCCCTGCCGGACGGACGGACTCCCACCAAGCGGGACTGGACACGGTTGTCGTCGCGGTGGCGCAAGGAACTCGACGAACGGATCGCGGCCCTGCAACACCTGCGGAACGATCTGGATGGTTGCATCGGCTGTGGTTGCCTGAGCCTGAAATCATGCACGCTTCAGAATCCAGCCGACGAACTGGGGGCCACCGGCGCGGGAGCACAGCGCTGGAACCAGCCCGGATAGTTAGATGATCGCAGTCATGACATTCCAGCCCACTCCCACCTGTACCCGCGGCGAGTATCCGCCGAAGCCCTGTCCTGGGTAAAGCCACAGGGTGCCGCTGGCGTCGCGGGCCAGGATGTCCGGCACGTCGTCGCTGTCGAAGTCGCCCGGGGTGACGATTGCAGACATGACGTTCCACTCGATGCCAACCAGCAAGGGTGGAAACCAACCGCCCGAACCGTCGGGCTCGTAAAGAAACAGCGTGCCCCAGGTGTCGCGGGCAAGGATGTCGCGCCCCGGATTCCGCAGGTTCCCGGGGCCCATGATGGCGGTCATTACGTTCCAGCCCGTGCCCACCTTCGATCTGGGAAGCCAATCGCCTGAGCCGTTCCCCGGGTATAGCCAGAGGTCACCGGAACTATCCCGGGCCAGGACATCGGCTTTGCCATCGTCATCAAAATCACCTGGGGCCACGACGGCGGTCATCGCGTTCCAGCCGACGCCGACTTTGGAGCGGGGCAGCCAACCAGAATTGCCGTCGCCCGGATACAGCCACAAATCACCAGCCTCGTCGCGTGCCAGGACGTCCGGTTTGCGGTCACCGTCAAAGTCGCCTGACGCCATCAACAGGTTCATGATGTTCCAACCGGAGCCAACCTGTGAGCGGGGCAGCCAGCCACTGTTGCCATTTCCGGGATACAGCCAGAGCCCGCCGGCGGAGTCCCTCGCCAGAACATCCGTGGTGCCATCGGAGTTGTAGTCCTTCCACACATTCTCCGGATCCGCCGTACTAACAGCCATGACGTAATCGCCCTGGTTGCCCGGAACGACGTACGCCATGGATCCGTCCGGGAGCATGACCAGCTGACGGGGAAGCAACCCATCTTCCAACAGGATGACCCCTGCTGGTTTGAGCGTCGGCAGGCTGAGAACGTTGATGTCGTGGCCCAGCACATAAAGCCGCGCACCGTCGGGACTGACCTGGACCGTGAAGTGCCCCATGTTCATGACTGGGCCCTCACCGAGACTGACCCGTGTCAGCGAATTCCCCTGCAGATCGACTTCAGCAACGTAATTGTCATTCGGACTCTGGTCCACGACGAATGCCCGGGATCCGTCCGGAGTGAAGCTTGGCGCAGTGGCCACGGATTCGGTCATGACTTCCCCGATCACGGTGTCCGTGGCGACGCCTGCGATGGCGATGCCGCCTTCGAGCTTGGGGTAATACAGCTTGGATCCGTCCGGGGACATGGACCCTCCGGTTGACGTCCCGCCGAGCGGAATGGTGCTGGTCACGGTGTTGGTAGACGTCTCAATGGCGGACAACGATTGGTCCAGGAGATTCAGTGCGAACACCTTGGCCCCATCCGGCGTCACAAGAATCTGCGTTGGCTCGCGACCAACGGGAATGGAGGAAACCACGGACGCCGCCGCCACATCGATGACTGCAACGGATCCCGGCGTCGAGCCCGTGTCCGCCGGCGTTCCGTACACAGCCGCGTAAACGCTGGACGCGTCAGGGGTAAATGCGAGGCTGAAGACCGGGCCGTCCACCGGTATGTCCACGACCGTTATGGCGGCGGTGTCCACGACCGTGAGGAAGTGTTCCTGGAACTCGCTTGTGGCCAGGTAAACCTTGCCGCCGTCCGGGCTGACCTTCATGGCAGTAACATCACGAACATCAATGCTCGCAGTCACAGTACTGGTGGCCACGTCGATCGAGGCGAAAGCCCCGGATGCGGACACTGTGAACAGCTTGCGGCCGTCCGGACTCGCCTCAGCAAAGTGTGGGCTCGGAACCTCGATCCTGTACGGCGTCCCGAAAGTCGCCATAGGTGCGGTGATAGTTGGCGCACTGATGGTTGGCGCGATGGCTCCCGCGACGGCGTCGGGCTTTAGCGGATTGGCCCGGGCCGGTAGCCCTGAAGCCATGAGCGTAAAGGCCGCCGCCAAAGCCACAACGGCAGCACGCGCAGTGAACGTAAGCGTCCGGAACATCATGAATCCCCCGTTTCATGCGCCAATGACTTGTGTCCGGCGCTTGGCTCAAACGCTAGTCACCATCAAATGGAAAAACCAGATCATTTTGTTCGTATGTGTGTTTTGCCGAAGCAGCAACGGGCGTTGCCTTTAGTAGCCTGCTCACGGCACGCTTGGCTTATGGCTGAACACACTCACGACGGCGGCACTCCCCACGCCACGAATGGCACCTCTGGCAACACTCACCAGGCCACCCATCAAGACACTGACCACAGCGGGCCGAGGCATGGCGGGCTCAACCTTCACGAAGACGCCGACAACGCCGCCGACATGTGGGACGGCATGTACAAGGAGCGTCCAAAAGTATGGAGCGGAAACCCGAATCCACAGTTGGTCGCCGAAGTGGCCGGGCTCCACGCGGGAACGGCCTTGGACCTTGGCTGCGGCGAAGGTGCAGACGCCATCTGGCTCGCCGGGCAGGGCTGGATGGTCACCGGCATGGATGTTTCGGCGGTCGCGCTTGAACGTGCGGCAGCCCATGCAGAGGAATCCGGTCACGCTGACCGGATTACCTGGCAGCAACAGGATCTGGCCGATTGGCAGCCGGAACCCATCTTTGACCTCGTTTCAGCACAGTTCCTCCACAGCCCCCTCCTGCCGTGGCGCGACTCCGTAGCTTCAGCGGCAGCCGCAGTAGCGCCGGGCGGCACGTTGCTGGTGGTAGGACATCACCCTCATGGGCTCGCTCCGTGGAGCCACCACCGTGAAACGGGCATGTTCTTCTCGCCGGAACAGTTGGCTGGATCGCTCCGCCTGGACCGCGAGCCGTGGTTCGTCAACGTCCTGACTTCGCGGGAACGCACCATCACCGGTCCAGAGGGCGGGACGGCTACCGTTTTGGACACGGTCCTACGGGCCACGAAGCACCCCTGATACTGGCGGGAACCGGCACCCAGGCCGGACTCGCCGTCGTCGTGAGCTCAAGCAAGAAACTTACGCTGTTTCCGGCAGCAACTCCCCATACGGTGCCACCACGGTTCCTGTGGCCGTTGAATCCGGGTTCAGCATCCAGCCAACCCGTTTGGCCGTATTCAACATAACTACGCTCTCCACGAGCTCGATGCCCGGGATCCGCTGCTGGATGGCGAGTTCCATTTCCATGATCTCGGCCAGCGACCGCAACCACATGATCATGGTGAAGTTGGTACGGCCGGTGGTGGACGCTGAAAACCTGACATTCCTGACGGAACGCAGTTCCGTGGCGGCGGCTTCGTGCTGGCCCGCCGGAACGTTCGCAAACCACTGGACGGTGATGGGAAAACCGGAGAATTTTTGGGCTATCTCGCAGCGGAAAGACAACATTCTGCTGTTCAGCACCCGCCCCAACTGACGCTGCGCCGTGGCGGGATGCCGCCCCAAAGCCCGGGCTATCTCAGCAGCAGAAGCCCGGCCATCCCGGGATAGGAGCGGGATCAGCGCCAGATGGCTCTCGGGTAGCGGCACGACGATGGCGTCGGGAGCAGACGGGTTGGCCGATTCGGGCCCGGCCATTGCCCGAAGCGCCTGCTGTTCCCCCTTGGTGAGCACATTCAGCCGCCATGCGTAGCCGCTGGTGTGGATCCGGGTGCAGAGCGAGGTGTGGTACTTGGTAAGTCCGCGGACTTCTTTGAGCCGCGGCAGCAGGCTGGTGCTGAACTGATCGAGGTCCTGGGTGATGACGGTGAGTGTCAGGTCGCGGTTGCTGGCCGCTTCTTCGATGGTGATGACCTCGGGGAGCTCTGCCAAGGCCGCCGTGACTTGCGGCCGGAGGTCCATCTCGCAGTCGATGTCCACCATGGCAAGGCACATGTTTTTCGGGTCACCCATGAGATGGGCCGTAGTCCAGGCCGCACCGGCAGCCTTGAGGCGGTCCCAGCGCGCGGCCAAGGTTGTGGCGTGGACGCCCAAGACCTCGCCGGCATCGGACCAGCTGATACGAGGAGAAATCTGCAGGGCATTGATGAGGCGCAGATCCTCTTCGCTGAGTTCCATGCGTACATTCTCCTTCAACCGTGCATGAATCCTGCGTTTTTGGGGTTTCCATGCATTTTTACAGATGTTTTTAGGATTGTGAGTCAAGTCACCACAGAATTGCAAGAAGAACCCATAACCCAGCAAGAGCAGGAGAACACATGACCATCGCCGCTGACGCCAAGGAACTGCAGCACGACATCGTCCGCCTCCGCCACGACCTCCACCGCGAACCGGAGATCGGCCTGCAGCTCCCCCGCACCCAGGAAAAGGTGCTCAAGGCGCTGGACGGACTCCCGTATGAGATCACACTGGGCAAGGACACGACGTCGGTCACCGCGGTTCTTCGCGGTGGTGCAGCTTACGCTTCGGCTGACAAGCCGGTGGTGTTATTGCGGGCAGACATGGACGGCCTTCCCGTCCAGGAAACAACCGGCGTGGATTACACGTCCCGTATAGACGGAGCGATGCACGCCTGCGGACACGACCTCCACACCTCCATGCTCGCCGGAGCCGCCACCCTCCTGGCTGAGCGTCGCGACAAGCTGGCCGGCGACGTCCTACTCATGTTCCAGCCCGGCGAGGAAGGCTTCGACGGCGCCAGCTACATGATCAACGAAGGCGTCCTGGATGCTGCCGGGCGACGGGCAGATACGGCTTACGGCATGCACGTCTTCTCCTCGCTGGAACCCCACGGCCAGTTCGTCACCAAGAACGGCGTGATGCTCAGTTCCTCCGACGGGCTCGTAGTGACCGTGCTCGGTGCCGGCGGGCATGGCTCCGCCCCACATTCAGCCAAGGACCCCGTGACCGCAGCCGCGGAAATGGTCACCGCCCTTCAGGTCATGATCACGCGCCAGTTCAACATGTTCGATCCCGTTGTCCTCACCGTTGGCGTCCTGCACGCAGGTACCAAGCGGAATGTCATCCCTGAAACTGCCCGCATCGAAGCCACCATCAGGACCTTCTCCGAAGAGTCACGGCAGAAGATGATGGATGTAGTACCCAAGCTGCTCCAAGGCATCGCCGCAGCCCACGGCCTGGAGGTTGATGTGGACTACCAGCAGGAATACCCCCTCACCATCAACGACGAGGACGAAACCACCACGGCGGAGAAGGTCATCGCCGGCATGTTCGGCGAGTCCCGGCTGACCCGGATGGCAACTCCACTGAGTGGTTCCGAGGACTTCTCCCGGGTGCTGGCCGAGGTCCCGGGAACATTCGTAGGGCTCAGTGCCGTTGCCCCCGGCACCGACCACGCGACGTCGCCCTTCAACCACTCGCCTTACGCAACGTTCGACGACGGCGTCCTCACCGACGGCGCTGCCCTGTATGCAGAGCTCGCGGTATCCCGCATCGCGGCCCTCGCCGCCAACTAACTCCCAGCCCTACCCCACCTTGGAGAAACACATGACCGCCACCGTTGGAACGTCCACCGAAGTCAAGGTCCACAAGTCCCACCTGCGCACGCTCGTCGGAACCGGCATCGGCAACGCCGTGGAATGGTACGACTGGGCCATCTACGCCACGTTCTCGCCGTTCATCGCGAGTGCTTTGTTCAGCCAGGCCGACCCTACGTCCGCCGTGCTGTCCACCTTGGCGATCTTCGCCGTCGGGTTTGTTGCTCGGCCCTTCGGCGGTTTCGTGTTCGGCTGGATCGGCGACCGCATTGGCCGCAAGACCTCCATGACGGTAGCCGTTGCCCTCGGAGCTCTCGGTAGCCTCCTCATCGGCATCGCTCCGACGTTCCAGGCTGTTGGCGCGTTCGCATCCGTGATGCTCCTGCTCGCCCGGCTCATCCAGGGCCTCGCCCACGGTGGTGAGCTGCCGTCGTCGCAGACGTACCTGTCCGAGATGGCACCCAAGGAAAAGCGCGGTTTCTGGGCGACGCTCATCTACACGTCCGGCACCGCCGGCATTCTCGCCGGAACACTGCTCGGCGCGATCCTCACTGCTGTCCTGTCCAAGGACGACATGAGCGCCTGGGGTTGGCGTATTCCGTTCCTCATCGGTGGCGCACTGGGCATCTACGCGCTGTTCATGCGGGCCAAGATGAAGGAAACCCACGCATTCGAGGCTGAGACGCCCAAGGAAAAGCGCCTGCCGATGTGGCCACAGATCGTCAAGTACCGCAAGCAGGCGCTGCAGGTTATCGGCCTGACCGTTGGCCTCACGGTGGTCTACTACATCTGGGGTGTCGTGGCACCGAGCTACGCAGCCACCACGCTGAAGATGGACCGGGGCGCTGCCCTTTGGGCCGGCGTGATCGCCAACGTCGTGTTCATTGCCGCACTCCCCTTCTGGGGCAAGCTGTCCGACCGGATCGGCCGCAAGCCGGTGCTCATCGGTTCCTCCATCGGTGCCATGGTCATGCACTTCCCCATGACGTGGCTGCTGAAGGACTCCCCGTGGCAGCTGGCTGTGTCCATGTCCGTGATGCTGTTCTTCATCGCTGGTAGCGCATCGATTGTCCCGGCCGTCTACGCCGAACTCTTCCCGACGCACATTCGCACTGTGGGTGTAGGCGTGCCGTACTCCATCTGCGTCGCGGCCTTCGGTGGCACGGCTCCGTACCTGCAGACCTGGCTCGGCAGCATTGGCCAGGGCTACCTGTTCAACGTGTACGCAGTAATCCTGTTGGTGATCGGCATCGCCTTCGCCTTCTCGATCCCCGAGACCAAGGGCAAGGACCTGACGGCCTAGCTCGTTGTGAGGCCCGCTCTGTGCCCTAAGTTCGTACTTTGGGGCGTAGAGCGGGCCTCACAACGCGCTTAAACGAACTTGTTGCGGCCCGCGCGGTAGCCGAAGAACGCCGCCAGCGCTCCGACCACCAGGAACAGGACGCCCGCGGCGGTGAATCCACCCGTGGCTTGGTGGAGTTGTCCCACGAGCAACGTTCCCACCGAGCCCACTCCGTAGCCGACACCCTGCATCATCCCGGACAGGTGGGCGGCTGTGTGGGCATCTCGGGTGCGGACCATGATCATGGTGAGGGCCACAGCGGTGAGCGATCCCTGGCCAAGGCCCAGCAGCCCCGTCCAGATCCAGATCAGCTCAGTGGGCCCGAAGATGCTGAGGGCGAAACCGCCGCCGGTCATCAGGGCCACCACGGTGTTGATCATCCTTTGGTCCTTGAAT
This sequence comes from Paenarthrobacter sp. YIM B13468, assembly GCF_042788025.1. Taxonomy (NCBI): domain Bacteria; kingdom Bacillati; phylum Actinomycetota; class Actinomycetes; order Micrococcales; family Micrococcaceae; genus Paenarthrobacter; species Paenarthrobacter sp. YIM B13468. Next base: position 57,804 of record NZ_JBHZPI010000023.1, on the reverse strand, counting down.
CGCGTGGCCAAGGCAGGGGCAAAGAGTGAACCGAGCATCTGAAGCACGATCGACACCGACACGATCAGGCCAGCCGTCCCACCCTCGATGCCCCGGTCCCTCAGGATCGGCGCAAGCCACGCAAACACACTGAACGACATCATGGCCTGCAGCACCATGAACAGCGTGACCTGCCAGGCCACCGCGGATCGCCACACGTTCACGCCGCCGCGGACCGCCTGGTGCCGCACGGGATGCTGGCGGACGGCCAGTGGAAGGAAGAGCAAAAGCACGACGCCGGCAGGCACCGCCCATGACCACAGCGCCGAAGTCCACTGGCCGGTTGCCGCAAAAACCGGATACGTGAAGCCTGCACCGAGCGCTGCGGATGCGCAGATCGCCGTGGTGTACAGGCCGCCCATCAACCCGAGCCTATGCGGGAAGTCTCTCTTGACGACGCCCGGCAGGAGGACGTTGCAGAGAGCGATGGCCGCTCCACAAGCTGCCGTGCCGGCGAGGAGTGTTGGAAGGTGCCCTGCTCCGGGGACCTCCGTTGGCCTGAGCAGGAGTCCGGCCGTGAGGACAGCCATCGCTCCGAGCAGTACCCGCTCTGCCCCGAATCGTCTCGCCAGTACCGGGGCAAGAGGTGCGAAAACGCCCAGCAATGTCACGGGAACGGTGGTCAGGACCACCACAGCCCAGCCCGGCAGCCCGGCGTCGGACGTTATTTCCGGAAGGACGGCCGAGAAGCTCGAAAAGACCGTCCGGAGGTTCAGGCCGATCAGGACCAGACAGATGCCGAGGTAGATCAGGCCTCGTTGCGAGCGCAGCTGGGTGGGGGCCGCCGCCGGGATGTCGTCGATCTCGGCATCCACAGCGATCTCAGGGCGAAGGGCCTGATAGCGGATCGGTTCTGCCGGGCCGCTTGCATCTGCGACGCCGGGCCTGTTCGAGGAGGTCACGCGTCCTATTCTGTCAGCCGTGTCCGATCTACTGCTCAAGGGCGTGATGTGACCGCGACTTGAAGCGCGGCAAGGTTGTCCACATAAGCCGGATTACCTCTGTCTGTGCGGCATCGACGTCCATAGCGTTGAAGTCATGCACACACTCCCTGAACACTTTCCTCCACCGTCAAACGCTGAAAGCGAACCTCCGCTTGGCTACGTGCTCGTGCCTCCCGTACAGCCCCCGGGGTTGAACGTAGCGATCTCCAGCGTGGTGGTTGGCCTTGCGGCACCGTTTTTCCTGTTCATAACCCTCCCCCTTGGACTGTTCGCCGCCATGGCCACGCGGTCACCAACGTCATCCGGTCCCCGGTGGTGGGTCGCTCCTCTCGTACTTTGGAGCCTCCCCACCGTTTGCACTATGGGTGCCCTGGTGCTGAGCGCAGTGTCTCTGTGGCTGGCCCGGAACCGCGGTCCCGGGGGACGCCGCAGCAAGGCATGGATTATCGGAGGTGTGGGCTTGGGCATCGTCGTAGTAAAGAGTTTGATAGTGGTGGCATGGCTCATGGAAACGCGACGCTTCATGATTCTCTTTTGAAGCCGGAGCCCGCCGAAGACAGGTCCCGCCAAGCATCTGGTCGAACCAAAGTATTCTGGAATGGATGAGTGAAACCCCAGATTCCCCGCGACCAGTAACGCCCGGCAGCCAGGCTTCCTTCGGAACGTACGGTGGCCGTCCGGTCAGTTTCGTGCGCCGCGGCACCCGTTTGCAGGGCCGCAGGCAGGCCGCGTGGGAGGAGCACGCCGAGCGTTGGGCCGTCCAGGTCCCGCGTCACGTGGCCAACACTTCGGTGCACCCCGATTACACCTTTGACGCCGAGGCCGTGTTTGGGCGCAAAGCTCCCCTGATCGTCGAGATCGGTTCGGGTTTGGGTGACGCCGTGGTCCATGCCGCCGAACAGAATCCGGACAAGGACTTTTTGGCCGTCGAGGTTTACACGCCCGGCCTGGCCAACACCATCATCAAGATCAACAGCCGTGGCCTGACCAACGTTCGGGTGGTGGAAGCCAACGCACCCGAGGTTTTGGAGTCGATGCTTCCGGCGGGCTCAGTCAGTGAGCTCTGGGTATTCTTCCCCGATCCATGGCACAAGGCACGCCACCATAAGCGCCGCCTGATCCAGCCGGCTTTCGCTTCCGTAGCTGCCAAGGCCCTGGAAAAGGGTGGCTACTGGCGGATTGCCACCGATTGGTCCAATTACGCAGTGCACGTCCGCGAGGTCCTGGCAGGCTCGACGGAATTTGAAAACATGCACGAAGGCGAGCGCAGCGGCGAGGAGAGCCCGCTGACGCAAGTGTGGCAATCCGGCGTCGAGTCTGTTGTGGGAGGGGCGCCGGTGCGGGAAGGGCGCGCACCTGTCAGCACCGAGCACACGGGTCCGAACGAGGGCGTGGACGAGGAAGGCGGCTGGGCTCCCAGGTTCGAGGGCCGTATCCGCACGAGCTTTGAAAACAAGGCCCACGAGGCTGGCCGAATGATTTTCGACCTCACGTATCGCAAGATCTAGCGCACGGACTTTGGGGGGAATCATGAGCTACCAGCCACCGGTCGAGTACCAGCATCGGTCCAGAACACCCGGGTTGGGCGCGGGCATCACGAGTATTGTTTCGGCTGTGCTTTCGCCAGTGGCCGCGGTGGTCAGCATTCCCCTGGGCGTTGCGGCAGTCGCGTCCCAGATCAGCCGATACAACCAGGGAAATGATGCTTGGTGGATTGGCGCATTGGCCTTTGCCGCGCTTGCAGTTCTCTTGTCCATCGTGGCGATCGTCTGTGGGCTTGTTGCCGTCTTCCGTGCGGGGCGTATGAATGCTGGACGCGTTACCGGAATCATCGGCCTGGCGATCATGGCGATCAACGTTTTTGGTGTTGCCTTCATGGTGCTCTTGGTGCTCGGTTCCGGGCAGGGGTCCTGAATGCCGCAGGTTCGCGCTGAACGTTTTATACGCCTGGATGCCGAGACAGCCTTCGCGCTTTCCCAGACCACTGGCGAATTCAGGCTCAGATGGGATCCGTTCATTTCGGCGCAAAGCTTCGTGGACGGGGCCAAGGCGGCCGGCAAGGGGGTACGTACACGAACCGTCTCCAGAATGGGGCTGAAGATGGTCAGTGAGTACGTCTCCTACACCCCGCCCCGCAATGTAGGAATGACCATGGTGTCCGGGCCTTGGTTCTTCGACAACTTCGGCGGTGGCTGGCGGTTCACCCCCGACGACGGCGGCACTCGTGCAGTCTGGAAGTACACCTTTTCCTGCCGCCCGGCTGCCCTAAAGCCTTTGGCAGAGAAGATCGGGAGCTGGCTGTTGGGCCGCGAGATTGAACGGCGGATTGAGGCCTTCGCCCGGGCATGCGAGGACCCGGCCCTCGTAGCAGAGCTGCGGGCAAACCTACGGGACTGAAATCGACGCCACTGTCTTTTCATCCTCGTCCCGGAGCTCCACACCGGCTATGCCGCCAAGCTGCACGGGCGTAGCGCCAGTGATCTTGATGCGACCACTCGGCGTCGCCGTCCAGCCGCAGGTACGCTCTTCCGCTCCATCCCTGCCCTTCACCCATAAGTAGAGAGTTCCTTCGAGCGGCATGCTCTTGCCCTCCACCTCAAGCTCCGTGCCCCAGGCCTTCTTCACCATGCCCACTGTCAGCTGCAGGCCTGTTTCAGCCTGTACCGAGTAGCTGGCATCGGGTTTCGGTGGCTGGTTCAAGAGTGGACCGGCAAGGAATCCAAGTGCCAGGCACGCCGCGGCGACTGCCCCCACCAAACCCGCCCACCGGCGTCGTGATTTCTTCCTACGAGCCGAAAGGTCAACCAGGATCTTCTGCGGCAGTGCTTCCCGGCCCGGTTCCAATGGTGCCAGGGCACCGGCGGTACCCGTCGTGGTGAGAGCGACGGCGTCGGAGGCAGGAACAGCGTCGAGCAGCGCGGGGAGGCTTTCCAACTCCTCAAGTTCGCGCCGGCACGCAGCACATCCGGTGAGGTGCTCTTCAAAGGTGCGAGCCTCCTCGGGGTCGAGTCCGCCCAGCAGGTAGGCCCCCAGCAATTGGTGGACGGGATTGCCGTTCATCGTTCCACCCCCATTTCATCAAGGATCGTTCGGAGGGCTTTCACAGCATAGAAAGCCCGGGATTTCACAGTGCCGGCAGGGATGTTCAGCTGCAGTGCTGCCTCACTGACGGTGAACCGCTGGTAGTGCAGGGCAACAAGGACCTCGCGGTGTTCGTGGCTGAGCCGCAGGAGCGCCTCTTCCATGAGGACGCGATTCAGTAGCTCATCAACGCGCTCCGTCGCAACATGGTCCGGAAGGTCGTGCTCGCCAGCCTCGAGAGGGCGACGCTGGGACTTCCGATAGTTGTCGATGATGACGTTGCGGGCAGTCCGGAAGAGGTAGCTGCGCAGACTGCCCGTAATCTGTGGCGCGTGCTGCCACACCTTGAGGATGGTCTCCTGCACGACGTCGTCGGCCTGGTGAGTGTCCGAGGTGCAGCTGAGCACAAAGCGTTTCAGGGCCACGCCGTGATCGCGGTAGATTGCCGCAACGACGTCCTCGTCCAACGGCATAGCCACCTCCTTCGCTGTGTTTCCCGCTGCCCTACCCTGCCCTACCCCCATACGACGCCACGCGCGGGGAAAAGGTTCAGTTGCTTGAACCATTCTTCCCCTGCGGGCGTCGTAGGGGTTAGCGCCGACCCATCCCGGCCGGCCCGTCAAAGGAGCTAAACATGAGAAATAGACTCAGCGTTGGACTCGGCGCCGTGGTTTTCGCCGTGGCTCTTGCCGGTTGCGCCGGAAGCCCCGGGACAAGCACCTCGTCCTCTGCCGCGCCCACGGCCGCCACTTCCTCTACGGCCCCTACGTCTATGTCGCCAAGCACGGATGCCATGTCCAGCCCGGCGGCGGCGGGCGCAGAGATGAAAGTAGCGTCATCCAGCGCCGGGCAGATCGTTGTGGACAGCAAGGGCGTGAGCCTGTACTTCTTCACCAAGGACGTCAAGGACTCAGGAACCAGCGCATGCACCGGCGCCTGCCTCACGGCTTGGCCCGTTTTCACGACGACGTCGGACAAGCCAACCGTTGACGGCGTCAGCGGCACCGTGGGAACCATAGCGACCCCTGACGGGAAGAAGCAGGTCACCCTCAACGGCATGCCGCTGTACTACTACGCCAAGGACAAGGCTCCGGGCGATGTCAACGGCCAGGGCGTGATGAACGTCTGGTACCTGGTCAGCCCCAGCGGCGAGATGATCAAGGGGGCTGCAGCCGGCTACTGACGGCTTCATTTTCGGGCTCGTTCACCGGGTTCGCGGGAATCCCGCCATTTCGTAGGGAAGTTTCCCTACGAGTGTGACGGGTTCCCGCGAACTCAGCCCTGCGTCGGTGAAGCCCGCAACGCTCGAAGGATGCGCTCTTTGAACGCGCGCTCTTGAAAGAGGTCCTTCCATTCGATCCTGATGAACCGCCAGCCTTCCTCGATGAGGGCTTTCTCCCGGCGCCGTTCTTCAAAGATGACCTCGTCGGTGGGTTTGAAGTCGAAGTACTTGGTCCGTCCATCGAATTCCAGTGCCAGCTTTTCCTCCTTCCATGCGAAGTCCATGCGATAGAGACCCACGCGGGACTGGACCTCGAACTGTGGCTGTGGAGGCTTGATTCGCAGCCTTTGTATGAGGTTGCGGGTCATCGTTTCCCCGGCGGACTCAGAGCTGGGGTCCGCGTTGTCCAGAGCTTTCCGAAGGGTTCGGACACCTCGTTTTCCCGCGGATGCGGCTGCCATGCGGGCCAACAGGGTGGCGTCGGCACCCAGCCGCAGGCCGTGGTCCATGATCACCAGTGCTTTGGGGTAGCTGAGCATCATGGCACAGTCGGCTATGGTGCGCTCCAGCGTTGTCGCCCGTAGTCCCCTAACTGTGGCGACGTCGTCTTCATCGCAGATTCCCGTGTGTCCCCGAACGTCCATGCCCCACCGATCCGACGAAGGCCTGGAGGGGTGCAGGATGTGGACTTTGTCGTCCACACCCCACACGAAAAGACCGTGAAGTCGTGCAGCCGAAAGGTGGCTGTAGACGAAGCCACCCGTAGACGTGGTGAGTGTGCCATGGGCGTGTGCGATGATCCGCTCCATGGCCTGCCTCCGAGGACCCTGCGCTTGCCACGTACTGGACCTTATGTAGCAGCCATACCTCATTCGGTGCAGTTGGCCGGCATCTACCAATGCCTTGATGCTTCGGCTGCTGTGCCCAAAGCGAAGCAATTCGTCGGTCCGCCACATGTAACCACGCTCAGGCAAGGCGCGGACGGACATGGGTGCGGGTGCGTTGGATTCTATTTCCATCGGTTCAGGATGGCCGCGGCGCCTTGAGTGACGTAAGGGGATGGCCCGCCTATGTGGACATCCGACCAGCGAAACCGCGGAAACAGTGCGAACTCGCGGGAAGGTTCCCCGGACTGTCGCAGTTGTCCGGCGAAGTCGTGGCGAGGGCTGGACGGCAGGCACCCGAACAGCGGGGTCCAGCCCGCAAAGGTTGCCTGCCGTCCAGCCCTGGAGAAGGCTACGCGTCCGCGAGCTCGTCAGACTCTTCGAACTCCACGGCCGCGATGATTTCCTTGGTCTCCGGGTGGATCATGAAGGCTTCCTCGTCGTCCTCCACCATGATGTAGTCACCGTGGTCGGTGGAGAAGTGCCAGGCGAGGGTCTTCACGCCGTCGTGCTCGTAGTTGGGGTCTCCCATGGTGATCTTCTGCAGGGCGTAGCCGGCCACATCACACAGTTCCCGGATGATGACCTCAAACTCAGGAGCGTTTGCCAGGGCCTCTTCGTCTGCTTCGGCCTGGCGCTCGGCAAGGTCCGGAATCAGCGCAACGCGCTTGGCAATGTGTGCTTCCAACTCGTCGTCAGAGAGAACCAACAGCCCGGGCTGGTTCCGGAGGTAAGCGGCGTTGAGGTCGATGATGTCCTCTTCCTCCAGCAAAGCTTCAAACTCGCCGTCGAGCTCATCCAGGACAACAACTGCCTCGAGAGGCGCTTCGGAATCGTCCAGCTCGCCGTCGAGGTAGGCCTCGGCGTCGTCCTCACTCAACGCATCAAAGGCTGCAGCGGTGCGGTTGAACAGGTCCAGGTGCCGGGTGGCGCCCATGCCTTCCAGACCGGCACGCACGTAGGCGTCCACCTCTTCACGTTCCGGGGCGGTGAACACGTACTGGGCAAATCCCCCGGCCAACGCCTGGGTCAGGTAGAAATCAACAAAGTAGCTGTTGAGCGCAGGGGTCGAGATTTCGTCGCTGTTGAGGAGCTCCGCATACATCTGGTTCACGACGTTGACGTTGGAATCCACAACATCCGCATTGCCTGCTTCGAAGCTGGTCTTGCTCAGGACGACGGGGTATTCGTTGGTAGTCATGGGAAATCCTCACTGCTAAAAGCTGTTGGTGCTCCGGACCCTTTCAACGTACGCGCGGGAGCGGCGCGGCAATCGAGGTAGAGGTTAACAGAGGGCGAAGTTTGGGAGCCGTTTTCTGCTGACTAAGATTGCAGATAACCTCCTGCCGAAAGTAGCCCGACGCATGCCGTCCCACACAGACGAAACCTGGGAACTGGCCATTCAGACTCCTGCCATAAACGACCGCTCCTTGGCGGCCGGATTGGCCTATGCCATGGGCAGCCGCGTGAGCGGAATTTCGTTCGATTCGGCCACCGGCCTCTTGCTTGGCAAGGTCCGCGGCACCGGTCCGCAACCATATTCGACGTCGGCAAAGCTGGTTCGCAAGCCCAGCGGCTGGAGCTGCACAGTAGGTATTTGCAGCTGCCCTGTTCGCAAGGACTGCAAGCACGTGGCCGCCTTGCTTTTCACGGCTGAAGACCACCCCACCATCCGTGCCCAGCTCCTGTCCCAGGCTCCCGGGATCCAGACCTCGCGCCTTGGTTCCTCCGAGCAGGGCGGTTCGGCGCGGCCGGCTTGGGAGCAAGCCCTCAACAGGCTCATCGCGAAGCCGGGCACTGCGCCGAGCACTGCCGGCATTCCACTCGCCCTGCAGTTCGAGGTTGAGGAACCGGCAGCCCACTTCTCCTACACAGGCCGCCGCGACCCCATGCGCAGTGTTCGGCAACTCAAGGCACGGCCCGTGATGATGGGCGCCAAGGGCAAGTGGATCCGCGGCGACGTCTCCTGGAACAACCTCAGCTACATCAGTTTCCGCCGCGAGTTCAATGAGGCCCACGTCGAGTGGCTTCAGACTTTCCTCGCTGCCCATGGTTCCAGTAATGGTCGCCAGCAACCGTCGGGCGCCATGTGGTTGAGCCTGAATGATTTCGCTGCCAAGAACCTCTGGCCCCTTCTCGCCGACGCTACAAAAGCCGGCATTCCGCTGATTCACGCCGCTGGTAGCGAGCCCGTCCACGTCGAGACCCAACCCGCCGTCGTCGGACTCAGTTTGGCGCGCCTTGAAGCGCAGGGCGCCGAAGACGGGAAGAAAACGCCCGACGGCGGCCTGCAGCTTGCGCCGTCGGTTGCGGTGGGCGGTGAGCAGATTGATGCCGGAACTGTGGGCTTCCTGGGCAAGCCCGCGTACGGGATCTTCTTCACGCATTCCGGCGTCGAAGCCCTGCCCGGGGTGCCGCAGCAGAACAACCTGATCACGCTCGCCCCGATTGAGGGCGGTATCACTGACGAACTGCTCGAGTTTGTCACTGAGGGCGAGACGCTTCTGATTCCGGCCGAAGATGAGAGCCGCTTCCTGACCTCGTTCTACCCGAAGCTGCGGCAGTCCACGCCCGTCAAGGCAGCGGATGAATCCGTGGAACTGCCGACTCTGGCGGTCCCGACGCTCTCTCTGCTCGCCAACTACGGCACTGATCACAAGGTGCGCCTGCATTGGGAATGGCACTACAAGTCCGGCACGTTGGTCACCGCGCAGCCCTTGTGGCGGCACCCGGATGACCGCGGCTACCGAGATGACGTCGAGGAAGCCCGGATCCTGGATTCGATCGGTCGGCCGTGGGACGTGGTTCCGGCGTTGGCGGAATCCGCTACCGGCGGCTGGGGCGCTCCGCGGCTCGCGGCCTCGGCTGAGCTTTCCGGTCTGGACACCCTGGCTTTCACCGAGGAGATCCTGCCGACACTCAAGGACCTGCCCGACGTCGTCGTAGAGACCTCCGGCGACATCGCTGATTACCGCGAGGCCGCCGAAGCTCCCGTCGTCTCCATCTCCACGAAGGAAACGGCGAGCGGCGACTGGTTCGATCTCGGCATCGTCATCACCCTCGAAGGCGAGCCCGTCTCGTTCGCCGCCGTGTTCTCCGCCCTCGCTGCCGGCATGAGCCGCATGCTGTTGCCCAGCGGCGCCTACTTCTCCCTCGACCTGCCTGAGCTGCACCAGCTGCGCGCACTGATCGACGAAGCCAGATCCCTGCAGGACAACCCGGATAACAAGGACGGCACTCTGCAGATCAGCCGATTCCAGGCCGGGCTCTGGGATGAGCTCGCGCAACTCGGCATCGTTGACGAGCAGGCCGCCGCGTGGCGTGAGGCCGTGGGCGGATTGCTCGACGACGGCGTGACCGGGCTGCCGCTGCCGGCAGGCCTTAACGCCGAGCTGCGTCCGTATCAGCTTGAAGGTTTCAACTGGCTCAGCTTCCTGTTCAAGCACAGCCTGGGGGGCGTGCTGGCCGATGACATGGGCCTGGGCAAGACTGTGCAGGCGATCGCGCTGATCTGTGCGGCCAAGGAGTTGGCTGCTGGTGTGGCACCCGATTCCTCGGCCGGGCTGACACCCCGCGCTCCGTTCCTGGTGGTTGCGCCCACCAGCGTGGTGAGCAACTGGGCCGCGGAAGCGCAACGCTTCGCTCCAGGGCTTGTGGTGCGGACCGTCGGTGAAACCTTTGCCAAAAGCGGGCTGTCACCTGTCGACGCGTTGGCGGGTGCCGACGTCGTTATTACGTCCTATGCGCTGTTCCGCATTGATTACGATGCCTACGCATCGTTCCAGTGGGCTGGGCTCATGCTGGACGAGGCGCAGTTCGTGAAGAACCATCAATCCAAGGCCTACCAGTGCGCGCGCAAGCTGCCGGCCCGGTTCAAACTGGCCATCACGGGTACTCCGCTGGAGAACAACCTCATGGAGTTCTGGGCACTGACGTCGATCGTGGCGCCTGGCCTGTTCCCGAGTCCCAAGCGGTTCGCGGAAAACTACCAGAAGCCGGTGGAGAAGAACGGTGACTCGGCGCAGCTGGCCAAGCTCCGGCGTCGTGTCCGTCCGCTGATGATGCGCCGTACCAAAGAACAGGTCATCAAGGATCTTCCGCCGAAGCAGGAGCAGGTCCTGGAAGTGGTCCTGAACCCGCGGCACCAGAAGGTTTACCAGACGCACTTGCAGCGCGAGCGGCAGAAGATCCTGGGACTGATCGACGACGTCAACAAGAACCGCTTCACGATCTTCCAGTCGTTGACGTTGCTCCGGCAGCTGAGTTTGGACGCGTCGTTGGTGGATTCGTCGTTGTCAGGAGTGCGGTCGTCCAAGCTCGATGTGCTGTTCGAGCAACTTGAGGACATCATTTCCGAGGGCCACCGGGCCCTGATCTTCAGCCAGTTCACCGGATTCCTGGGCAAGGTACGGGAGCGTTTGGATGCCGAAGGCGTGGAGTATTGCTACCTCGATGGCAGCACCCGCAACCGCGGGGATGTGGTGAGCGAGTTCAAGAACGGTGCCGCTCCGGTGTTCCTGATTTCGCTGAAGGCCGGTGGCTTCGGACTCAACCTCACTGAGGCGGATTACGTGTTCTTGCTGGATCCATGGTGGAACCCGGCTTCCGAAGCGCAGGCTGTGGACCGGACGCACCGCATCGGGCAGGCCCGCAACGTGATGGTCTACCGGTTGGTTGCGAAGGACACCATCGAAGAGAAGGTCATGGCGCTGAAGGCCAAGAAGTCGCAGCTGTTCGCGGATGTGATGGAAGGCGATGCCCTGGCCGGTGGCTCGTTGACGGCTGATGACCTGGCGGCGCTGTTCGCGGAGTAGCTTTCCCAACTGACTGGCATTAGTTGTTGCTATGAGCACTGATAGCAACCACTAATGCCAGTCAGATTCCGCTGTTCGTCGGCGGCGAAGTGATGTCCGGGCGCTCAACGCCCTTGATGACCGTAATTTCCACATCTTCGTCAACACCGAAGAGACGTTTTCCAACGTCATTGACGTAGAGCCAGACGCCACTGCCATCAGGCATGACGTCCAAAACCAGCCCTAGCTGGAGGCCAACGCCGGGCATCTTCACTTCGACTTCGTCGCCCGGCAAAAGGTACTCCCAAGCCTTGTAGTGCCGCAGGGGCAAAGTGCCCGCATCCAGCATTTTGAAAACACTGCTTTTCTCTCTCGACAACGCGTCTCCCCCACTTCCCGCTTGACTAGCAGTGAGGGTGGGGGACGGAAAGTGACGGCTAAATCAGTCGTCCAGGCGTACCCCGCGCAGTAACAGCATCGTTCCGCCCACGGCCACAGCCGACGCCAGGAACACCCCCGCCGCGCCTAGCCCTACCGCCACGACGCCGATTGCGCTGGGCAGGACCACCTGTCCCACCCTGTTGCCGGCGAGCCTCAAAGCCAGAGCACGGCCGCGCTGGCCTTCGGGTGCTTGGGCGGAGAGCCATGACATGGTCAGCGGCTGGCCGATTCCCAGGCCCAGGCCCAGGAATGCCATGACGATGAACAGCAGCCACACGGGCATAGGGATGGCGGCAATGGCCAGCGAAACAGTTGAGACAATAAGGCTCAGGACCAGCAGCCGCATCCGCCCAAGCTTCCTGGAAACGCGTCCGAGGCCGAGCCGGGACACCATCGAAAAGACTGCCCTTACAGCCAGCATCAGGCCCACGGTTGCCGCCGTGATCCCCCGTTCGGCGCCCAGGGCCGGCAGGTAGACCACTGTCAGGTCAACCACAGCCAGCACCGTTGCGCTTGTAGCCAACGCCCTGACAACGCCCGGGGTTTTGAGCAGTGAGACAGCACTGCCCTTACTTCGTTGAGCGCCCTTCGCCACCCGCTTCCGCCTACTGACGCGGGAGGACACGACGAACGTCGCCAGGAAAAGAACCAAACTCATGCCAACGGACAAAATGAAAATTGCCTGCGTGTTGGGGCGTACCGATGCCCCACCAACCAGCGAAATAGCCAAAGGACCAAGGGCCTGACCAAGCGAGGCTGCGAACGTCAGGTATCCGAAGGCTGAATCAAGCCGCGTCGATTCCGCATTATTAGCGACCACGGCCTGCTGACCCACGACGCACGCCAACTGACCCGCGCCGAGCAGCGCTGTGCCCGCGATCAGTGCCGCTACTGACGTCCCCCAGAAAAGCAGGAACGCGGAACAAGCGAGGACGACGGCGGACCCCACCGCCATGAGCCGACGCTCACCCAACCGGTCCACCAGTGAACCGATAGGCAGGGCAAGCAGCAACGGGAATACCGCGTAACTGGCAGCAAGGACCCCGAGTGCGAAAGCGGGAACGTCGAGTTCGAGTGCCCGATAGGTAGCCGCTGGACGGACGAGGAACGTCACTGCCTGGATGAGGGCCGAATGAAGCAGGAGAGCCGTGGACGAGCGCCCACCGAGTTCGCCGATCATTCGACTACGAGCCCCTGGCCAGCAATGGCCCGAAGAGTCTCATCCCGGGCGGCTATGACGTGGTCGAAAGCGATCTTCGCCGCCTTATCAGGCTCCTTGGAAGCTATGGCCTCCACCAGCACTCGATGATCGGCAAGAGCCTCATCACGACGATCAGGCGAGTTATTGGTGAAATGCCGGTAGCGCTCAACCTGGCTCGATATCTGATCATGGAAGCGCCGGGCCCAGGAGTTGCCGGCGATCCTGGCGACAGTAGCGTGAAGCGTCACTCCATACTTCATGGCTTCTTCCGCAAACCCGACCATGGCGGCGTTGCGCTCGAGGATCCCGTGAAGTTCCTCGATGTCGGCGGGAGTGGCCCGGGCGCAAGCTTCACGTGCCATTAATGACTCCAGTGCAGCACGCACATCGTAGAGCTCGGAAATCACATGTTCGTCCAGCGCCGGAACCACCACTCCCCCGGTGGCTTGCTGTTCCAGGAGGCTCTCCGAAATCAAGCGCCGAATGGCTTCCCGTAGAGGCGTGCGGCTGACTTGCAGCGCAGCGGCCATAGCGGGTTCGTAGATGCGCTCGCCCGGTTTGAGCTCGAGGCTAAGGATGCGCCGTTTGAGCTCACTGTAGACCAGATGAGCCCCGGTGTTCCGCGGTTGTGTGTCTGCCATCGCTACCTTGGCTAGAAGATGTGTACTTGTATACATCTATACGTTGCCCGCGAAGCCAAAGCAACGCGGGGTCACTTACGGCCCATGTTCTCGGCGATAACCGGCCGGAAGTGACCCCGCGTTGCAGTCGAGGGCGACCACTTCTGACCAATCGCGACCGAGGCTGTTCGAGTGCCTTGTGACTCCCCCGGCGCCCTCATAGTCTCGGCTTGCCTGGCGGCGACGGAGCCGTGCAGAAAGCATCCACCTACAACACCGAAACCCGACGATGAGGTCCTCCTATGGCGTTTACCCCGCGAAGATTCCGAAAGCCAGTGGCCGTACTGGCCGCAGCTGTCACGGCGGCAGCGAGCCTTGCTCTCGTGCCCGCAACAGCACCGCAAGCCCACGCAGATGACGCAACCGCCGTCACCATCACTCCGAACCCCGCCAGCCGCGGCGAAGCGTTCGAAGGCTGGGGAACCAGCCTCGTCTGGTTCGCGAATGCGACCGCGGGTTACTCTCCCGAGCTGCGTGAGGAGCTGTACCAGAAGGTCTTCAGCGAGGACGGGCTCAACCTCAATATCGCCCGCTACAACGTGGGTGGTGGGAACGCTTCGGACGTTGCCAACTACCTCAACGACGGCAGCGCCGTAGAGGGATGGTGGAAACCGGTCCCAGAAGCTCAACCCGGCCAGCCGGCGTCGAACCTTTACAACCCTGACGGAACCGTTGACAAGACGCAGGCCAACAAGCTGGCCTTCCTCAACGCGTGGGACCCGGACGATCCCGCCTCCTACAACCCCGACGCAGACCAGAACCAGCGTTGGTGGGTGGAGCGGCTCGCCCAAGATCAGCAGATTACCCATTGGGAAGCCTTCAGCAACTCCCCGCCTTGGTTCATGACAAAAAGCGGCTACGTCTCCGGCCAGGTCAACACCAACAAGGGTGAGAACCTCCTGCCGGAAGCGGAAGGCAAGTTCGCCGCATACATGAGGCACACTGTAGAACTCCTTGAAAAGGGCAGTGGAATCACCGTTGACACCATCGATCCGTTCAACGAACCCAACTCCGGTTACTGGGGCACCGACATCAACGCCACCACCGGCAAGCCGCCCACGACGTACACGCAGAAGCAGGAAGGTTCGCTGATCTATCCAGCCGCCCAGGACCGCGTCACCAAGCTTTTGGCTGCCGAACTCACGAAAGGCAGCACAGGCGCGGTCATCTCCGCGATGGACGAGACTGACCCCACCAAGTTCATGACCAACTGGAACGGCTACAGCCAGGAAGCCAAGGACGCCGTCTCGCAGCTCAACGTCCATACCTACGGGACCAATGACCGCCGCCGGGTCCGCGACCTGGCCAGCTCCACCGACAAGCCGCTATGGATGAGCGAGGTAGGCGGGTTCTGGACCGGCAACCCGGCGCTCGGCGATTCCACCAGCGGTTGGGACCGCTCCAACATCACCAACGGTCTGGGCATCGCGAGCCGCATGGTCAACGATCTCCGCGAGCTGGATCCCAACGCCTGGGTCTTCTGGCAGCCTGTGGAGGATACGTATAAGCAGGAGAAGGCCGACAAAGGCTGGGGTTCCATCTACGTCGATTTCGACTGCAACTACGCCGGCCGTGAGGGCTATTCCAACCGCCGGCTCAATGACGGCGCTACCTTGGATGCAGCCAAGTGCAAGGTGCTGACCAACCAGAAATACAACACCACCCGGAACTTCACTCACTACATCCGCCCGGGTGACTTCCTCGTCACGAACGACAACGCCAAGACCGCAAGCGCCCTCCGCGCGGACGGCACCGGAGCGACTCTGGTCCACTTCAATGACACCGCGACGCCGGAAAAGGTCACCATCGATCTCAGTCGCTTCGGATCCATCGCGCCAGACGCCAAGGTCACCCCCGTGGTCACCACGAAGTCCCCGTTGGACGACATCGAGAAGAACGCCCTTGTGAAAGGGGAGCCCGTCGCCGTCGATACCTCGGCTAAGGCCGCGACACTCAAGGTGCCTGCAGCGTCCGTGGTGACTTTCGTCGTCGACGGCGTCAGCGGGGTATCGGACGATGCGGCACCTGTGCGCGACGGCCACAGCTACCACCTCACCGGCGAGGCCAGCGGCAAGTACCTTCAGGGTGGCGCGAACGGTGCGGTGTCAATCGAGGAGCTAGGTGTGGATGCTGCGGGCGTTGCTCCGCAGATCTGGACTTTCAACGCTGTGAATGCTGACGACGAGTTCGCGAATGACCGCCGATGGGTCCTGACCAACAAGGAGGGCCGCGTACTCACGGGTAGTGGTGGGGTAATGAATGGCAGCCAATCGGGTGCTGCTTCGCTTGCCTCCCTGTCACTTGAACAGGCCAAGGCGACTCCTTCCGCTCAGTGGACAGTGACCACGGAGAACGGGAAGCAGTGGACCTTGGTGAACGCCGGCGCCGCGATTGCCCTGCAGGTTTCCGGCAACCAGACCGCCGCCGGTACGGGTGTGGCGTTGGCTTCGTCTTCGGGGACTACGGCTACTGCTTCAGCAAGCCCCCACCAGGCCTGGGCGTTCACGGACATCGCCGATTTGAAGCTCCTCGGTGTTTCCCCGATTGACGTGAGCACGCCTGTTGGCGCCCTGCCTGTCCTGCCAGCCACCGTCGTTCCGGTTTACGAGGCAGGTCCGGGCAGGCCGCTGCCTGTTACGTGGACCTCCGTTGATCCGACTGCCTGGCAGAAGGCAGGGAAAGTGACTTTGTATGGTTCCGGCGTCGATCCCTACGGGCAGGCGTTCGAGGCTGTTTTGACCGTGACAGTGGGCACTTACGCCGCGACGGATCCTGTCTCGGCGACTGTGGGTGTTGGATCGTCTGTTGCGGCCGTTCAGGCTGCCGCTCCAACCAGCGTCCCCGGTCAGATCGCCGACGGTCCAGCGCGGAACCCCCTTGCGGTGACATGGGACTGGTCCTCGCTTTCTGAGTCCGCGCTCCAGTCCGTTGGTACCGTGAGCGTTTCGGGCACCGCTGGCGGACTCCCCGCAACACTGACTGTGATTGTGGTGGACCGGGTTCTTTCCGTAAACATCTGCAAGGACGATCCCGGCACATCAGTCACCGCCAGCTACACCGAGGGCTCCTACATCGCCAGGAACACTTGCGACACCAACACCTCAACGCGATGGTCCAACTGGGTGAGTGGCGGCCGCAACGGCGACTCCCTCAGCTACTCATTCAGCCGCGACTACACCGTTTCTTCAGTCACCGTCACGTCGGCTGAGAAGGCCGCGCAGAGCCTCAAAGTGCAGTACCAGGATGCAACGGGAGCGTGGAAGGACACGTCCGCGGGGCCAGTTGCGGGGCTTTCCATTGCTGCACCCGCTACCGTTTCCTTCGATCCGGTCACCACACGCGCCATCCGCGTCTCGTTCGTGACCACGGGCTCCTACACCAAGGTGGCCGAGGTTGCGATTGCCGGGTCCCGCTTGGCAGATGCCGGGCTGGCGGACCTCGGGCGCCTCCTCGTCAACCAGGCATCCGTGGTTGGTTTCGGCCCCGCAACCACCGGCTACAGTGCGCTGACGGCGACGGCGACTCCCGCCGTCGCTGGCTACCCATTGGATACGAACGCCAAGGTGACGGTCCGGCAGCCCACAACTGAAAGCCCGACGGCGGTAGTCACCGTGACCGCGCCGGACGGGACCGTGAAGGAATATCGTGTGACGATTTCGACCGGGAAGGAGGCGTGCAAGGACGATGGGTGGAAGCGGAGTCCCTCGCCTGTGTTTGCAAACCAGGGGCAGTGCGTGAGCAGCTTCGCGGCTGGGATGTAAGCTCTTCTTCGCCTCCATCTCGGGTCTCCTCCAATTGCGTGTTGGAGGAGACCCGAGGGCATAAACGGTGAACAAGGGCATCCTGGTCCTGAGCCGTCCCGGACTCGCTAGCCACGCTCCCATCGGTACGGGGTAGTCGTAGAGACTTTGACCAGGCCTGAACGTTCCAGAATCGGGCGGGAGAATTCGGTCGAGTCGCTGTGGATGAGCGTCTTGCCCATGTTGAGCGCGGATTGGGCACGGCGGGCAGTGAGTGCACGGTAGATCCCCCGGCCGCGTCATCCTTCGAGCGTCACACCGCCCCAGACCCCGGCAAAGCTCGTGCCGGGGACGGGCTCAGGGCGCCCCGCACCCTAGGTAGTCAGCCGTTTCGATGGCTTGCTGCACACCATGCCGCGCGCAACGTCGAATGCGCAGCTAAACCCCGAAACGGGCGAGGGTCTCGGCGGAGATGCGGGTGCCATCGGGAAACTCGAAGCGGCCGCCGGCATACCTGACCCCGGCACCCGGCGAAGTACCTCCCAAACCGGCGAGAATCACGACGGCGGCGTAGTCGCCGTCGTGCGCCGGGCCGGAGGTTCCCACCCAGGGGATGGTCAGTTCAGAACCCATCGGGTGCGCGCCGGGCCGGACGAACGTCCCGGACTCATCCAAAGCAGAGCCGAACCCGGGCACTTGCCGGACGGAGCTCACCATGGAAGAACCAGCTTCCACTGGCCACCCGCCGATCCGCAGTGAAACCCGGGAGGACCCCTCAATCCGAACCAGCCGCAGCTCAACGGCACCACGCGTTGCGGAAACCACAGTCACAACGGGACCAGGAGTCGCCGTCCCGGAGACACCGCTGCCGTGATCGGGCCCGGCGGCGGGATCGGGCTCGATCCAATTGGCCGTGAACCGCGAAGCCCCCACCTGCACGCCGTCCACGGAAACCGACCCCAGGTACTCGAACCCCGTGCGGTGCGTCTGCCCACGCTTGGGATCAACAAAGACTACGCCGTTATCCAGAGACTCAGAGGTGAGGTCCGGGAATGTGTGCGTGGAGTAGCCAAGCCGCGCATACAAGGGTGAGTCGGCGGCGGCAACCCCAACGTTTGCGTGATCCGTCGCGTGGTTCCGGATCCGCACTACCCCGTCTGCCTGGGTCCCATCCACCTGCCAGCCGGGCGCCGATATCAGCCGTTGTGTATCGCCAAGCTCAACGGGCAAAGGTGCTTCCACGGACGTCCACACGTGATGGTCCGCCGGCAACGCGAGCCCAAGCATCCCCTTCGCGGCCCAGTACGGAGAACCGGCACCAGAGTACGCCTGCTTCATTCCAGCGAACTCGCCATGCCAGCCGATTGAGAGAAGCCCATCTGAAGTGATGGAGCCATGGCGCGCGAAGTAATCCAGCATCCCCGAGGCAGCCCGACGAGTCAGGCCCGGGGCCAAACGGGTGTGCCCGGACAACTCTCCCACCCAGAATGGGGCGGCTGCGGCGAACCGATAGATCAAGCTGCGGCCCTGGATGAGAGGAGCCCCGTTGGCACCAACAAGATAGGCAGCGTCGTCGAGGAAATCAGCCAGCCGATCGCCGTCGAGTTGCTTTCTGGCCGCAACCCGCGGATCGTTAGGCGCCATGAGCGCCCACAGCTGCGGGTAGACCTGGAAAGCCCAGCCGACGTAGTGGTCATAGGCGCGTTCGTGACCGTCGGCGAACCAACCACCACCCCGATACAGCGAGTCATGGATGGCGAGGCCAGCGTCGATGTCCTCGTCGGAGTAGTGTCCGCCAACTGAGGCCAGGAAGGTCTCCACCACAATCTGGAACCACACCCAGTTGATGGGTGGATATTCCTCGCCAATCACCGTCTCGAACCAGGCGATGAGCTGCTCCTGCACGCGGTGCGCCAGCTTGTCCCACAGCACGTCGCGGGTCAGCGCCAAGCCAACAGCCAACGACGCCGCCTCCACCTTCGCCTGCCCCAGCTCACAAGGCGTCGGCCACCGGTCGGGGTTCGCGGGGTTGGTCCCGGCATCGAGACCTTGCGCGTACCAGTCTGCGATCCAGCCCGTGTTCAACGGGTCACCCGCAATCCGGAACGACGCCAACAGGAACGTCCGGGCAAAGGCCTCCAGCGAATCACTCCGCGGACCGTACCGGCTGTTGGCCCCGGGCAGGTAGATGTTGGCGTGGTCATCGGTCCCAAAACGCTGTGCGGAGCGGAGTAGATAGTCGGCATACGCGGTCCAGTGGGAACGGGTGAGGCCGGTGTACGGCGAGAGGGAAAAGTCCGGCGGCGGCACTACGAGCATTAGAGGGAATCCTCCAGTGCAGCATCGGCGCGCAATCGCGGGGCACCGACGGATGACTCCCGCACAATCAGCTCTGGGTTCAGGTCAATTCGATGCACGGGTCGCATCCTTCCTTCGGACAGGCGGGCAGCCATGAGCTGCACCGCTACCTTGCCGACATAGCTTTTTGGGGGCCGCACCGCAGAGATGGCAGGCTCGGCCAGGTAGGCCACTTCGTCGTCGTATCCCACAATTGCCATGCTGGCGGGAACGTCCACGCCCCGATCCACACAGTGCTGCACAAAAGCAACCGCTTGAGTGTCCGAGTGGACCAGCATGGCGGTAGTTCCGCTGGATTCGCAGAGTTCCAGGACACGATCAAAGTGCTTGGCCCGATCGCCGTTGTCCAGCTTGGCCGAGTCCTCATGGATGGACTTGTCCAGTGGAATCTTCAGCGCAGCCAGGGCTTGCTTCCAGCCCCGGACCACGTGCGGACTGGTGGGGCTGGTGGAATCCGTGAGGCAGCCGATCTTCCGGTGGCCTTCCTGCCAGAGATGCCGTACGGCCATCCCGGCGCCGAATGCGTGATCGGTGGCCACCCATTCGAGCTTGTGGGCAGGGATCTCGGACGGGGCGCGGCGTTCGGCCAGGATCACCGGAATCGGCAGTGCGTTGAGCCACCGGAGCAGTTCCTTGCCATGCTCCCCACCCATATCCGGAGCGACAATGAGACCATCGATGTTTTGGGTGTCAAGCAACGCTTGGACCTGGCGGCGGTTGTCGGCGGCATCATAGGCCGAGCCGCGGACCAGGATCCTGAGCTTTTGGGCCTCCGCTTCGCCACGCGCGCCACTGATGACCTGCGGCCAGTAGTAGTCGAGCGACGGAACCACCATGCCAATCGAGTAACTGTGTGACGACGCCCGCCCCGCCACCCCGGAGCGATCCAAGGGACTCGGCAGCGTGGCGCCTCCATGCACCCGGGACACGAGTCCTTCGTCAGCCAGGATGTTCACATCGCGGCGGATAGTCAGCTCGCTGACGCCCAATTTCGCGGCTATGTCCCTGACGGTGATGGCTCCATGCGCACGCAATTCGTCCATCAGCCGTTCACGACGTTGCAAGGAGAACAGCGATTTGCCGCCCGCTTCCGGGGTCTGTTCGGAACTCATGAATTTTCCTCCAGGGTGAGCGTAAACACGCCTGCAGCGTGGTTTTCATAGGGCATCCGGAAACGCAGCCGGGTAAGTTTTTCGCCCCAGATATCGCTGAGGAGCGGATCGTCCAGGTGCCATTCGTCCACCAGCACGACGGCGGTGGCCGGCTTCCAGCGCAAGTGCAGTCCTTTGGTGCTGCTGACTGTGGGAATCCCGACGGGGGTGACAGTCGCCGTCGCATCGTCACCGACGCGGACGGTGCCGGCGAGGAGGTAGGTGATGTCGACGTCGTGCGTTCCTTCAGGCGGGGGCGACGGAAGGTTCCAGCGGTCATCAATGACCACAGATCCCATCTTGTGGTTCAGCAGCGAAGTGCGGATCCATTGCTCGGGGTGGTCCAGTCCGTACGCCGCACCAAGGCCGAGCGCAAGGGTAGGTCCCTCGGATGTGGGCGCCAGAAGGACTGTAGCCGCGAACTCCTGGCCGGTCCCCTGTTCCAGACCAAACGGTGCGGGGACGCTGTGCCACCCGCTCTGCATGGCCCGGATCCCGTAGCGATCGGGGCCGAACGTCTGGGCCGTGTAGGTGGGCTGGCCGGCGTCCACCAGCAGCGGGTTGCCATCCACTGCCACCACAACCGAGCCGACGTCCCGGTGGTTGTGGTGCTCGCCGTTGTGTCCACCTTTAGCCGCAAGGGTGAGCCCCTCTGTGGACCCGGGATTTTGCCGGGCCACCATGATCTGGACCGACGGCAGCCACGTCCCCCAACTAAGTCGCAGTTGTGCGCGTTTTGAGGGCTCTAAACGCGCTGTGCTGCTACTTAGTTGGGCGAGGACGCGGCCCAGTCCGGAACGGGGATCGGGGTCGGGCGCGGCATCCATGAAGGTTGCGGCGAAGGCGGCAGCGTCGGAGTCCCCGAGACGGACGGCCCAGCGGTGGAGCATGTCCCAGGGGAGTCCCTGTTGGGCGCGGGCTGGTCCGTCGGCGACGTTGAGGAACCAGCTGCCACCGAGGTGCATGCGGTGCGGGAACGCCACCAGTTCGCGGATAATGGGAAGATCCGGGTTGAGAACGCCTGCCGTAGCCTCCTCCAACAGGGCAAGCCCTTCCAGTGCGCGGCCAGCCCCATTCCACCAGTACGCAAAGCCTTCGTCGATCGCGCCGTCCGCCGGAACGGAAGCGAGGAAGCGGTCCAATCCCTCGATGCAGCGGCCCACGGCCTGCGCCTGCAACTGAGCATCTTCCACCAGCAACAGCGCGGCCACGATGATGTTCGAGTGGATCCACGGATTCCAGTTGTGCACGTCCCCATTGAGGCCTAGCCAATGCCAGTCAAGCCGGTCCAGGAACGGCCGGATCACGCGCTCGTGTGTCTCGAATCGGATGCGTTTCCGCAGGCCCGGGGCCCGTTCATCCAATGCATCACCGAGCACCAGATCCAACCACGCAAGCTGGGCAACAACCTCGCCTGCACCCAGGTCCAAGTACGGACGGGTGCGGTCTGGCACCACGTCGCCGGCACGGGTAAACACGTCGTCGTGCGCCGCCCAACTCCACGAGCTTTGCTCGCACAGCAGGTACGCGCCATCGATCACTTCATCAAGCCAGTCAGGCTCTTGGGAGACAGCGGCCATCACGACGGCGCGGGTCAGCCGCTGCTGCCTTCGCGCCACGAGTCCCTCATAAGCCGTGCGATTTCCGTTGCGGAAGTAGCGGGCGTAATGCGAAACGAGCGGTTGGGGCCAAGCCGTGCCCTTCTCCTCGACAGCTTCCGTGGCCAGCTGCCCAAGTGACGCCAACTTCAAGTGCTGCCACCCGGCGTCGGACGCTGGACGAACCGTCAAGCGCTCCCGGGCGCCGCGTAGGATTCGGGCCAAAGATGGGGCGTCGGTCTTGCCGGACCATTCGGCGAGCAGAGGTGGCGCTACGACGGCAGCGTTGCCGGTTGCCATAGGGATTCTTCTCTCATTTGTTCGAGTATGAATGTTTTAGATCAATCCCGATTGAGTTGAATGAACTGTCTTGTTCATGAGTATGTACTGATTATTAGATGTGATGCAACACATAAATGTCCGGTCGAACAAGCCGGCTGAAATTCCGAAGGGAGGATCCCCTCAATGTCGCTCAAGCCCCAGGCACTGCTGGTCATGAATAGCGGAACCTTTGCTGACCAGTTCGATTCGGCGCGACTGGAGCGGCTGGCAGGACTCGTCGATCTTGGTGAAAACCCCTGGACCAATTCCCTTGACGAGCCCGGGCTCGCAGGACGGTTGGAGGAGGTGGAGATCCTTCTCACCAGCTGGGGCGTTCCGCGCCTGAACGCTGAGCGTTTGGAACGCATGCCTAAACTTCGGGCTGTTTTCCACTGTGCAGGAACCGTCAGAAGCTTTGTCAGCGACGAACTGTGGGACCGAGGAATCACCGTCACCAACGGGGCCGATGCCAATGCGATCCCGGTGGCGGAGTTTACGTTTGCCTCGATCGTCCTGGCAGGTAAGAAGGCTCACGTCCTGGCCAACGATGCCCGCACCTTCCGCGAGGACTGGAGCTACATCACTGGCCGCGGTGAAGTGGGCAACATCGGCCGTGTGGTGGGTGTCATTGGCTTTTCACGAATCGGACGCCGGGTGGTGCAACTGGTCCAGCAACTCCAGGATGTCACCTGCCTTGTCAGTGATCCGTACGCCGATCCCCGCGAGGTAGCTGCGGCCGGCGGCAGGTTAGTACACCTTGACGAGCTCCTGCCAGTGTCCGACGTCGTCAGTATCCACGCGCCTGCGCTGCCCGAAACGCGGAACATGATCAGCACCGCAGAACTGCAGTCCATGAAAGACCACGCGACACTCATCAACACCGCACGTGGCTCACTGGTGGACACCGCAGCGCTGGAAAAGGAGTGTGCCACTGGACGAATCACTGCCCTCCTGGACGTCACAGAGCCAGAACCGCTCCCGGCGGACTCACGACTGTATGACCTTCCCAATGTGATCATCACACCCCATATTGCTGGCTCCCTCGGGACCGAAACCAGACGGATGTCCGATGCCGCGTTGGACGACCTTGAACGATATCTCGCCGGCAAGGACCTCCTGGCCCAAGTAGTACATGACGACCTTGGCCTCAGCGCCTAGGCCCTCCCACCCCGGAGCCGCAGCCGCGGCAGACTTAAACACCTCACTAAGGAGAAACGCAATGAAGCGCACAACCCTCGCCGCAATCGCCCTGGCGGTGACAGCAGGGCTCGGACTCACCGGCTGTGCCGGCGCCGCTGGTCCTGCTGAACCCAAGGCGGCCGAAGGCAAGACCCGCCTTACCGTCTCCGTCTGGAACTACGAGGGCACCCCAGAGTTCAAGGCACTTTTTGATGGCTACGAGGCCGCCAACCCCAACGTGGACATTGAACCCGTAGACATCCTGGCTGACGATTACCCCCAGAAGGTCACCACCATGCTGGCCGGGGGCGACACCACTGACGTCCTCACCATGAAGAACGTCATCGACTACTCCCGCTACGCCAACAACGGCCAACTGCAGGAAATCAACGGTGTGGTGGACAAGGTTGGCAAGGACAAACTGGCTGGCCTGGACGCATTCGACATGGACGGCAAATACTTCGCCGCCCCCTACCGCCAGGACTTCTGGCTCCTGTACTACAACAAAGACCTCTTCAAGGCTGCAGGTGTCGATGACCCGAAAGACCTGACGTGGGACCAGTACACGGCATTGGCCAAGAAGCTCACCACAACCGGCGCTGACGGCAAGAAGGTGTATGGAACCTACCACCACATCTGGCGTTCCGTGGTGGAAGCGATCTCCGCAGCGCAGAACGGCAAGGACCAGACCAGCGGCGACTATGGCTACTTCGAAGATCAGTACAACACCGCCCTGGACCTGCAGAAGTCCGGCGCCACCTTGGACTACGGCACGGCCAAGAGCCAGAAGACCAGCTACCGCACCATGTTCGAAACGGGCCAGACAGCCATGATGCCCATGGGCACCTGGTACATCGCCGGCATCCTCCAGGCCAAGAAGGACGGCAAGACCAACGTCAACTGGGGCTTGGCTCCCATGCCGCAAAAGAACGACGACGGCAAGGTCACCACATTCGGCTCCCCCACAGCCTTCGCTGTGAACAAGAACGCTGTACATTCCGATGAAGCCAAGAAGTTCATTGAATGGGCAGCCGGCGAAGAGGGCGCCAAGGCCATCTCCAAGATCGGCGTAGTCCCTGCCCTGCAGGACGACGCTGTCAAGGACGCCTACTTCAAACTCGACGGCATGCCCACGGACGATCTCTCCAAGAAGGCTTTCACCCCGGACACCACTGCTTTGGAAATGCCCGTCAGCGACAAATCCGCCGCAACGGACAAGGTCCTCAACCAGGAGCACGACCTGATCATGGTCGGGGAAAAGTCTGTGACAGATGGCATCGCCGAGATGGGCAAGCGCGTCAAAAGCGAAGTCCTCGGTCAATAGCCTCCCGGGTTCCGGTACCGCCCAATTACGCGGTACCGGAACCGGACCCTGAACTCTCCTGATCCTGAAATGGAGGAACGCTTCCGCCCCGGGAGCGGTCATCATGACTACAGAAACAATCACCCAGGTGCCTGCCCCCGTGCGCAGCCGCGGCAACAGGAAGCAAGCAAGGCGGAATACGCTGATCGGCTGGACGTTCATCCTTCCGAACTTCCTTGGATTCCTGGCCTTCACCCTCATTCCCGTTGTGGCGGCTTTTGCCCTCTCCTTCATGGAATGGACCTCGTTCAGCGCCCCCAAATGGGTTGGCCTGGCCAACTTCCAGCGCATGTTTGCCAGCGACTCCTTCTGGATCGCCTTGCGCAACACAGTGGTCTATGCTCTCGGCCACGTCCCTCTCACCATGGCGCTCGCCCTCATTCTGGCGATGCTGTTGAACCGAAAGCTCAAAGGCATCGGCTTCTTCCGGGTGGCGATCTTCTTCCCGTACATCACCTCCCTGGTGGCTGTCGCGGTCGTCTGGAACATGCTCTTCAGCCCGGACAGCGGACCCATCAACCAGTTCCTGCACTCGATTGGCATCGCCAACGCGCCCGGCTGGACCTCCAGCTCCGACTGGGCACTTCCGGCAGTGATCATCACCAGCGTATGGCGCGACATGGGCTATTACATGGTGCTGTACCTGGCCGGCCTGCAAGCCATCCCTACCGAGCTGTACGAAGCAGCCGAAGTTGACGGCGCCAGCGCCTGGCAGCGCTTCTGGAACGTCACCATTCCGTCCTTGCGCCCCACCACCTTCTTTGTGGTGGTCATGCTGACCGTCTCCAGCTTCAAGGTGTTCGACCTGATCGTGGTCATGACCGGTGGTGGTCCCGGACGGTCCACTACCGTGCTGTCCCAGCTCATCTACCAGGAAGGCATCGGCGAAGGAAAGTTCGGCTACTCCTCGGCCATCTCGCTGGTCCTGTTCATCATCGTGTTGACGGTCACCGTCCTGCAATTCAAGATCCAACAGCGGAGGGAACGCTGATGACCAACATGGCCGAAGACCTCAAAGCCGAGGCTCCATTCCTCGGTACCAGGATCACGGAAGCTGCGGAAGACCGCCGTCGTACTGACCGCAAGCGCTCCCCGCGCGAGCAGAAGAAGCGCACCGCGAACGTAATTATCTACGGCGTGCTCGTGGTCCTGGTGGTGGCGCTCATGGTGCCCTTCATCTGGATGCTCTCCTCGTCGTTGAAGGAGAACAACCAGGTCCTGACCGTCCCCATCCAGTGGATTCCCTCCGAATTCGTGTGGAGCAATTACACGGATATCTGGACCCGCATCCCCATGATGGGTTACCTGCAGAACTCGCTGTACCTCGCAGTGGTCATCACGTGCCTCCAGGTCCTCACGGGCTCACTCGCCGCCTACGGATTCTCGAAAGTCCGCTTTCCCGGACGCGACGTGCTGTTTCTCTGCTACATCGGCACCATCGCCGTTCCGTGGCAGGCCTACATGGTGCCGCAGTACATCATGATGCAGCAGCTCGGCCTTACGAACAGCTTCAACGCCCTGATCCTGCTGCAGGCCTTCGGCGCGTTCGGGGTGTTCCTGATGCGCCAGTACTACATGACCATCCCGGATGAACTTTGCGAAGCTGCCCGCATCGATGGCCTGAGCGAGTACGGCATCTGGGCCCGCGTTATCCTCCCGCTGTCCAAGCCCGCCCTCGCCAGCCTGGCCCTGCTCACGTTCGTGAACACGTGGAACGACTACATGGGCCCATTCATCTACCTCACGTCCAACCGGCTCTGGACCGTACAGCTGGGCCTGCGTTCCTTCGTGGGCCAGTTCGACGCCGAATACGCCATGATCATGACCGGTTCCGTGATCTCGGTAATCCCGATCCTCATCATCTTCCTCATCGGACAGCGCTACTTCATCCAGGGCATCGCGACGAGCGGGATGAAGGGATGAGTACCTTGCGCGCTCCCCGGCGCTGGACCGGGCCAGGATTCGAGACCTTCGGAAGCATCTTCGGGTTCATCTACACCTTCCTGGCCGGAAACGTCCTGCTCGCGGTGGCCAACGCTCCCCTGGTGCTCTGCCTCGCGTTGGTTGCAGACCCCGCAACCGCGTGGCCGTTCTTCCTGGCGCTCTCGGTCACCATAACGCCATCGCTCGCCGGCATCTTCACTGCATTCAAGGCGTTGAACGACGACGGCGGCGCGGTCAAGCCGGTTGTCGCGTTCCTTCGGGGATACAAGCGCAGTTTCACTCGTTCCGCCCCGTTGGGTTTGGGCGCGGTGGCGCTGCTGGTGTTCCTGGGAGTGGACCTGGCCATTATCCAGTCCATGCCGGCTGCTGCACTTCTGGTACCGCTGATCGTCGTAGTAGCCGCCGTAACGGTGAGCCTGGCCGTTACGGCGATTGCCGGCGTCGTACTTTTGCCCGAAGCGAAGCTCAAAAGCATCCTCAAGGCCTCGTTGTTTCTTGTGATTCAGCGCTGGTACCTGAGCCTGGCCATGCTGGTCCTGCTGGGAATCATCGTGTCCGCGGCCGTGCTCCAACCAATCCTGGGCATCGCACTGGCGCCCGCGCCGCTGCTGTTCGTGATCTGGAGCAACGCTACGTACGCTTTCCACGCCGTGCTGCGCGAGGCATAGCCCAGGGCGCGACAGCGTGCCCGCCAATTCCGATGCTCTCTCACATCCTGACGCGTTTTCCCGGTTCCTCCCTCACATGATGTGAGAGAACGTTCCGGATTAAGGGCTGTGATGTGAGAGAGCATCCAGGGTTGCCTGACCCGAATCGGTTCCTCTCGCACATCCCGACGCGTCTTCACGGTTCCTCTCGCACATCCCGACGCAAGAAGGGGACCAGCTCAGCTGGTCCCCTTCTTCGCGTTCAGTGGCCGCTAGGCCGCGGATGTCATTAGCCGCGGCAGAGCTCGCCGTACTTGGTGCCGGCTTCCTGGTAGGCGGCGGAAAGCTCGCCCATCTTGTTCTCGTCCGGGGATTCCTTCACGAGTTCATCCGAGTATTCAAGGATGGCCGTGACCACGGGCTTCATCTCGTTGGAGGCAACGGGTTCAATGGGGCGGATGGCGTTTGCGACGCGAATGGTCGCAGTCTTGCTCGCGTTGCTCGGGAGGCTGGCTACGGCGACACCCACCCGGTCACACGTTTCTGCGGTGGTCAGCTGCGGCGAAGAGCATGCTGAAGCCGTGGCAAGCAGCCCGGCAGCGATCAAGACAGTGGTGAGTTTCTTCATGATTCCCTCAATAGTCGGCGCGTCCCTTCGATTGTAAACAGTGCAGGGGCAAGGCCGCGCATTGGGCCCCGTATCGAACGGGACCGTGCACTGGCCTAGGCTGGAGATCATGGCGATTATTCACAAGGCAACCCTGTCCCCGTCCAAGCTCGAGCTCATCGCTGGGTACCTGCCAACGCAGCCCTGGTTCATCCAGGGTGGTGCCCCGGAGCTCATTGGGGCCTACCGTTTTGACGATCCCGCCGGCGAAGTCGGGCTGGAGACGCACGTCGTCGTCGCAGGTGAGCGCATCTACCAGGTCCCCCTGAGTTACAGGGGATATGAACTGGCAGGCGCCCAGGAATGGCTTATCGGCACCATGGATCACTCCGTCCTTGGCAAGCGGTGGGTCTACGACGCCTGCGCCGACCCCGTCTACGTCAGGGCGCTCGCCACCGCCATCCTCACCGGCCAGGAAGAGGCTGCACTGATCGTGGATGGCGAGCCCGAGCCCCGGCCCAGCACGGTTAACGTGAAGGGAAGCGGAACGCTCGACGGCGGCGTCCCCGCCCTGAGTGCCTCGGCCCCGGTTTCGGGCACGGGTGTGACGATTATCGACGCAGGCGGAGTGCGCTTGAAGGTCGCCAGGGTTCTGGAAGTCGCAACTGAGCTCCACAGCGAGTTGACCCTCAGCGGCAAGTGGGCCGGACTGGAGAACCCCGTGGAGCTGGCAGCCATAATCCCGGCCTGAAAAGAGCGCTGCGTTCGGGCACCTTTTGGTCGCGCACCCCGCAGCGTAGTCTGGCAACGGGGCCATCTACTCCGTGAGGGGTTCACATGTACAAAGCACAAAACATCATTCCCGCAGCACAGGACCTCGCAGCCGAGTGGGTGAAGCACGCAGCGGAGGGCACGTCGTCACAAGCTGACGCGGTTGTGGGTTGGGCGTTGTCCCGGATCAATCACGCCGATGTCCCGTCTGTTGTGCACGGCGTAATGCTCACGCTGACCGGGAACCGTAAAGCTGCAAAGAGGGCTCAGCGCACCGCTACCAGAGCGGTCAAGAGGACAACGCAAACTTTGAGTCGTCGAACCAGCCAGCGGAGTTCCCCGCGTGCCGGGTGGTTGGTTGCCTTAGCAGTCGCTGGCGTCGGGGCGGGCCTAGTGCTCGCATGGCGAATGATGGTGCCTCCCGGAGAGCCGGCCCCTGCCGAGCAGGCCATGAAGGCCACCAAGCCTTCCCCACCGGATGACGCTTCTTCCCCGTCTCCGGAGGTGCCGCCGGAGACTTACTGAAGCAGGTCGGATTAGTGTCCGGCTGGTCCGGTTCCTGCCGGGCTAGTCCGGCTTGGCTTCATCGTGTCGTCGCGTCCTTCTCCTGAGGACCATCCTGCTGAACAGTAAGTAGGCGCCTGTTCCAGCGAGCAGGAACCCGACCACACCCACAAGGACGAGTTGTGTGATGATCCCGGCAATGACCATCGCGAAACCAGCCAAAACTGCCAGGACACCAAAAACTGAGCGCGCCACAGCACCGCGCGGGCGCCCTGACTTCAGCTGGAGGTCCAGGTCAGGATCCGATGAAGCGAGATCCCGCTCAAGCTCTTCCAAACTCCTGCGTTCTTCATCCGACAACGACATCGGAATCTTCCCTCACTACACGAGCATGAGACGCTTTCCAGCGCCTACACGCCAACCACTAGCACGTGCCCTTCTTGCCGTGCCATGACTTCATTATCGTCCTTTTGTGGCCACTATCCACAGCTGAACCCAGGTGAACAGTCGTACTGGTCCTCAGGCCTACTGGTCCTCATGTGCCGGGGCCACCTCGTTCAGTATTCGCAGCGCGTTGAGCGTACGCGGATACCCGATGTAGGGCAGCAATTGCGTGATGACGTCGAGCATCAGCCCGCGGCTGTTTCCTACGTTCAGATTGGCAAGGACGTGGCCCCTGACCTGTGGTTCGCAGCCTCCCAGGGAGATAAGCATGGACAACGTGAGGAGTTCACGCCTCGGGACGTCAATGCCGGTACGTGTCAGGTAATCGCCGAAACAGTTACCGGCCAGGTAGTCCTGGATGTGCATCTCATCCGATGCTGCTGCGGCACGCATCCCGTCGATGCTTTCGGCGCCTATGATCTCTTTCTGGATCGCCAGCCCTTTCTCCGCCCGGTCTTTGGGCGTCGTGGTGGACTGGCCGGGAACAGGCAGTTCCACGCCGAATTCTTTGAGGATTTCATTGGTGGCGTGCAGGAAATCGGAAACTTTGCCCATGCCGACGTACGGGACGGCTTGGTAGACAAGTTCCTTCACCTCCACCGGGGTCACCCCAACGGTAAGGGCGGCGCCGAGCAACGCACGGTATTCACGCATTCCTTGTGACGCGATAAGGGATGCGAGTTGGACCATGAGCCTTGTCCTGGCGTCCAGTCTCCCGTGGCTCAAGACCTCGTCAAAGGCGAAGTTGTTGAAGACCTCAACGAGTTCGGGGTCTGTTACCGCCAAGACGGGGAGCTGACCGGGAAAGAGGTCGTCGTGATTCCGTCGGGCCGTTTCGGTGGGTGACATCTTGGGGCCTCTCTTTCGTCACCTTAAATGACACCCCTTTTCCGCGCCCAGTCCAATAGAGCCGCCCAGCCCAATAGAGTGAGCGCCCAGCAAGTTCTCTCTGTGACGACCACGGCCGAGTGGCTACTCCCCCGGCCGGGGCCTCCACACCACAACGGCTTGCGACCGCGCGCGGGGTCGTTGGCCGCGGGCCAGACTGACGACGTCGCCGGCTGCTCCAGCTGCGAATATGCGCGTGTCCAAGGGACTTCGACGGCGGGTCAGTTCTTCTGTGAGCTCAGCCACCCGGTACTGCAACGCCGCTACCTGGTTTTCAAGGTCCAGGATGCGCCTGATGCCTTCGAGCGAAACGCCGGACTGCGAGAGGCGCTGCACCTCCCGCAGCTTTTCGACGTCGTTCTGGGAGTACCGCCGCGACTTCCCGGGGGCACGGCTGGGCGAGACGATGCCCAGGCGGTCGTACTGGCGCAACGTCTGCGGATGCATGTCGGCAAGCTCCGCGGCGACGGAGATGACAAAGATCGGCTGGTTGACGTCGATTGCCATGACCCGTCTCCTTACAACCGGGCCTTCGCGGCCAGGTCGTGACGCGGGTTGGCGTCGGTGGTCGCGGCAGCAAATGCCTTCACGGCCTCCTCCGCTTCCTTGTTCAGGTTCTGGGGGACGGCGACGTCGATAGTCACCAGGAGGTCACCGGTCGCCTTTGACGTTTTCACGCCCCGGCCCTTGACCCGGAGGGTACGACCCGACGGTGTTCCGGCCGGGACACGCACCTTGACGGTGTCGCCGTCGAGCGTTGGAACCTCAATGGTCGCGCCCAGTGCAGCTTCCGCGAACGTGACGGGCACGTGGATGCGGATGTTGTCGCCGTCGCGCTGGAAAAACTCGTGCGGCTTGACGTTCACCGTGATGATGAGGTCACCGTTTCCGGCTGGGCCAACGTTGCCCTTGCCGCGTTGCCGGACTTTCTGCCCGTCCTTGATGCCTGCGGGGATCTTGACGTCGATCACGTGGCCGTTGCTTTCACGCAGGCTCACAGTAGTGCCCTTGATGGAACCAGCAAAAGAGATGGACGTCGTCGCAGTGCGATCCGAGCCCTTCTGCGGTGCCCGCTGGAACCCGGTCTGGCCTCCACCAAAGCCGCCACCAAACAGGTCAGCAAACTCCGGAGGGATGCCACCGGCACCCGAAGGCTGACGCGCGCCGCCACCAAACAAACCACCGAACAGGTCCTCGAACCCACCGTTGGCGCCAGCACCGCCGCCACGCCCCGCCCCCGCACCGGGAGCGAACCGGGCGCCACCCATGGCACGGATGGCGTCGTACTGCTGCCGGTCCTCAGGATTCGACAAGACCGAATAGGCCTCGGAAATGTCCTTAAACTTCTTCTCCGCAGCAGCATTCCCGGAATTGGTATCCGGATGATGCTGCCGCGCCAGTTTGCGGTAAGCCTTCTTAATATCCGCGTCGGACGCGTCCTTGGCGATACCAAGGATCGCGTAAAAATCCTTTTCAACCCAGTCCTGGCTGGCCAAGAGCGTTTCCTTTCTAAAACTAACAAAAGCGTACGGCGAGACTACCTCTTAGCCGTAGCGGATGAGGGGGCCCGGGAGTGGCTTCGGGCCTACCGGAGCCGGGTGGCTTTGGATCGAAGATCCCAAGCCACCCGGCGTAGGGGCGGGGCCCCCTCATCAGCGAAGGCGGAGCGTGAGACTACGCCGGTACAGCCACGATCACCTGGGCTGCTCGCAGAACCCGCTCACCTGAGCGGTATCCAGAGCGCAGCACCTGGCTGACCGTGTCCACGTCGATGTCCTCGCCGGGCTGCTGGATGAGTGCCTCGTGGATGGTGGGGTCGAATTCGACACCGGTTTCCGCGATGCGTTCCAGTCCGTACGTCTTCAGCGCGTTTTCCAGTTTGGTGGCGATGGCGGCGAAGGGGCCGTCTTCGAGGTCACCGTGCTGGCGTGCGGCGTCGACGTCGTCCAGCACCGGGAGCAGGGAGTTCAGGACGCCGATGACGGCCATTTCCCCTGCTACGGCGCGGTCGCGTTCGACCCGCTTGCGGTAGTTGACGTATTCAGCCTGAAGGCGAAGGAGGTCGTTGCGGAGCTCCGCTGCCTGGGCTTCAGCCGCGGCGCCGGAGGCTACCGATTCCTCGGCCGGGACTTCTACCCCGTTGAGGATTTCCTCAGCCTGGGAGAGAGCGTCACCTTCCGTGGGGGCGGCGTTGCCTTCGGTGTGAGCAGCAGCTTCGCCTTCGGGGTGGCGGGCAGCCCCGGTTTCCGGGTCAACCTTGCGGTTGTCCCGAATTACGGGCTTGCGCGGCTCGTTGCCTTCAGAGTGCTCTGCTTCGTTGCCGTGGTGGGGCATGGCTACTTCTTCGCTTCGTCTTCGTCGATGATTTCAGCGTCGACGATGTCTTCGTCTGCTGCAGTCTTCTCGCCGGCCGGAGCGCCTTCAGCACCGGCACCCGGAGCGTCAGCTGCGGCTGCCTGCGAGTAGATGGCTTCGCCGAGCTTGGTCTGGGAAGCCTGCAGCTTCTCGAAGGCCGTCTTCACAGCGGCGTCGTCGGTGCCTTCCAGCGCGGACTTGAGGGCGTCGACGTCGGCCTTGACCTCGGTCTTGACCTCTTCGGGCAGCTTGTCGTCGTTGTCGGCGATGAGCTTGTCCACTGAGTAGGCGAGCTGCTCGGCGGAGTTACGGGTGTCCGTAGCTTCGCGGCGGGCCTTGTCCTCTGCAGCGTGCTCCTCGGCTTCACGGACCATGCGGTCGATGTCTTCCTTGGAGAGTGCCGTGCCACCGGTGATGGTCATGGACTGTTCCTTGCCGGTGCCCTTGTCCTTGGCGGACACGTGGACGATGCCGTTGGCGTCGATGTCGAAGGTGACCTCCACCTGCGGGACACCGCGGGGTGCCGGAGCGATGCCGGTCAGTTCGAACGTGCCCAGCGGCTTGTTGTCGCGGGTGAATTCACGCTCGCCCTGGAAGACCTGGATGGCCACGGACGGCTGGTTGTCGTCTGCGGTGGTGAAGGTCTCGGAACGCTTGGTGGGGATGGCCGTGTTGCGCTCGATGAGGTGCGTCATAACGCCACCCTTGGTTTCGATGCCGAGGGACAGCGGCGTGACGTCGATGAGGAGGACGTCCTTGCGCTCACCCTTCAGGACACCGGCCTGGAGTGCAGCACCGACGGCCACAACTTCGTCCGGGTTGACGCCCTTGTTGGGCTCCTTGCCGCCAGCAAGTTCCTTGACGAGCTCGGAGACAGCAGGCATGCGGGTGGAGCCACCGACGAGCACGATGTGATCGATGTCGGAGACCTTGATGCCGGCTTCAGCGATGACGTCGTGGAACGGCTTCTTGGTGCGGTCCAGCAGGTCCTTGGTGAGGTCCTGGAACTTGGCACGGGTCAGCTGCTCGTCCAGGTGGACCGGGCCGTCGGGGGTGACGGACAGGTACTGGAGGGAGATGTTGGTGCTGGTGGAGGAGGAGAGTTCCTTCTTTGCCTGCTCTGCAGCTTCACGGAGACGCTGGAGGGCGATCTTGTCCTTGGAGAGATCGATGCCCTTGATCTTGAGCTGGTTCAGCAGCCACTCGACGACGCGGTTGTCCCAGTCGTCGCCACCGAGGCGGTTGTCACCTGCGGTTGCACGGACCTGGATGGTGGAGAAGTTGTCTTCGTCCTTGCCGACCTCGAGGAGGGAGACGTCGAAGGTACCGCCACCGAGGTCGAAGACCAGGATGAGTTCGTCTTCCTTGCCCTTGTCCAGACCGTAGGCCAGTGCAGCCGCGGTGGGCTCGTTGACGATGCGGAGGACGTTGAGGCCTGCGATTTCGCCGGCTTCCTTGGTGGACTGGCGCTCGGCGTCGTTGAAGTATGCCGGAACGGTGATCACGGCGTCAGTGACCTTTTCACCCAAGTAGCTCTCGGCGTCGTTCTTGAGCTTCATGAGGATACGCGCGGAGATTTCCTGCGGCGTGTACTTCTTGTCGTCGATGGCGACAGACCAGTCGGTGCCCATGTGGCGCTTGACCGAAGCGATGGTGCGATCGATGTTGTTGACGGCCTGGCGCTTGGCGATCTCGCCGACCAGGACTTCGCCGGACTTGGAGAACGCAACGACCGACGGCGTGGTGCGGCCGCCTTCTGCGTTGGCGATGACGGTGGGCTCGCCACCTTCAAGGACAGAGACCACGGAGTTAGTGGTTCCGAGGTCGATACCTACTGCACGTGACATATCTTGTTTCCTTTCAATGGCCGATGTTGGAGATTGCCCCCGGCACCGGCCCGCCAGGCGGTTGGGTTTTTGGGAGCCCACTCAACAATCGGCTAGTTGAGCGTTCTGCACTCAACTGTACTCAGCCTCGTTTCAATGTCAATCCAAAGTTGAGTGAAGTACGCTCAAGTTTGGCTTTCATGCTCAAATTTGCCCCGGAAGTACGCGGCTTCCAGGGCTGGTTTCGCCCTGCGTGAACTGGCAGACTTGCGCGATGGAGTTCGCTGGCTTCGTGCCGCCGGATGCGTTCTGGGCTATGAACGACGAGCTGGAAGAGAGGGTCCGGCAGGGCGCCGGGCGCCTCCCCTTGTTCCGTCTTGTGGACTGGGACGGGCCGTTGATGCTGGGTTCATGGCAGATGGACGCCAGCGAGGGTGGCGTGGTGCACGGGAACGCCTTTCCTGCGAACCCAGCCACTGATCCACTCATGGAAGTGGTCACAACCACGCGTGATCCCTTGGAAGTGGTGCGAAACCGGTGGCAGGCCATCGCCGGGCCGCCGAAGTCAATGGAGGAATGGCAGAGTCAATCCGCGACGTTCGCGGCACACACTACAGAGCACCTGAGCGCCATGGTGGACGGTATCCCCGCGGATTTCACCCTCTGGAACGGAACCGACTACTGGTTCGCGGCCGGGAGTGCGGGCGGCTACGGAATCGTCATCGACGCGCGGGGCCACCGTAGCGATACGCAAGCCATGGAACTCAGGCAGATTCCCGACGTCGAGCCTTTACTCCAAGCCAGGCGCGCGGCGCTCAAGGCCGCCCGCGGCGAAGCGTGACGACACGCAAACGCACCGACGTCAGTCCAGCGGGCGGGCGCCACGGATATCCGGATGTCCCTGGCGGATTTGCGTGGCGTCAGGGATTTGCGTGGCGCTTGTCCGGCTGGGCGGCGGCTCAGGTTTATACACCCACGCCACGAGCACCACGGAGATGATCATCAGCAGGAACCAGGCGAGGAGCTTATCGATCGAGACCGCCTGCCAGCCATTCAACTGGTTGGGGTAGAGCCACGCATGGGACCACGTGCCGATGTTCTCGGCGAACCAAATGAAGAGCGCCACCAAGAGGAAAGACGCCAGAATGGGCATCCGGAAGCGCTTACGGAACACCCGGAAGTGCATCACGCACCGCCCGTAGACAAGCACGACGGCGGCAAGCAGCAACCAGCGCGCGTCAAAGATGTAGTGGTGGGAGAAGAAATTGACGTAGATCCCAGCCGCCACGAGTGCGGTGATCCAGCGCCACGGGTAGTGGTCGAAGTGGAGGTCAAAGAGCCGGAACACACGAACCATGTACGAGCCAACGGCCGCATACATGAACCCGCTGAACAGCGGAACAGCCCCGACCCGGAGGAAGCCCTCGGCCTCGTAAGACCACGAGCCCACATCGGTCTTGAACAACTCCATGACCGTTCCCACCGCATGGAACAGCACGATCACCCGCAATTCGCGCAGCGTCTCCAGTTTGAAGCTGATCATCAGGACCTGAATGATGACGGCGGAGATGGTCAGGAAGTCATTCCGGGCCAAGGCGGCGTCGTCCGGATACCAGAGACGAGCTGCGATGATCACCGCGAGCAGTGCTGCGCCGAAGACGCAGGCCCACGCCTGCTTCAGCCCGAACACCACGAACTCGGTTAGCCGTAGGCGGAGCGGGCCCCTATGGGCGCGGTCCAGATAGCGGTGGGCGAGGTCATCGATGGCTTGCTCCACCGAGGTCGAATTACGCATTCCCTGCCCCGCCCTTCGTCTTGAACGGGGCGGTTTCCAGGTGGCTGAGGTAGTAGTCCCTGGGCCAATGCCGTATCCGCTTCGGGATCCGGGGATATACGCGTCCCAGCCACCGCATGGTCCGCTCGAAGCGGCGGTCATCGATGGGAGTCCACTCCAGGCCGAAGCCTTCGCGCAAGTGGTCGGGCAGCAGGCCGGCGGTCAGGAAGCGGGCAAGTGGCATCGCCAGGCGCATTGGTGCCGGTCCACCCGCCGGATACAGCAGGTCCCTGGCTATCTTGCGGGCTTTTTCATCGGGTCGAAGCCGATCCACGTGCGATGCCCAATACCGGGCGAAGGCCGCGCGATCGGGCGGCCACATATTCGCGGGAAGCTGCAACGCCGTCCCGATGCGCGCATAGTCTCGGTACATGCGGTCGGCAGTCTCGTCGTCGAGCGGTCCATGCACTTGCTCGTAAACGGTGACGGCGGTGTCGTACAGGGTGGCGACAACCCAAAGCTGCGACTCGGGATCGAAAGCGTTGTAGCCCTTTGTCGCATCATCAGGGTTCCGGCGCACTGGAGCGTGGGCGCGGTTGACGGCGCGGCGAACCGCAGCAACTTGCTCGTCTGAACCGTAAACAATCGCATAAACGTATGTCAGGGTGGCTCGTAAACGATCCTGCGGCCGTTGGACAAAGTCGCTGTGATCGGCGACGCCGTGCCCCACCCTCGGATCAGCGATCTGAAGGAGGATGGCGCGCCCGGCTCCGGCGAGCAATATGCCCTCCGCGCCGATGTCAGCAAGCCCTCGAACCATCTTGATACTTTACCGTCTGGTGCTGGTCACAGGCTCGCTGGTCACAGCCCCGCCACGCCCTGGAGGACGAGCAGCTGGTGCTCGAACAATTCCTCGCGCGCGGAAAACGTATCGCGCCCGTACTGGCCGAACACTTCAAAGCTCACAGCCCCGAAGACGGACGTCCACGCCAGCACGCCCCGCGCCAGCGCAGACTCGGGCACCGTGATCCCAAGTTCAGTCCGGATATTCACCATGTCTACCGCCAAGGCTGGTGGGATAACGACGGCGGGACTCGCCTGCGTCTTCAGGGCGCCCGCGCGATGGGCTGCGTCAAAGATGCTCACGAGGCGAAAGATGACACGCGTTCCGGGGACCGTGGTTCGCTCACCGGGCGCCTGATATCCGGGAACGGGGCTGCCGAAGAGCAGGGCGTAGCTGGCTGGTTCCCTGAGCGCCCACGCACGAACAGCCTTACCCAAGGCACGGAACTGGCCTGCGAAATCATTCTCAGGAACAGCCGCTACCGCTGTATCCACTTCGTCGCCGAGCTCGTTGTAGCCGTCGATGAGCAAGAGCGTGAGAAGTTCGTCCCTGCTTTCCACGTAGCGATAAACGGCCGAAGAAACGACGCCAAGGTCCCGTGCAACAGCCCGCAGCGATAGCCCGGCCGCACCGTGGACCGCCAGGTGCTCCCGGCCGAGACGGACGATATCAGCGATGGTTTGGGCACGTGCACGCTCGCGGGGCGTTGGGGTTTTGGCTTTCGGCTGGGCTTTAGGGGCAGCTTCGGCATCCGGCGCTGTGGAAGGCATGCAACCAGCTTGCCACAAGAGAGAGCACCATCAACAAATGAGAGCACCGCTCTTGACTTTGACTTGATTGACGGTCATTCTGGATTCAGAGAGCAGTGCTCTCTTATTAGGACTGGACTTAGAGGAAAGAGATCAACATGCACGTCGTCACCGGAGCAGGACCCGTTGGTTGGACCGTCGCCGAACAACTCGCCGAGCAGGGGGAAAACGTCCGCATTCTCACCCGGTCCGGCAGCGGCCCGGACCATCCCCTCATTGAACGGATGCGCGTCGATGCCTCCGATGCCCAGCAGTTGGGCCAAGCACTCAACGGCGCTGTCGCGGTCTTCCATTGCATTCACGGATCCGCATACCGGGCCGCAGCGTGGGCGGCCGAGCTTCCGCAAGCCGAACAAGTGGTGATGGATGCAGCGGCAGCCGCGGGCGCCGTCGTCGTATTTCCAGAGAGCCTCTACTCCTATAGCCGGCCGGACAGTGTGATGACCGAAGCGGGTCCACGGGCGGCGGATGGAGGCAAACGAGGCATCCGCACGGAACTGCTGAACGCGCGGCAGGCGCACGCTGCAAATACTGTGAGTGTTGTGGCCGGCGACTTCTTCGGTCCGCTGGTGCGGACGGCGCATGCAGGCGAACGAATGGTCCCGCTGGTTGTGGAGGGAAAGTCGGTCCAGGTGATTGGCAGCGCTGGGCAACCGCACTCGTTCACATTTGTCCCTGACCTGGCAGCCGCCATGATCGCGGCAGCCCGGGATCCAAAGCTTTGGAACACCGTGCTCCACGCTCCGACCGGTCCGGCGCTAACCCAACGCGAACTTGCTACGGCGTTCGCTGACGCTGCCGGCGTTTCCGTTCCGAAGGTGAGTGCTGTTCCCGGATGGGTATTGAGGACCGCGGGTCTCTTTTCGACCGATATGCGCGAGCTTGCTGAAATGCTCTACCAGTTCGAGCGGCCGTTCGTGATGGATTCCTCGCAAAGCCAGCGTCTCCTGGGCCTCGAACCGACGCCCCTCCCGGAAGCTGCCGCGGCAACAGTGGCATGGTGGCAGGACGCAGTCCGGGAATTGAAGTAGACAGCAGGGTTTTCCATGCGGCAGGCGGTGGAGCGTTTAGAACGGTTGTGACGACGTCCTGCACGACGGCGGGCGCCCACCTGCAGATTCAATCGAATGGAGTTACTCCTGATTCCCCAGTGACTACACGCAACAGCGGGAGTAACCTAGTCCCAGTTGCAATTCTGGTCACCTTTCGAGTTCTGGGTTCTGCCGTGGGCTATGTGCGTTCGTCGTTGACCGACCTCCTGGGGGTACTTTCCGACGCCGTCACTCCCCAGCGCGTAAGGTTCGACGACGGCTCCCCCGACGCCGTCGCTGCCACCCCGGACGCTCCGGTCACCGTGCATGCAGTCACGCTCAACCGCGTGGGAAGGTCGCGTCGCGATGGCCCGGTCTTGGACCTCGAACTGCGGGTAGCAGTGGAATGCCATGGCCCCCAACAACTGGACAACATGGAGCAACTGCTCCTCGCCGTGGAACGCCACAGCCAGTACTCGGTAGTTTCCACCGGGGAATTCCGTCCCGAGGAGTACTCCGGAGCCATCCGGCAAGGGCTCGGGTTCCTGGTCCGGATCCCCGTGGCGCTGCGCTTCGAAGAACCTGCCGGCCCGCCTGTCCTTGAACCGCTCATTGCCAAGACCGGCGTTGCCCGCCGAATCCACGGACGGCTCGTGGACGTACACAACAAAGGCATCCCGGACGCCTACATCCATGCCCATTCTTCCGCCACGGCAGTCGTCAGCGATGCGACCGGCCACTTCGAGGTCCTGGCCTCGGCGGATGAACTCCAGCACTTTGCCGTAGCGGTAAGCGGCACCGAAAAGGAAGTCTCGGCCAGCACCAGCAGCCTGCCGGTCATCATCCGGTGGACCTGACCCGCTTGATTGCGGGTAGGAAAGGGAGAGCACCATGGCGAACTATCAGGCGCCGGGAGTTTATGTTCAGGAAGTGCCCAGCGGCGCACGTGCCATTGGGCAGGTCAACACCAGCATCGCGGCGTTCGTAGGCGTGGCTCCGGACCAGGACGCGTTGGTGGATGAACTCCGTGTGCTGGACAACTGGACCCAGTTCGTGGACCAATATGTCGGCAACGCGACAGCGGGCACACCGCTCTCCAACGCTGTTTACGGCTTCTTCTCAAACGGAGGAAGCCGTTGTTATGTGGTGAACATTGGGGCCAACGGCAGCCTCACGGGCACGGCCACCAAGCCCACAGGCCTCACGCTTTTCGAAGCCGTGGACGACATCTCCATGGTGGCTGCGCCGGGCTTCGCGGACGCTGAATCCTACGCGGCACTGGCGGCGCATGTGGAGCACCCGCTCCGCCAGGACCGCATGGCCATCATGGACACTGTGGAAAAAGTCGACGACGTCGGGGCGCTCACCAGGGCCGCGACGTCCGGCGTTCCGGTGGGGGCGAGGGATCCCGGCGCCGCAGACGAGCGGACGACGGCGGATGAGGGTCCGGGCGGCGACGCTGGCCCGGACGATGGGGACTCGGACGACGCCCGCCCAAGTGACGACGCCGGCTCGGGCGATTCCGAAGACGCGTCTGAGGAACCCGTGGACACGGAAGGCAGCGACAGCACGCCGTCGTCCTCCTCCTCGGTTTCCTCCGATGCTCCGGACTGGCCCGACTCACCACGACCCTCCGCCGCAGCTAGCCGGGAAGGGGCATCCAGCGAAGCCAGCGAGCAGCAGGACCTCGGCGCCCCGCAATCCCCCGGCGGTTACACGGCCCTGTATTTCCCGTGGATCGTGATGATCGATCCGGTGTCCGGGAAAAAGGTGACCCAGCCGCCGTCGGGCCATATTGCAGGCGTGTGGGCACGCGTTGACGCGACCCGCGGCGTCCACAAGGCGCCAGCCAACGAGCCCATCCAGGGCGCGATCGATCTTGTGCGGCGCGTGAGCCGCGGTGAGCAGGAGGTCCTGAACCCGGCTGGCGTGAACTGCATCCGGTACTTCCCGGGCGAGGGCATCCGGATTTGGGGCGCCAGGACCAAAGCTCCCGAAGCGAGCGAATACCGGTACGTGAATGTGCGTCGCCTAACCAACATGATCAAGGAGTCGGTGGCGGACGGGACGCGCTGGGTGGTGTTTGAGCCCAACGATCACACGCTGTGGAAGTCGATCCGGCGCGACATCGGGGCGTTCCTGACCAACGTGTGGCGGGACGGCGCCCTGCTCGGGACTACTCCTCAACAGGCATTTTTCGTGAAGTGCGACGAAGAAACCAACCCTCCAGAGGTCCGCGACGCCGGGCAAGTGGTCACGCTGATCGGGATCGCGCCCGTGAAACCGGCCGAGTTTGTGATCTTCAAGCTCATGCAGTCGGCGGACAACACCAGCGAGACAGAGAGCGCAGGAGCCTGACATGACAACCCCAACACCTGCAGCGCAGCCCGGCAACGTGGTGGACCCATACCGGGCCTACAACTTCAAGCTCGTCATCCAAGGCGTGGTTCAAGGCCACTTCACCAAAGTGGAGGGCCTCGGCCTGAAAATCGACCGGATCCTCTACCGCTCAGGCGGCGAAAACAGCACAGTCCGCGTCATCCCCGGGCAAGTGGAATACACCCCAGTGACGTTGAAGTACGGGCTCACCGACTCCACCGAGATGCTGCAGTGGCTCTTCAAAGCCGTAGACGGAAAGGTGGAACGCCGGAACGTCTCTATTGCGATGCTCAACGATGCCGGTTCCGTGGAAGTGCGCCGCTGGAACCTCCTGGGGGCCTGGCCGTGCGACTGGTTCGGCGCACCCCTTGACGCCATGGGCAAGGATCTCGCCATCGAATCCCTCAGCATCGCATACGACCGCCTGGAGCTCGACGATGCCCGCGCTCCCATCGCCTGAGCCTGGCTTCTCGTGGCGGCGGGCGGCTGCGCATCGGTTGCGAGGTGTGGCTGAGTGGCTGGATCGTGGGCCGGGCCGGGGCTCGGGTTCTCCGGGTGCGGGCGCGCCGGCACCTTCGGGTTCGGAGTCTTCGGGTTCGGAGCCGTCTTCGTGGGAAAGTTCGACGCCGGTGCGCGGCCTGAACGTGGAAGGCGCACCTGAGCACTGGGTTCAGTTACTGCGCGACGCCGGGTTGGTTCCTCCTGCCGTTCCGACCAACACCCCTCCTGTTGCGAGGCCCACTCTGCGTGCCTGGGGACGCTCTTGGCGCGCAAAGCGGGCCCCGCAACGCACCCCCAGTACAACACCCCTCGTTGCGGGGCCCGATATGCGCGATTCCAGGCCGACAAGGGACGCAGAGCAGGCCCCACAACAAACCCCCATGCTGCGCCTCCGCACAGACCGACCCGAAACACCCCTCGTTGCGGGGCACGATATGCGCGATTCCGTACGAACATGGGACGCAGAGCAGGCCCCACAAGACATCCCCAGGCTCCGCCTCCGCACAGACCGACCCGAAACACCCCTCGTTGCGGGGCCCGATATGCGTGCTTCAAGCCAAGAATGGGGCGCAGAACAGGCCCCACAACACATCCCCACCCACGTTGCGGGGCACGATATGCGCGATTCCAGGCCCACATGGGGCACAGAGCAGGCCCCACAACACATCCCCACCCACGTTGCGGGGCACGATATGCGCGATTCCAGGCCCACATGGGGCACAGAGCAGGCCCCACAACACATCCCCACCCNCAGGCCCCACAACACATCCCCACCCACGTTGCGGGGCACGATATGCGCGATTCCAGGCCCACATGGGGCACAGAGCAGGCCCCACAAAACGTCCCCACCCACGTTGCGGGGCCCGATGTGCGTGCTTCAAGCCAAAAATGGGGCGCAGAACAGGCCCCACAACACACCGCTAAACTGCGCCTCCGCACGGACCGAACCGAAACACCCCTCGTTGCGGGGCCCGATGTGCGTGCTTCAAGCCAAAAATGGGGCGCAGAACAGGCCCCGCAACACACCCACAGGCTCCGCCTTCGCACGGACCGAACCGAAACACCCCTCGTTGCGGGGCCCGAAATGCGTGCTTCAAGCCAAAAATGGAGCGCAGAACAGGCCCCACAACGCCCGCCTTCCTCACAACGCACCCCTTCCCCACAACACACGCCCACCCACACACCCGCACCGACGCTCAAGGGAACCTGGCCGGAGCTCGCCCCTCGGCCCGCGCCCACGGCAAACCCGGCAACCGCCCCTGTAACCGACGCGATCGCCCGCCAAGCCCGCCTCACCGACGAACAACGGGCGGTCTGACATGGAACGTGTCGCCTTCCTGATCGAGGACACCGGGGAGCATCTCGGCTGCCTGCTCAACCCGGAAACGGTAGTGATGCAGCGCTCGGCCGGCGTGGAGCCCCGGAGAAGTGCGGGCGGCAAACTCAGCGGCAGCGGACTGGCCGATGACCCCCTGCTCTTCACGGGAGGCGGCCACACCGAGCTGAGGCTGGATCTGCTCTTCGACGTCGACCTCGCGCCGGCGTCGCTTCATGTGCAGGACGTGCGGCAAATGACCAGGCCCATCTGGGCGCTCGCCGAGAACAGCGCGGAGGTGGAGCGCCAGCGGAGGCCGCCGTCGGTCCGGTTTGTGTGGGGCCGGGCGTGGAATGTGCCGGGAATCGTGACCGAGGTTGCGGAGCGCTTCGATCGCTTTGCCCCTGACGGTTCACCACTCAGGTCCTGGATGCGGATGGTCTTTGTTCGCGTGGGCCAGTCCGCGGACCAGGAAGGCGGCGAGAATTACGAGCTCGCCCAGCGGCTCCCTGCCGTGGATCTGACGGCCCCACCCGTGGACACGTTGGCGGTCACAGGCGACGGCAGCACGGACAGAGGCGCATCAACGCCCGACGGCGGCGAGCTCCTTCCTGAGGTGCCGCCGGCTGAGTTGGGGCGACTTTCCGTTGAAGCCTTCGGGACGCCCCTGCTCTGGAAGCTGCTCCTGGAGTACAACGATATCGACGACCCCGCTCACTTCAGCGGGCCGCTCGCCGTCCCTCCGGTTGGTGAAGCACCATGAGGCGTGAAGCATCATGAGGCAAGTCCAGGGCCTTCCCGAGCTCGTCGTGACGTTGGGCAGGCGAAGACTGACAACTGCGGAAACGGCAGCCATCGTTTCAGTCCAGGTGCTGGGATCCTTGGCCAGGCCGGCCCAGTGCCTCATCAGCTGGCGGCCCGGTCCGGGCAGGACTGCCGCCGCAAGGGGTGGCGTCGATCCGGGCCCTGGTGATGCCCTCCGGGTTGAGCTCGGCGGCCACCGGACCCCGC
Source organism: Paenarthrobacter sp. YIM B13468 (assembly GCF_042788025.1). Classification (NCBI taxonomy): domain Bacteria; kingdom Bacillati; phylum Actinomycetota; class Actinomycetes; order Micrococcales; family Micrococcaceae; genus Paenarthrobacter; species Paenarthrobacter sp. YIM B13468. Next base: position 13,159 of record NZ_JBHZPI010000023.1, on the reverse strand, counting down.
TCTTCGTGGGGGAGGTGACCGTTGTGGAGTACAGCTACGGGGCCAACCTCGGTCAGGAAATCCGTATCAGGGCCTACGATGCCCTGCACCGGCTGAGGAAGCGCCAATTCACCAGGCTGCACGAGGACGTCGATCTCGCCGGACTGGCAAGAAAACTCTGCGAGGGCACCGGACTGGATGTAGTGGGCGGCGGCGCCAAGCTCGGGCAGGTCTACCAGTGCGCCCGCACGGACCTGAGCCTTCTCGTTGAACAGAGTGCACGGGTGGGCGCCTACCCTGTGGTGCACGACGGCACCCTCAGGCTCACAGGACTCGACGGCGAAGGCGAACCCTTGGAGCTCAGCCTCGGGGAATCCCTGCATTCGGCGGAGATCGAGGTCAGCCAGGAACCCGCGTACGCGTCCGCAATGATCAACGGCTGGCGTGCCGAGGACGCTTCAGTCCACCAGGCCGAAACGAGCAGCAGCGATGCCAAAGCCCAAGTGGCAGCTGACCCAACATTGGCCAGCGTGGGCGCAGGCGGCGAACTCCGGCGGGACAACGAAGTGCTCGACTCCACCCAGGAGGCGAATGGATTGGCGCAGTCCGAGCTGGACGTCAGGATAGCCGGGCAGGTCACGGCAGTGTTCGTGGCTGAGGGCAATCCCGGGCTCAGGGCGGGTGGGCGCGTGCGGATCAAGGGGGTGGCGCCGTCCATCGAAGGAACGTACCTGATCGCGAGCGCCTCACACCGTTTGGATGGCACGGGCTACGAAACCACCCTTACCACGCGACCACCGAGCCCGATTCCCGAAAGGCGCCCGGACGTCTTCACTCTGGGCACGGTGGTGGACGTTGACGATCCCGAGGCCCGTGGGCGTGCGCGTGTGCAACTACCGGCCTACCCGGACCTGCAGACCGCATGGGCTCCCGTGCTCACGGCAGCAGCTGGTCCTGGCAAGGGGATGGTCACACCGCCAGCTCCCGGCGACCACGTCCTGGTGCTGCTTCCCGCCACGGATCCGGCTCAGGCCATCATCCTCGGTGGCCTGTACGGCAGCGAACAGACGCCCGACAACCGCGTCAACACTCCCCGGGAGAGCCGGTACACGTTCCGGAGTGCGGACGGCCAACAAATAATGCTCGACGGCGGTGCGCGCACCGTGAGCTTCACGGACGGCCACGGCTCGTCAGTGGAGCTGGGCCCGGAGAAGCTCCGCATCACCGCTGCCACGGACCTGGTGCTGGAAGCCCCGGGCAAAGCCATGAAAATCCGTGCGAAATCAGTCGACTTCGAGGAGGCCTAAGCCATGAAGATCCTGGTCAAGGAGGCTATCCTGCGGTGCGGGCACGACGGCAAAGTGGAGAACGTCCCCTCGCAGGAGTGGGTCCGTGTCAAGGGGTCGCCGGTGCTGGTGGACAACGATCCCCAAGGCCGGGACATCAGCATGTGCCCTCATATTGGCATCAACATCAAGCCTTGCAATAAGACGCTGCCGGTCACCAAAGGCTATTCAACCTTCATCAGAATCGGGGGCAAGGCCGTCTGCCTTGACACTGTGGAGGGCTTCACCGACGGCACACCCCCGGGCGCCGTGAAGTACAACGTGCGGCGGCCCGGACAAACGTTGGTGGGGTCGGGTTCATGAAAAAGGGACAGTCATGAGCGCCCCACGCTACACATCGATTGCTTTCATCCATCCGGATTTCGACGCAGCAGCCGGCGTCCCCGGTCTGCGCATCACCCCTGCAGGCAGGTTGGCGACTGTTACGGACGCAGCCTCCATCCGTCAGGCCCTCCTCCTCCTGCTGAGCACCAGGCCCGGCGAGCGCGTCAACCGCCCGACATACGGCTGCCACTTGTTCCGTTTGGCATTCGCTCCGGCTGACGACACCACCGCCGGACTGGCCATCCACTATGTGGCCCGCGCGGTGGCGCAGTGGGAGCGACGCATCACGGTCCTTTCCCTGGACGCGTCACGCTCGCCGGAGGATCCCGAAGTTCTCGAGGTGCGGCTGAAGTACCGTGTCCGCACCACCCAGCTTGAGGACGAGATCGCCATCGCATTGCCCGTGGAATCCGGAGGTGCAGTATGAGTGTCCCCGTGCCCAACCTGGACGATCGCAGCTTCGCGGACCTCGTGGCCGGCGCCCGCGAGCGCATCCAGCAAATTGCCCCTGAGTGGACGGACCTCTCGGTCCACGATCCCGGCATCACCATCGTGGAGGCCTTCGCCTACCTTACGGACACGCTCATGTACCGGCTCAACCGTGTGCCGGACAAGCTTTACGCCGTTTACCTGAACCTCCTGGGCACGTCGCTGTACCCGCCGAGCACGGCCGAAACGATGCTGGAATTCAGCCGCTCATCCGCCACTGGCACAACCGCAGGCCAGGAGATCCGGATCCCCCGCGGCACGCAGGTCAGCTGCCCACCGGGCGTTCCTGGCTCACCCCAGCCGGTATTTACGACGACGGCGGCAGCCACTTTGGCTCCCGGCGAGAGCAGCGTCCTGGTCCCCGCAGCCGATGTCACCATGTACGACGCCGTACCGATTGGTGCCGGGACCGGCAGGCCGGGCCAGAGCTTCGTGATCCCGAACGCGCCGATCGTCTCGGGCGCAGGGCTGGCAATCGCCGTCGAAGTTCCGGCAGGGACGCGGCTAAGCAGTGGCGAGGCTGTGCTGGTCGACGGAAAACCCTTCCGGTACTGCAGGGAAGTGGAGGCGTTCGCCGACGCAAGGCCTGGTGAGATGCCGGTGCGGATCGACCGAAGTGCCGGCGTCGCGGTGTTCGCGTGGTGGGACGAAGAGTCCAGGACGCGGACGGAAACCGGGCAAGGGCCATTGGTACCAGGGGCAGGTGCCGAAGTTCGCGCTTGGTACCGCAGCGGTGGTGGTTCCGGCGGTAACGTCGGCGCGGGTCAGCTCACGGTGCTCCGTTCTCCTGTCCCGGGAGCCAAGGTCACCAATCCGGAGCCGGCAACGGGAGGCCGCGACGGCGAGTCCTTGGAGAACGCCCTGAGGCGCGCGCCTCAGGATTTTCAAGCCCGCGACCGCGCAGTTACCGTCCGGGACTACGAGGTCCTGGCACGGCGGCACGGCGGCGTGGGCCGTGCGAGGGCCTTCACACGCAAGGATCTGTGGGCGTTTGCCCGGCCCGGGGAAGTGGAAATTGTGCTGGTCCCATTCGTTCCCGGCGGCGGAGCAGGCGCGGCCCAACCATTACGCGCAGCGGACCTTATGTCACACGCACGCGACGAAGTGCGAATCGAAGTGGAACAATATCTCCGCAGGCGGTCCACGGTTGGCGCCGAGCCTGTAGTGCGCTGGGGCCTCTACAAACAGGTGCTGGTGGATGCGCGGATCGTTGTTCGTCCCGACGAGGATGCCGAGGCCGTGAAATCCAGGATCGTGGGCCGCCTGTCTGAAGGGATCAGTCCGCTGAGCCCGGATTCGTCCGGTTACGGATCCGGCTTTGGGAAGCCACTGCGTGTCTCCAATCTGTACCGCGCCATGGAGGAGGCCGAGCCTGGCGTTCAGTATGTGGACCGGGTCAGGCTGGAAGTGGACAAAGTTCCGGACAGTGATGCCGTGTCCTTGGTCCAGGCTGAAGGCCAGGACAAAACGTGGTTCGTGGCCCAGGGCGGCACCCTGTTCCGCACCACCAACGCCGCCGACGGCTGGGAAGCCTGTGCGGATTTTGGAGATCCCTCCGGCGGCGACCAGGCGGAAGAAACCGTCCGCGCCATCGCCCCGTTCCGTTCCCCCGCACCTGGCCGGCTGGGTCCGGAGCGGCACCCGGGCATGGTGGCCGTGAGCACGGTGACCGGTACGGGTTCCCGTATTTATCTCAGCGAGGACCTCGGCGAATCGTGGCGCAAAGCAGCGGAACTGGGGTTCGTCGTCGCGGATTTGTGTTGGGTGGACCGCCAGGGTGAGCCGTTGCTGTTGCTGGCAGGCGAACGCGGCCTCTACGAACTTCCGATGAGCCAGGGTGCCATTCCCGTACAGAACGTCGTGGACACGTCCCAGCCGGATCGTGGCTTTTACGCCGTGGACGCCTTGGTGGACGTCCGCGGGCGAACAGGTGTTGTGGTGGCCGCCGAGGCCTCGGCAGGCGTCTGGCTCTCCCCCGATGCCGGTACAGCGGACAGCTTCAAGCAGGTCAAGGCCGCTGGCGAGGACATCCGCTGCATGACCATCCAATACGACGGCGGTGCGAGCTACGTGTGGCTCGGCCGCGCAGTGCCGGAAGGGGCAGGGACGGGATGCCTGCGGCTGAAGATCGACGAGCTGGGCCGCACGGATTTTGATGAGTCCTTCATGAATTCGTGGGAGCAGTTCAGCACTGGCTGGACCGGGGGCAGTTGCTGGGGTGTCCACGTGATGGGTGACGCTGCCTACGCCGCTACCCAGAGCGGCGGGGTCTTACGGCTGCAGCTGGGCCAGGCGTCAGCTCAGTGGAGCGTGCCGGACGTTAACTGCAATCTGCCGTTGAGGGACCGTACCCGGTTCGAGCCTGTCCGTTCCGTGTCCGGCGCCATCCTTGACGGCAAGCCCGTGGTCCTTGCTGCCGGCCCCAAAGGCGTTTATCGCAGCTGGGACAACGCCGTTCAGTGGGAAAGTTGCACGCGGCGCGTGGTGGAGGATGTTGTGACGCTGCCCGACACCTGGCTGTTCTGCTCGGGTGAACACAGGATCGAGGTGGTCCATGGCAATGGCTGAGTCCGATGTGCCTCAGGAGTCCAATGGGCCTGAGGAGTCCAATGTGCCTCAGGAGTCCAAGCTGCTGAGGGTCCTGCCGGAAGTGTTCCAGGTGGCCGCCGACACCAGCTCTCCCCTGCAGGCCCTTCTTGCTGTGGCCGAGGATATGCATGGGCCCGTCCGGCAGGTCTTGGACCGCATCCATACCGTTCCCGATCCCGGGCGCGCGCCGTCGTCGTTGATTCCTTTTCTTTCGCGCTGGGTGGATCTGGACTGGTTGACGCTTCCCGGTCCGGAGGGCGGCGCTGGATCGGGCAGCATTCCCGGGACCGGTGCCATTCCCATATCGCGGCAGCGGGACCTCATCGCGGCCGCGGCACAACTCTCTGCACGGCGCGGCACTGTGGACGGTCTCACCCGTTTCCTGCACCTGGCCACTGGCGTGCCGGGGTTCGAGGTGGAATCCGTTCCGGGTGCCTTCCATATCAGGGTGCTGGTTCCTGCGGAGGCGGGCGGGCAGTTGGAGTTGGTCCGGCGGATCGTCAAAGGCATGAAACCCGCGCACGTGACGGATGAGGTCACGGTGCAGGCAAATGGATGACCCGGCATGAATAAGGAGAACCGAACCCCAATTCTCGTGGTGGTCGCCTGTGGAGTGATCGCGCTGTTAGTGCTGGTGTTCGGCGTCAGTTGCGGGGGCGGGAACAACGATGCAGCACGGGACTGGCAGGGCGGATTCTCCGGCGCAGCCGCGGGCGCGAAACTCACTTCGGCAGACCTGTCTGCCCACGGCGGTTCGTGTTCGGCATCGGATACCCAACTGGTGGTTACGGGCGCGTGTGTGTTCGATGTGAAGGAATTCGGTGGAGGCCTGTTCTATTTCGGACCTCCCACCAAGCGGGCAAGGCTCGCCCCGCAGCAGGCGGTCACCGTCTCGCTGTTGGTGCAGGGCACGCGGGCTGAGCAGAATTCAGGCCCAGGGAAAACCGTGGACCTGACCTTCGGGACCTCGGGCGGACAGCTGGGAATCGTCTGTCCCGGTCTGGGGACCTGTGTGTTGCTGATCCAGGAAGCTGGAGGCTGAGATGTGCTGCTATGCACCGAAACTACAAACCGCGATCCCAGGAGTTGTTGTGCCATGACTGCCATCACCATGACGTTGAGCTCCCCGGATGTGGTTCTTAACGACGGGAAGGGATCGCTGACAGCTTCCGTCACCAACGGCTCCACCACTTCGGAGCGTGTGGTGCTCGGCGCCTTCCCGGGGCAGGTGACCAATCCGCCGTCGAAAACGTACACCACCATCCCCAACCCTCTGCGGACCATCGCTGCCGGGGCCACCGAACAGTACGTGGTCAACTTCGACACCGCAGGAGCTTCCGAGGGCAGCTACCCGGTGAAGCTCATCGCCTACTCCGCCGACGACGCACCCGAGGACTACGCGGACCAGGCGCATGTGGTCACCCTGACTGTTCCGGCGGCCGAAAAGCCGAAGCCCAAGCCGGGATTCCCGTGGTTGTGGGTGATCATCGGGGGTGTGGTGCTGCTGGCGGTTATCGGCGTGATCCTGTACTTCATGTTCAAGGACGCCAACGTTCCGGACGTGAAAACCAAACCGCAGGCTGAGGCGGTCAAGATCGTGACGGACGCCGGTTTCAAAGCGGCCACGACGGAAATCGAAAGCGCCTCGCCTGAAGGAACGGTAGTCAACCAGAGTCCCGCGGGCGGCGAGAAGGTAGGGCGCGGCAGCACGGTCAACCTGGAAATTGCTGTTCCCGTGAAGGCCACCGTGCCCAGCGTCCTGGGATCACGGATTGAAACAGCCCGTAACGCATTCCAGACGGCGCAACTGCAATTGGACTTCACCCAGGGTTCCGCCTGCCAAAGCTCGCCGCCCCTCTCCCTGATGAGGTGCGTAGTGGTGGGCGTCAATCCCGACGTCGGCACCAAAGTCAACGTCAACGCGCTCGTTTTGGTACGGACTGAGTTGAGGTCCAGCATCATCGTTGATCCGGTGAACATCTGTCTGAGCAACCCCCAACTTTGCGAGGTGCGGCTGAACCCGTGACTATTTCCGGACACGTTTGCCTGCCTGGGCAGCTGCCATGAAAAGATCAACCATGCGTCCGATGCAGCACTCCAGCAAACTCCAGAATGTCCGCTACGAACTACGTGGTCCCATCCTCCAGGCCGCCAAGGCCATGGAAGCCGAGGGACACCGCATCCTCAAGATGAACCTTGGGGACACGGCACCGTTCGGGTTGGAAGCGCCGGAGTCAGTGGTGGTGGACATGATCCACCACATCCGTGGTGCCCAGGGCTACAGCGATTCCAAAGGCATTTTCTCCGCCCGGACCGCGATCTCGCAGTACTACCAAACGCGCGGACTGATGACGATCGGCGTCGAGGATGTCTTCATCGGCAACGGCGTCAGCGAACTCATTTCCATGACCCTGCAGGCGTTCATGGAAAACGGCGACGAGATCCTCATCCCGGCACCCGACTACCCGCTCTGGACCGCGGCCGTGACCCTCACGGGTGGCAATGCCGTGCACTACCTCTGCGATGAGGACGAGAATTGGTGGCCGGACATGGCCGACGTCGAAGCGAAGATCACTCCGCGCACACGGGGCATCGTGATCATCAACCCGAACAATCCCACGGGTGCCGTCTATCCCCGGCACATCCTTGAGCAATTCGCGGCGTTGGCGCGGAAGCATGATCTCGTCCTGTTTTCCGATGAGATCTACGAGAAGATCCGCTACGTCGACGCCCCGCACATTCATACCGCCGCGGTGGCGGACGACATCCCGGTTCTCACGTTCAGCGGACTTTCCAAGGCCTACCGCATGCCCGGCTACCGTGCAGGTTGGGTTGCCGTGACGGGACCATTGACCGCAACAGCTGCCTACCGGGAATCCTTGGAGCTGCTGGCCTCATTGCGGTTGTGCTCCAACGTTCCCGCCCAGCACGCCATCCAGACGTGCCTGGGTGGATACCAGAGCATCGAAGCACTCATTCGTCCCGGCGGGCGCCTGCGTGAGCAACGGGATCTGGCGTGGAAGTTGTTGACGGCGATCCCCGGCGTTTCGTGCGTCCCCGCGGCCGGCTCAATGTACCTGTTCCCCCGGCTGGACCCGGAGATCTATCCCATCGAAAGCGACGAGAAGTTCGTCCTCCAACTGCTGCAGGAACAGAAGATCCTCGTCTCGCACGGCACGGCCTTCAACTGGCCCACACCGGACCACTTCCGTTTCGTGATCCTGCCGACCGTGGAGGACATCGAGGAAGCGGTGCGCAGGATCGAACACTTCCTCGCTGCGTACCGGAACCGCCCGGTGGACTAACCCAAGTAGGTCGCATTTGTGCGCGTTTTGACGGCTCAAAACGCGCTTAACTGCGACCTAGTTGGGGGTGCCAGGCAGTTAGCGGGCCGGGTCGATCATGGTCATCCCGGCCACGGTCGCTGTATCGAAGCTCGGCAACAGGACCGCCGCTTCCTCCAGGCCAATGGTGCGTTCAATCAGCAGCTGTGGTTGCAGCAAGCCTTGTTCGATGAGCGCCATCATGCCTGGGTAATCAACTGCGGCCATGCCGTGGCTGCCGAGCAGGTCAAGCTCCCAGCCAATAACGCGATCCATCGGGACGCGCGGGTGCCCGTTAATGGAAGGCAACAGGCCGATCTGGACATGCCTTCCACGACGACGAAGGCTGAGGATCGCGTCGGCGCACGTTTGTTCACTTCCGACGGCGTCAATCGCCACGTGGCTGCCACCCCCGGTCAGCCGGTTGACGGCTTCCGGAATGTCCGAGCCGTCAGCAAGGACGGTGTGTTCGGCACCCAGGCGTGCAGCCACAGCCAACGCCTGAGGGTTACGGTCCACGGCCACGACCCGCGCTCCAAGCGCCTTGGCAATCATGACCGCGCTCAGGCCCACGCCCCCGGCGCCAACAACGGTCACCCATTCTCCGCCCTTCACCTTCGCCCGGGCAGCGAGCGCCCGGTAGGCGGTGGCGAAGCGGCAGCCGAGGCTGGCCGCCGTCGTAAATTCAACACTGTCAGGAATGGCCACCAGGTTGCTGTCCGCAGCATGCAGGGCGACAAACTCGGCGAAGGATCCCCAGTGGGTAAAGCCTGGCTGTTGCTGCTCCGGACAGACCTGGGCCTCTCCTGCCAAGCACCACTCACATTTGCCGCATCCGCAGACGAAAGGAACAGTTACGCGGTCGCCGGTTTTCCAGCGCTGGACGCCTTCGCCCACGGCAGCAATGACACCGGCGAGCTCGTGGCCGGGCACGTGGGGAAAGGCGATGTCGTCGTGTCCGGCCCAGGCGTGCCAGTCGCTGCGGCACATGCCAGTGGCCTCGACCTTCACCACCACTCCACCGGCCGGGGCCTCAGGCGTGGTTACTTCCCGCACTTCAGGCCGGGCCCGGACGTCATCAAATATCACTGCTCGCACGCACCGACTCTAACAAGGTCCTCAAGGCTGTCACACTTCGGCCCTCCCTTACGACATCCCTGATGTAAAGCACCACCACAGAAGGGAAACAGCATGACCCGCATCAATATCGGCCGTAGCAACAAACTCGGCTACGCCGCTGTCATCGGGCTGGAAGGCTACGCCCGGAAGTCGGTTGATCCCGATTTGTACGAACTCATCAAGCTCCGCGCCTCCATCCTTAATGGCTGCGGTTTCTGCGTGGACATGCATGCCACCGACGGCAGGAAGCGCGGGATTCCCACCCGCAAACTGCATGCCGTGGCAGCGTGGCAGCATTCAAAGGTCTTCTTCGATGCCCGCGAGCAGGCCGTGCTGGCCTTGACCGACGCCATAACCCAGCTGGGGCCGGACACCGTCACCGACGAGGTCTGGAACGCGGCCGCCACCCATTTCGACGACAGCCAGATGGGTGGTTTGGTTCTGGCCATCTCCACGATCAATGTGTGGAACAGGATTGCCGTGAGCACGCAAATGGAGCCGCCGGTAGATGAGAAGAACCCGATCGTCTGAGGGGTAGCGTGGAGGGCATGAGTCTTGCGGTATCGGCCACGGCCGCCTGGCAGAGCGAGCGGAATCGTTTGCTGGGAATCGCCTACCGGATGTTGGGAGATTTCGGCCATGCCGAGGACGTCGTCTCCGAGGTTGCCATCGATGCCGTCCGGCAGGAACGGAAGGCCGACGGCCACCGCGTGGAGTCCTGGCCCGCGTGGCTGACAACGGTGTGCGTGCGGCGCTCGGTTGACCGGGTGCGCCAACTCGCCGCTGTGCGCGAGGACTACACGGGGCCTTGGTTGCCGGAGCCTGTAGATACCTCCAGGCTTCCGGAGGAAACCGTGGCCAACCGCGAGCTCCTGTCCTTGACCTTGCTTCACCTGGCTGAGCAGCTGGCGCCGGAGGCCCGTGCGGCGCTTGTGCTCCACCGCGCTTTTGGGATGTCCGCGCCGGAAATCGCGGACATCCTGGAAAAGACCCCCGCTGCCGTACGCCAAATGATTTCCAGGGCCGAGCGCCGTTTGGACATCGACCCGGACGCTCCCGCGCCCAGGACCAAGGACCGCGCGGCCTTGGAGAAGCTGGCAGGGGCCATCGAGCAAGGTGACATTGACACGGTAGTGGCCATGCTCGATCGGGACGCCGTTCTCTGGGCCGACGGCGGCGGCAAGGTCAAGAGCGCAATGAACCCGGTGTTCGGGGCCGAACGAATCGGGCGGTTCTTCGTGGGCATCCTCGGCAAGGCAGCCGCCTTCGATCCCGTACAGCCCATCACCGCCGAGCTCATCGCTGTGAACGGGGAACCAGCGCTGGTACTCCGGCACTCGGGCCGTGCCGACGTCTTGGTACTCGATGTCTTGGCGCTCGACGGCGGCCCTGACGGCACCATCCGCGGGTTGCGGCAGATCTCGAATCCTGACAAATTGACGCGGGTTTCGCTGTGAGTTGGCTCGAGGTAGCGGGAAAGCTGCGCGTTCGCGGGGAAACTTCCCTGCGAATTGGCAGGCTTCCCGCGAAGTCACCGGACTGGTGGCAAGGCTAGTCCCCCGCCGAGCCGCTCACGCGCAGAGCGTTGATGATCGCGGGAATGGACGCAATCAGCATGATCAGTGCCCACACGAGTGCCACCACCACAGTGATCAACGCCCAGAACTGATCCCCAATGGACACCAGTGGTCCGGGCAGGAACCCGTGGATCAGCCCCAGGATCACCTGAAGCAGCACGGAAACCACCAGCAGCACCACCAGCCCTGTGACTTTGAGGAACTTGGGTTGGCTGAGAATCAGCAGCATGGCAAACACGATTTTCAGGACCAGCAGCAAACCCAGGATCCCCGCTGCCTGCCCTTTCGGAAAGCTCCCCCACAGGGCCAGGTACGCAATGGTTCCAAACGGGGTGGCCACGAACAACCCGATCATCAGGAACAGCTTCGCCAAGGCCAACATCGCCGTAAGGAACGCCGCGATAACCCACAGCAGCGTCACGATGAACGTTGCCAGGCCCTGGATACGGCCATAGGTTCGCAGGTCGATGATCAGGCTGAGGCCCAGCATCACCACGGTAAACAGCAGCAACCCATCCAGGAATGCAAGGAATCCGATGCCCGCGCCTGGCGGTTCGGCATCGGCCCGCTGCGTCTTGAGGAAGACATCCAGCGGAACGCCAAGGTTGTTGGCATCGCTTGCGGAGACGGGGTCGACGGCTGTCTGCCCCAGCAAGAGCGACATCCCCACCTCGGCCAGGACTACCAGGGCAAAGACAACGACGGCCGCAATGAAGAAGGGACGGCGCAGGGCATCGGGGTCTGGCCCGCTGCGGAACCCCTCACGAATTGACCACGCTGCGGCCATGGCTCAATTGTGGCACCGGGGGTTTCAAATACAAGCGCCCCACCAACAATGCCGCAGCACCCAGCACGGCCGGAACCAGCAACGCCCACCCGCTGAAGAGCAAGACCACGAGCATCACGACGGCGGCCACGATCACGCCGTACCAGGCCGCGGTTCCGCGGGGCAACAGGAGTACCCCGGCGGCCAGACCAAAAGCGGTCACAGCCGTGAAGCATGCCGAGGCGGCGCCTATCTGGAATTCCATGCTGAGGAACCCCACAACTGCTAGGGCGAAGGAAAGCGACGTCATGACAGCGAGTGCCGCCAGGCTCACGGAAGGCACCTCCCCTGCACCCACGCCACGTGCCCAAGGCCGCGGCAGCACGCCGTCGGACGCCAACCTGGCGCCAAGCTTGCTGGCCCCAGCCACGAACGTATTCAGGGGTCCGAACGTCAACACGGCTGCCGCCACTGCCGTCACCGGAGCCGCCGCCGGTCCCAGTCCTTTCGCCAGCAGTTCGGCCACCGGCACGCTGCTGCCGGAGAGTCCTGGACCGAGAACAGCGACGCACGCCGCCACCAAGCCGATGTAGACAACCCCGACGACGACGAGCGTTAGCCAGGTGGCCCGCTTCAGGTCGCGTTCGGGGTGGCGGAATTCGCCGGCCAGATGCGTCACGGCCTCCCAGCCGGCGAAACAGAAGAAGAGCAGGCTCGCTGCACCGCCCACTGCCCAGTAGCCGTTGGGGGCGAAGGGTACAAAGTTTTCTGCCTTGGCGTAGGGCGCCGCCACGGCTACGGCGAGCGCAAGCAACGCCACGAGCAACACCATGAGGAGGAGTTGGAGTTTGCTTGAGACACGGATCCCCACCGCGTTGCTCACGAAACCTGCCGCCAGGATCAGCCCCGCTGCTATCAGGGCCGTCTCCCGCCCACCGCCCATGGCATGAGCGATGTACTCCCCGCCGATCACCGCTGTGGCGGGCGCCCCGAACGGGATGGCGAAGTAGAAGAGATAGCCGGCCACAACTGAGGCCCGTTGCCCGAAAGCGCGGGTCACGAACGTGGCGATCCCTCCGGCGTCGGGCTGCTGCCTGGACATTTCAGCAAAACTGAACGCCACCGGGGTGCAGAACACCAACAGCAGCGCCCATGCTAACAACGACGCCGGCCCTGCAACTTGGGCGGCGATCGCAGGCAGAACCAGCACACCCGACCCCAGAATGGCACCTACATAGATTCCCGTGGCCCTGAACAATCCAAGGCCGGATTTACCCGAATTACTGGTAGCTCTACTCACCCCTCTACTGAACAGTGTTCGGGGCGCGTGCAACAAGCAGGGAAACTGCCTGCTCGGGGCAATATCCTGCCGAATTCCTGCTGCGCTTGTGCTTCCTGACCCTCTTTGAATTTTGGCGGGGCACTGTGCAACCCAAAAGGGCTGATTATCCGCCGTACCAACGCCAAAGAGAGTCAGGAAGCAGCGGCCATTTGTACCCGACGCCGAAGCCGCGCCACCAAGGTAGCGGCGAGTAGCGCCGTCGTGATTTCCAGTCCGATCACCAGCAATAGTCCGGCGGCGCCGGAAGTATCAACAGCGTTCGACGCCGGTCCCCCACCGTGCGCGTGTCCGGTACCTCCCGCTCC
>NZ_JBHZPI010000022.1:0-117542 GCF_042788025.1 Paenarthrobacter sp. YIM B13468 | reverse complement strand
GACAAGAAACACTGTGCCGGGCCCGGATCAAGAACCACTCCTGCAATCCATCAACACTCGCTCAGGAAAAGATCAAGGGATTTGCGCGTCGATCCGATCGAAAACGTCGTGCTCCCTTGAGCTGCTTGGATGCGTCTGAGCAGTCTTGAAGAAGTCGAGCAGTTTTGAAGAAGCCCGGCGCTTGGCCCGGACCTATCGTTGAAATATCCGAACGATTTCCAGCAGCGAGAGGGGCCTGCCATGACGGAGACCGGAACTACCAAGTCCTACGACGGATTCAGCGAGGACGAACGTGCCGCGATGAAGGAGCGCTCGCAAGAGCTCAAAAAGACCAAGAAGGCTTCCAAAGCCGACGGCGAGAGCGATGTCCTGGAAAAGATCGCCGAGATGCCGCCGGCAGACAAGGCCATTGCGCAGCGACTCCACGCGCTGGTCCGGGAGCACGCGCCGGAGCTGTCACCGAAGACCTGGTACGGAATGCCGGCGTATGCCAAAGACGGAAAGAACATAGTCTTCTTCAAGAGCGCAGACAAGTTCAAGAGCAGGTATGCCACTCTCGGCTTCGAAGAGAGCGCAATGCTCGATGACGGCAGCATGTGGCCAACATCGTATGCCCTGACTGAGCTCACCCCGGAGCTTGAATCAAGGATCGTCGAGCTGATCAAGAGGGCGGTCGGCTAGCGGAGCGGAACCGGCGACGACGGCGACCTTCACCTTGGTAGGTGACGGCCGCCGTCGTACTCGTTAATCCAAAACCAGCCTAACTTGGCGGCTGATCCGGCTGATGTGTGGGGTCTGGATGTGGTGGAACGGGACCAGGATCCGGAACCGGGAGCGGCCCGGGCGTCGGATTTGGACTCGGAATAGGGCTGGGCGGGAACGGGGTAGTGGGATCCGGTGGTGGCTGGACCGGTCCCGGTTCCGGCGGGAACGGCTCAGGTTCGTGAGTCGGAGGAAGCGTCATCATCTCTCCTTTGGAACTCAGGGTTGGTTTTTTCAGCCTACTCCTGCCGGCGCGTCAGCTACAGAACTCCGCAATGCCCGCTGTCAGGCCAACGACGTGAGCTCTAACGAAGGAACTGTCGCTGAACCCCCTGTGGCGTACGCCGATACACTCACACTGTCGGGGGCCGGAAAGATCAGCTCGGTGAGGGTGACTTGGCCGTCCTGGGCGAACACTTCGACTGAGCAGTGGTCAACGAAGATGCGCAGTGAATAGGTTCCGTCTTCGGACTGCAAGGGAGCGGTGTCCATTGATGCAAAGGACTCGTGGAAGGCGGTGTTGCCGGAGGCGGTTCTGTCCACATGGATAAGACCATCGCCGGGCCTGATCCCTATTCTTGTTCCCTTGGCGCCGTTGCCTCGGACGATGAGCCCAAATTCCTCGGCGGAGCCAGGGACAAACTTCACGTCGATGAGTTGCACTGCAGCGCCGCCATCAAGGGGGAGGATGCCGTCGACGTCGAGCTCTTCATAGGCAACGGTGCTGGTTGGAGACCCTTCCTTCTCCCACACGGCCACTTGACTGAGGCGCGGTTGTCCGTTGACGGTCACAAGGGAGACTTCGCGGACCAGGGACATCGGGCTACGCCAGGGCGAGGTGGGGATGGCGCTGCCGTATTGCCAATTGTTCATCCAGGCGATCATGAGCCGGCGTCCGTCGGGCGCGTCATTGAATGACACGGCTGCATAGTAGTCCCTGCCCCAGTCCAGCCATTGGTACTCGGAAAGTCGCAAGGGGTCCTGCATCCCGTCTGTGACGGTGGTTTCGGAAGTGAAGGTCACGCCGTCGAAGTGGCCAACGAAGTACTGTCCCGAGGAACCGCTGTTGGGGCCGCCGGGGTTGAGGTTGACCGTGAGGACCCATTTGAGTTGGTCCTCGTTGCCGTCCAAGGGCAGCGGGAACAGGTCAGGGCATTCCCACACGCCACCGGTCGCGTTGGCCGGTCCGAAACTGCTCAGGTAGTCCCAGGTCTTCAGGTCATGGGAACGGTACAGGACCACGGTGTGGTCCTGAGCTTCGACGGCGACCATGACCCAGTAGGCTTCATCCGGGCTGTTGTAGCGGAACACTTTGGGGTCACGGAATTCGGGTGAGTTGCGGTTCAGCACGGGGTTTCCGTCATGTTTGGTCCACGTGTAGCCGCCATCGGTGCTGAATGCGAGGGACTGTGCCTGGATGCCGGCGTGCTGGGAGGAGCCTTTGTAGGCGCTGGTGTAAACCGCTACGAGCGGGGACGTGTATTCGGTGCCGAATCCGCTCGTGTTCCCGGCGTCGTGGACGATGCTTCCGGAGAAAATGTCCTCGACCTCGTCGCAGGCAATGGCCACTGGCTGCTCGGTCCAGTCGAGAAGATCGGTTGAGGTGGCGTGGCCCCATGACATGTTTCCCCAGACATTCCCGAAGGGGTTGTTCTGGTAGTAGAGGTGATAGGTGCCGTCGTGGAAGATCAGCCCGTTGGGATCGTTCAGCCACGTGTCTTTGCTGGCGTAGTGCATTGCCGGTCGGAAGGCTTCACGTGTCGGGGCGGATACGGCGGTCATGGATGAAGGTCTCTTTTCTTATGCTGCGGAAGAAGTCAACCAGCGGCCGGGCAGGCTTGTCCTGCCCGGCCGTGGAGGGTTAGGAGTTGCTCTTATAGCGGTCGTAGGCCTGCTGGTAGACCTCGATCATTTTGTCGAGTCCGATGTTCTTCAGCTGGGAGACGTAGCCGTCCCATTCGGTCTCGATGCCGCCGGAGACGATCCATTTGGCGGTGTTTTGTTTCACCAGCGAGGCGGCGTCGGCCTCTACGGTGCTGATCTGCTGCAGTTCCTCGTTGGACAAGGCCACGGGCGGGTAGCCGTCGTTGGCAGCGTAGGGTTTGTAGTTGTCCTCAACGGTCTTTTGCCGTTCGGCTGCCCGGGGCTCCGGGGCCACCACGTTCTTGAAGTTCTCTGCCGTGTTGGCCTTCGGTCCGCCGGGGGCGACTTTTTGGCGGCGTTCACCTTCGCTGGTGCCTGCCGGTGCGGGGATCTGGGTCAGCAGGCCGGTGGCGGCGTCCTTCTGCAGTGTCTCTCCGATGGGGCCCCAGTTGGCCTGGGCAGACTGTACGGGGTCGTAGAGATGGTCGGCCCAGCGCATTGTGGCTGCCGGATACTTGTTGGCCCGGGTGATTGCGAACGCGCCGCGGGCGATCTCCTGGTTGTTGGATTGGCTGGCGAGGTGCTTGCCGTTGACACCTTCGAGCACGGGAACGAGTGAGTAATTGCCGGCACGGTCCGCGCCAACCATTTCCTTGACTTCCCACCAGACGAAGGATCCGAGGTTTTCAGTACTGGCTTTGCCCTTGGCCAGGTATGCCTTGTCGTCCTGGGAGAACGACTCGGGGTCGATCAGTCCTTCCTGGTACCACTCGTGCAGCGTCTGGATGGCTTTCTTGTAGCCTTCCTGCGTGGCGGTGTAGATGACCTTGCCGTCCTGGACGATGCGGTGGTCCATGTTGTCCGGAACCTCACCGAGGGCGGCGATCAGGTCAACAATGTCTCCGCACCAGGAACCGGGCATGAAGCTGAGCGGGATGGTCTTCCCCGTCCCGGAAGCATCGCGTTTCTTGAACGCGAGGAGGGCGTCGTGGAATTCGTCGATGGTCTTGGGCATCGGGATGCCCAGTTTGGCCAGCCATGAGGTGTTGATCGCGATCTCGTTGGGGAATTGCACCAGTCCGAGTTCCTCGATGGAGGGCAGGGAGTAGATATGGCCGTCGGAAGAGGTGATCGCGGCTTTGATGTCGGGCCGGTCTGCGAGGAGCTTGGAGAGATTGGGTGCGTTCTTCTCGATGAGTCCTTCAAGCGGTATGAGTGTGCCGCTTGCCGAGTAAGTGGCGATTTCGGAATCGGTCAGACCGGAGTTGAAGAAGGCGTCGGGCAGGTCCCCGCTGGCGAGGATCAGGTTCTTCTTTTCCTTGAAGACTGCTTCGGGCAGGTTCTCCCATTGAACATGGACGTTGGTGTCCTTTTCCCATTGCTGCACCAGGGACATTGTGTTGTAGTCGGGGGCCAGGGCGGATTTGGTACCCGAGAAGGTCAGCGTGAGTTTGTCTTTCACGATCGGAAGACCGGTTTCCTGGAATCCGAAATCTGCGGAGGCGTCCTTGATGTCTGGGGTGCTGTCCTGGCTGTTGCCCGAGCAGGCAGTGAACGTCAACGTTCCGGCCATCAGGGCGCCGAGGACGGCGAGTTTGCGGCGGTGTGCCATGGTCTTTCCTTTTCTAGGTTGGGGTTGGGAATAGCCGGTGCTACTTGACGGCACCAATCAGGGTGCCTTTGGTGAAGTGCTTCTGCATGAAGGGAAGGGCGATCATGAGCGGGAGGCTGGAGACGACGATCATGGCGTACTTGGTGAGTTCGGCGATCCGCTGTGCTGCGGCGTAGGACTCGATGTCGCCACCGGTGGTGCCGGTAGAGGAGACATCCGATTGGATGAGGATGTTCCGCAGCACCAGCTGCAGAGGGTATTTGGAGTCGTCGTTGAGGAAGATCAGGGCATCGAAGAAGGAATTCCAGTGCGCCACGACATGGACCATGATCATCAGCATGATCAAGGGCTTGGACAGGGGCAGGACCATTTTGAAGAAGAACTTGAAGTCGTTGGCCCCGTCCATTTGGGCTGCTTCCCTAAGCTCGTTCGGGATGGTGTGCTCGAAGAATGACCGCGCGATAATCAGGTTCCAGACTCCGACCGCGCCCGGCAGCACGACGGCCCAGATCGTGTTCAGCATGCCCAGGTCCCGGACTACCAGGTACTTGGTGATGAGGCCTCCGTCGAAAAACATGGTGATGACGAACAGAAGCATGAGCAGCTTCCGTCCGGGCATGTCTTTGCGGGAAAGGGCGTAGGCACCGAACAGGATGGTGGTCACGCTGACTGCCGTGCCAAGCACGGTGTAGATCACAGTGTTGCCAAGGCCATTCCAGATGCGGCTGTCAGCGAAGATGCGTTGGTAGCCCTCCAGCGTAACGCCCGAGGGAAACAGCCAGACTTTTCCTTCGTAGACGGCATTCGGATCGCTGACCGAAGCAATCACGATGAAGTACAGAGGGTAGACCACTGCCGCGATCGAGAGCAGGAGAACGGTGATGGCAATGATGTTGAACGCGGAGTCGGCCCATTTGTCACGCAGTGAGAAGGTGCGTTTGGCGACGGTCTGCGAGGCGGGCAGCGTGCGTTGGGGTTCGGAGGCGGTTTTTATAGTCA
Organism: Paenarthrobacter sp. YIM B13468; assembly: GCF_042788025.1. Taxonomy (NCBI): domain Bacteria; kingdom Bacillati; phylum Actinomycetota; class Actinomycetes; order Micrococcales; family Micrococcaceae; genus Paenarthrobacter; species Paenarthrobacter sp. YIM B13468. The sequence goes on along the minus strand of NZ_JBHZPI010000022.1, from coordinate 112,306 downwards.
TAGCCGGATCACCAGAGGGTTGCTTGGTTGGCCTTGCGCGCCACCCAGTTGAAGGTCAGGAGGAGTGCAAGGTTGAGGATGGAATTGAACAGCCCGATGGCTGCCGAGTAGCTGAACTGGGCTTGCTGCAGGCCAGCATGGTAGACGTACGTCTGGATAATTTCCGATGTGGACAAGTTCAGGTTTGTTTGCATGAGCAGGGCCTTTTCGAAACCAACGTTGAGCAGGTTGCCGATCGCCAGGATGAACAGGACCGTGATAACGGGCATGATCCCCGGCAGGTCAATGTGCCGGACGCGCTGGAGTTTGTTGGCGCCGTCCACTTTGGCAGCGTCGTGCAGGGCCGGGTCGATACCGGCCAAGGCAGCCAGATACACGATCATGGCGAAACCGGCGTTCTGCCACACGTCCGAAATGACATAGATAGGCCGGAACCACTCTGCTGAGCCCATGAAGAACACGGGCTCCCCACCGGCGAGTTGGATCGCGTTGTTAACCAAGCCCGATCTGGGTGAAAGCAGGACAAACATGATGCCCACCACCACCACGGTGGAGATGAAAGCAGGGGAGTACAGGACAGTTTGGGTGAATTTCTTGAACCGTTCACTCTGGAGCTGGTTGACGAGCAGCGCCAGAATGATCGGAATCGGAAAAGCCACCAGCAAGCCAAGGACGGCGATCCAGAGCGTGTTGCCAAGGACCTGGCCGAATTGGTAGGAGTTCACAAACCGGACGAAGTGCTGAAGGCCCACCCAAGGACTGCCGGTGAAACCGTCCACAGGGTTGTAGTTCCGGAAGGCAATCTGGACCCCATACATGGGCCAGTATTTGAAGATCAGAATGTAGACCAAAGCAGGAGTCAATAGCACGTATAACTGCCAAGCCCGGAGAACCCTTTTCAAACGTGTCGCGACTGGTTTTCGTGGATTGGCTGCGGTGGGCTTGGGAGTCGATTTCCGGCGAGCTGTGATGGTGCGGCTCACGGTATTTCCTTTGAGGTTTTCATAGAATTTCTTTCCATGAGGGGATAGCCCATGGACCCACGGGGTTATGGGCTGGGTTGAAGTTTGGGGAAGGGGAGAGACCGAAAGCTGGATTCAGTGCCCGGGATGGGCAACAGAGGCCCTGATAACCGGTGGGCAGGAGATCCTTTCCTGCAGACGGGGCGCCTGGGAGTTCTCCACTTCTTCGAGGAGCTTTCGGACGGCCCACCGCCCCATCTCGTAATGGGGGAGCGCGATGGTTGACAGGCCTGGCCAGAGTCCGTCCGCGACGATGTCCAAGTTATCAACGCCCACTATTGAGACGTCCTTGGGAACACTGAGGCCAAGATGAGCGGCGGCTTGGTAGGCGCCCATGGCCATCTGGTCACGGAAACAGAACAGTGCGGTGGGCCGCTCAGGGAGCGACAGCACCTTCAAGGCGCCGTTTCTGGCATCCTCGGTACTGGGCGACGTGGCCACGTAATGATCAGGGTGGCAGGACAAACCGTGGCGGCTCAGCGCCGCGAGGAACCCCTCCAAGCGCCCTTGGGCGGCCGGGATATCGTCGTGGTTGTTGATCATGCCGATGCGGCGGTGGCCGGCGGCAATCAGCAATTCCGCGCCTGCTACACCGGCGCCGACTTCGTCAGGGACTACGGAGGACACCGACGGATCATCGCAGGTGGCATCGAGCAGGATGATGGGACTTCCCCGGAGTTCTTCAGGGATCGAGACGGAGTGGTTGTACATCCGGGCGTAGATGATGCCATCCACTTGGTGCTGCTTGAGTGCCCGGATTTCGCGCCTTTCCAATTCATTGTCCAGACCGGAGTTGACTACCATGAGCAGATAGCCGAGCTCCGAGGCCGCATCCTGAGCCCCTTGAAGCATCGCCCCTGCGAAGGGGGTGGTGACGATCTCGTCGCTCACCAGTCCCAGGATCTGGGACCGCTGGTTCCGCAACCCGCTGGCCAGTCGATTGGGCGCATAGCCCAGCCCATCTGCCACGGACTGCACATGGGCCACCGTTTCAGCGTTGACACGGGAGCGGTGCGTCTCGCTCAGGGCATGGGAAACCGTGGTGACGGAAACTCCAGCTGCCTTCGCTACGTCCTTGATGTTGACCTTGGTCGTCATTGACTCACCTTTGCAAAACGTTTTGTATGTGCCTTGGATCACTGTATGCAAAACGTTTTGTATCTGTCAATGGTTTGATGGCCATAGCCTGACGGCGGGCCCGAACTGGTCCCACAGGAAATGATTCAAAAAAAGTTCGTACCTCGCGTAACCCTTTGGCGTACCCCGACGATTACGTCTTTGAAAGGGCCGAGCTGGAATTTGTCCCCCATCATGTTCCAGCTCGGTTCTTCTCTTTCTTAATGAGATTTTGAGAGACATGATGAGCCATCCTTGGGGTGGCCCGGTTGAGCAGATAGCCTTGGTGGGTTGCCCGTCGAGCAAAGGCGGATGACCTGGCTCCAAGCCCCGGACCTGCCGCCGATCGAAAGTCTCTTAACTGTGACCGACGCATTGACCGACGAAGCGCTCCATGCGCTCAAGGGCAATAACGCGGAACTGTTCAGCGCCGTCTACCAGGCGTACGCCGGACCGGTTCTCGGCTACCTGACGGCTAAAGGCGTCTCAGATCCCGAGGCCATTACACAGGACGTGTTCCTTGCTGTCCTGTCCCGTTTGGATGACATCCGAGGCGGTGCGGGCGGATTGCGGACCTTTGTTTTTTCCGTGGCCCACGCCCGCATGGTGGATGAGCATCGGAAGCAAAGCAGGGCCCCGGAACACCACGAGTTCGCACCGGAGCGCGATCCCCGCCAAGCGGGTTCTGCCGAATCCGAGGCAATGGGCCTCCTGGCTCCCCGCGACGTCATGAAGCTCCTTGATTACCTCGGGGACGATCAACGGGAGGTCCTGGCCCTCCGGATCGTGGCAGGCCTGACCGTGGAGCAGGTGGCCGACATCATGGGGAAATCCGCCGGCGCGGTAAAGCAACTGCAGCGCAGGGCTTTGATGACGCTCCGTGAGCATTCGGTAGTAAAGGAATACGTGTCCTCATGACATACAGGGATATGGAACGCGAAGATATCGTCGACGAGCTCATGCTCGACGCCGGGCCCACTGACGCGCCCGACCTCCGGCAGGCCCTGCTCTCCATGCGTTCCTTCGCGAACCTCCCAGCACCCGCCCCGAATGCGGCGCTGGCCGCGATGCTCGCCGGACCGCACGATGAAGTCAGCAAGCGCCGTTGGCGACACAAGCACCGGACGGCTGTGGTGAGCGTAGCCGTGGTTGCGGCTATGGGACTCGGCGTAAGTGGTGTGGCCGCTGCCAGTTCCGGATTCACCCGTACGCCTACGTTCGTCGATGAACTGCTGGGCAATTTCGCTCCGCAACCTTCGGCCGCAGCGCCAGCACTGCCTACGCCTGATGCTCCGAAGGTCAGCACCGAACCAGCGCCCCCAGTGGATCCCGCCGCCCTCCCGCCAGCCACCGAATCACCCGCGGTGCCGCGAATTCCGGGGACTTCCGACGCTGCCGTACCGTCAGGCCAGACGCCTGTTCAGCCAGAGCATGGAGTCCAGCCAGCGCCCGGAGTGCAGCCAGGGCCTGGAGCGCAGCCAGGGCCTGGGGCGCAAGCGGACGCCGTCGCAAACGTCCCAGCTTCAAGCGTCGCCGGCGAGCTACCTCGAACCGCCCAGACGAAACCTGCAGAAGCAGAACCTCGGGAGATAAAGCTTGAGGCAAAGCTTTACGAGGCGGTGCTTGGGCAGGCGAGTCTCCTCGAGGCCGTCGAACCAACCGCCGCGCCGGCTACGCCCGCGCCCGCCGACGGTAATAAACCAAGCCAGGCTTTCCGATCGCTGGGCGGGAAGCCGGCTCACGAACAGTCCCAGTCCTTCGTCGACAAGCTGAAGCAGCGGCTGAAAGGCGCGGGACACTAAGCTAGCTTCATGATGCATGTCAACGATCCGGCCGTGGTGGAACGATTGATGCGAACAAAAGGATGCTGGGCAATCGTCGGGCTTAGCAACAATGAGTGGCGCTCCGCATACGACGTCTCCTTGTACGTTCGCGATCGCATGGGCATGGAGATCATCCCCGTGAACCTCAAGGGCGAGGATGTCCATGGCGAAAAGGGATACAAGTCGCTCGCGGATATTCCTGCGGAGAAACACCCCATTGACGTCGTTGACTGCTTCGTTAACTCCCAGCGGGTGGGCGCAGTTATTGATCAGGCAATCGCGATCGGCGCCAAGGCTGTGTGGCTGCAGCTGGGCGTCTTTGACGACGACGCCGTCCAGCGCGCCAGGGATGCAGGTCTGGACGTCGTGGTCAATTCGTGCCCGGCGCGTGAAGGCTGGCATTACGGCCTGTAATCGCCAAGTCGATTCCTTTGCTAATCTGCAGCTGACTCATTCTTTTAGCCTTGGGGGACGGCCATGTGTGGCGACCATTCAGCGGTGCCCATTTCCACACCAGCCAGGCGGGCCGTCTTGGGGGTATTCGGGGCTTCGCTTGTTGCCGGTTTGAGTGCCTGCGCTGCACCCGAAAGCACAGCACCTGAAACCACGACGCCGGAGCTGTCGCCTGCTTCCGCGTCTGCCTCGCCCGAGGTGCCGGGCCCGAACGGTGCGCTGTCCGTCGGTGGCGAGGTGCCGCCGTCGTACAGTGCAGCGCCAACCCCAACGCCCACCGCCACGAAGCGGATCCGGCGGACGTTCATCCCCGATTACCAGCTGCCGCCGATCGTTGGCGGCCTTGCGCCAGTGATCACCAAGATCGAAACCAAGCACCCAGTAGTGTTCCTGACGATCGACGACGGAAATATTAAGACCCCGGAATCGGTCAAGCTCATGACTGACTACGACTACCCGGCTTCCCTGTTCCTGACCAGGGACACCATCGCCGACAACCCCGCATTCTTCAACGCGTTCAAGGCGCAAGGCAGCCTCGTGGAGAACCACACCGTCACGCACAACATCAACATGGTCCGGCAGTGGGGGTATCAGCAGCAGCTGAACGACATCGTGGGCATGCAGGACTACGCCTTTCAGCATTATGGCCGGCGTCCCACGCTGTTCCGCCCCCCGGGCGGAGCCTATTCCAACGTCATGCGCCAGGCGGTTGCGGCTGCCGGAATGAAGGCGATCATCACGTGGGAAGCCAAGGCGAACGCCGGAAAGATGGACTACCAGGTGGGTAACTCCCTGCGTCCCGGCGACATCGTGCTGATGCATTTCCGTGCCGAGTTCGCCGCGGACCTCGCTGCGTTCCGTGCTGCGCAGTTGGCCGCGGGCCTGGAAGTGGTGCTGCTGGAGGATTTCCTAGGCGTGGCGTAGGGCTGCCCGGGTAGGCTCTCTCCATGGACGTTTCCCAGCTCCGCCGGATCTGCCTGGGCTTTCCCGGGGCCTTTGAAGACTTCCCCTTCGGACCGGAAACGTCCGTGTTCAAGGTGCGGGCCGCCGTCGCTGGTGGAGCGCGGCACGAGGCCAAGATGTTCGCGCTTTCAGCCATGGATCCTGACAATTGGTCGGTGAGCCTGAAGTGCGAGCCCGCGTTGGCCGAGCAACTCCGGGCAGCGCATCCCGAGATCACAGGCGCCTGGCATATGAACAAGACCCACTGGAACGGCGTCCGGCTGGATGGAGCCCTTCCCGACGACATGATCCGGGACATGGTGGAGGACTCCTATGATCTGGTGGTGGCTACGCTAAGCCGGAAGCAACAGGAACAGCTCGGCTGGGCGCGCCTCGTCAACCGTCCTGGTCTCTAAAGCCGGAATGCCCCGGGCCTGACACGGCCCCCACCCTCTCCCCACGCCGCTGACATGGGGCTACATTGATAATGCAAGCCAACGGGCGCAGCTGAAGCTGGTCAGGAGCGGGTTGATGCTGGATCAGGGAACTTTGGACCACTTATGGAACTTTGGCGATCCGGCAGCGTCCGAAGCCAGGTTTCGTGCAGCCATGCTGGAGGAAATCTACGACGCCGATGAGCGGGCGGAGCTTACAACCCAGCTTGGGCGGGCCATCGGTTTGCAGGGTCGGCTCGAGGAAGCCGATGCACTCCTTGACGGAATCGACGGCGACGAACCCACAGTGGGCGTGCGCGTGCTCCTGGAGCGTGGGCGGGTTTTGAACGCCGGCGGGCACGCCGCGATGGCAGTGCCACTCCTCGAGCAGGCTGCCGAGTTGGCTGACCACCTCGGTGAGGAGTTCCTGGCGGTGGACGCGCTGCATATGCTGTCGATTGCGGATACCGCCAATGCCGACGCCTGGATGCGGAGCGGCCTCGAGTATGCCTCCACGGCCCATCATGAGCGAACCAAGCGATGGATGATTGTTTTGCACACAAGCCTTGGTTGGTTTCTGCACGGTAACGGGCGCTTCACCGAGGCCTTGGTGGAGTTCCAATTAGCCGAACAATGGGCGGAACGACTGGGAACTGAGCGGCAAAGGGTGCTTGCCCGGGAAGCGATTACCGAGTGCGGAAAGGCCCTCGCGGAAGGTCCGTAGAAAGATCACGCTTTGACAAATGTTGATCGAAACTGCCGAGAAATATTGATTTTCGATCATTCGTGGTGAAGTATGTCACACGAAGGTTGGCACTGCAGAGTGGCCAACCCAGACTGTCCGACTTTCCGGCGCCTGCCGCAACAGTCGACATTACGAGTCACTGGAGGGTTACGAAAATGAACGTTCAGCACCAGTCCCTTGGCCGTCGCGGATTCCTCCGCGGGGCACTCGCAGCTGCGGTGCTCGTCCCCATGGGGGGATCCATTGCGTCCTGTGCAGCAGGTGGTGGCGGCACCAGCGCCGGGCCCACGGGCGCCGTCTCTGACACCAACCCTTTCGGCATGGCGGATAAGTCCACCGTCGATGCCGTGATCTTCAAGGGTGGCTACGGCATCGACTACGTCGAGTTCGCCGGCAAGGCCTTCGAAAAGGCCCACTCGGGGTCCACCGCCAAGATTGCCCCGTCCACGGACATCGCGCAGGAGCTCCAGCCGCGTTTCGTCGGCGGCAACCCGCCGGACCTGATCGACAACTCCGGTGCAAAGGCCATTGGCTTCAGCACTATCCTGGCGCAGCTCGAGGACCTCACCAGCGTGGTGGAGGCCAAGAACCTCGAAGGCAAGGTCATCAAGGACACCCTGTACACCGGCGTGCTCGCTCCAGGGACCTTCGAGGGCAAGCTGGCGGCCCTGAACTATGTGCTCACTGTCTACGCCATGTGGTACTCGGACTCCCTGCTCAAGGAAAACGGCTGGACCGTTCCCAAGACCTGGGACGAAATGTACGCACTGGGTGAGCAGGCCAAGGCCAAGGGCAAGTACCTGTTCCTCTGGGGCAAGGAAGCTGCCACGTATTACCAGGAAATGGCGATCGCTTCCGCTATCAAGGAAGGTGGCGACGACGTCCGGTTGGCCTTGGAGAACCTCAAGGCAGACTGCTGGTCGCACCCGGCTATCCAGTCCGTCTTCACGGCCATGGACAAGATCATCAAGGCGGGCTACTTCAAGCCCGGCGGTTCTGGCACCCAGTTCACGGCAGCGCAGGCCCAGTGGAGCAATGCCCAAGAGGCAGTGTTCTACCCGTCCGGTTCGTGGATCGAAAACGAGATGAAGGACCAGACCAAGGCGGACTTCAAGATGACGGGTGCGCCGGTGCCCTCAGTGAGTGCGAGCCCCAAGAAGCCGTACGCCTCGCTGCACAGTGCAGCCGGCGAGCCTTACGTGGTTCCCTCCCAGGGCAAGAACGTTGCCGGCGGCAAGGAATTGCTCCGCGTCATGCTCTCCAAGGAAGCTGCCACCAACTTCGCCAAGACCAAGCTTGCTCCCACCATCGTCAAGGACACCGTCCCGGCCGATGGCTTCGGCTCCACGGCGTTGGTCTCGCAGACAAAGCTGCTCAGCGATGCAGGCGAGAACATCTACACCTGGAACTTCATCGACCTTTATGGCACCAACAAGGACCAGCTCGTCGTCTGGAACACCTTCCTCGATGGCAAGTCGGACGTTGCGACGCTGACCTCCGCCCTCCAGAACATCACCGACAAGGTCCGCAACGACAGCTCGGTCAAGAAGATTGAAGTGAAGTGACCGTAGTGAAAACCAAGCAGAGCCGGAACGACGACGGCCTGGCCGCCGTCGTTCCGGCCATGGCCCCACCGGTTGTGGTGAGGCGCCGGCGCAAGCCGCTGACCTGGGACAAGGTCAGCTTCTTCGCGGTGTTCCTTGGCCTGCCGCTGGCGATCTATCTCTTGTTCGTGATCTGGCCGTTCATCCAGGCCTTCGGGTATTCCTTGACGGACTGGTCGGGTTTTTCGCCCACACAGAACTTCATCGGCTTTGATAACTACGCCAGGATCTTCTCGGACGACATCTTCATGAAGGCGATGGGGAACAACATCCTCCTGGTCATCGTGCTGCCGATCGTCACCATCATTCTGAGCCTGGTGCTCGCCACCATGGTGACCGTTGGCGGGAGCAGCAAGGGCCAGATCAAGGGCCTGCGCAATTCCAGCTTCTACCGTGTTGTCTCGTTCTTCCCGTACACCATTCCTGCCATCGCGATCGGCATCATGTGGGGCCAGATCTATGATCCATCCGGTGGCCTGCTCAACGGGATCCTGACCGGCATGGGCCTTGACCAGTTCAAGGACTTCGCGTGGCTGGGCGATAAGAACACGGCCATGACCGCCACCATGTTCGTGATTGTCTGGGGTTTCGTTGGCTTCTACATGGTCCTTTTCGTGGCCGGTATCAAAGGCATTCCTGCTGAGTTGTTCGAGGCCGCAAGGATCGACGGCGCGGGAAGGCTCCGTACTGCCGTGTCCATTACCATCCCGCTTATCAGGGATAACATCCAGACCGCCTACATCTATATGGGCATCCTGGCGCTCGACGCGTTCGTCTACATGGCGGCACTGAACTCCGGCGGTGGTCCGGACAACTCGACGCTCGTGATGGCACAGCAGTTGTTCTTCACAGCTTTCAGCAAGGGGCAATTCGGACTGGCCAGCGCCATGGGCGTTGTCCTGGCTGTGGCCACCCTGATCTTCTCAGGCCTGGTGTTCGTGATTAACCGGCTCACTGGTGGCGACAAGGACGTGAGCATCTAATGACAACAAAAGTCTCAACCCCTGAAATGAAGTCGCTGCACTTCCAGCCGCGCAAGCCCGCCACTACGCCCGGGGACAAACTCGTGGGCGCCGTTTCACACACTGCGCTGACCATTTGGTCGCTCATCGTGATCCTGCCGTTGTTGTGGACGTTCATGTCCTCCTTCAAAACATCCAGCGAGATCTTCGCCTCCCCATTCGCCCTGCCCTCGCAGTGGCGGTTCGATAACTATGTGAAGGCCTGGAGTGAGGCCGGGATCGGGAGCTACTTCCTGAACTCGGTGGTTGTGGTGGGTTCGGCGCTGGTGATCGTCATGGTGCTCGGTGCCATGTGCGCCTACGTCCTGGCGAGGTACACGTTCCCGGGTAGCCGGGCGATCTACTACCTCATGCTGGCCGGCCTGACGTTCCCCATCTTCCTCGCCATGGTCCCGCTGTTCTTCGTGCTGAAGAACATCGGACTGCTGAACACCCTGCCGGGCCTGATCATCGTGTACGTGGGCTTCGCGCTGCCGTTCACAGTGTTCTTCCTGTTCTCCTTCTTCAAGTCGCTGCCGCACGAAATCACTGAAGCAGCAGCACTCGACGGCGCAGGGGAGTGGCGCACGTTCTTCCAGGTCATGCTGCCGATGGCCAAGCCGGGCCTCGCCTCGGTTGCCATCTTCAACTTCCTGGGCCTGTGGAACCAGTTCCTCATCCCTGTATCCATCAACGCTGCCGGGCCGCGCGTTCTCTCGCAGGGCCTCGCTGCCTTCGCCGGCCAGATGGGGTACGCCGTGGACTTCGGGGCACTCTTCGCAGCGGTCACTGTCACGGTGGTTCCGGTCCTGATCGTCTACGTTATCTTCCAGCGCCAGCTGCAAGGCTCGGTTTCACAGGGCACCTCGAAGTAGCACACGCCCGCTAAAAAACAACTGTGAGTCTTGCAGTGGCTGGTCTGGGACTAGCTGGCGGTGTTGATGCCGGTCGTTCTGCTTGGCGCGTGACTCGAAAAAACAATTGCCCCATCGTGGGCGTGTTTTCCCCGATTTGTCCGTGCTGGGTAGAGCGGCCGGTGCTGATCTTTACCACGTCGGTGGCTTGATCAGAGGCTTGCCCAGCCTCTGGAGGTTGTGGCTCATCATAGCTTTGCCTCGAAGTGACTCTTCCCAAGTCCAGTGCCGGTCGTGCTGCGGCCTGTCCTGTCCGTTCGAAAGCAGGAGGGTGGCCGCGTTGACTATCGTTGCGCAGACCCGCCCGTTCGTCATCGGCGTGGACTCTCACGCCCGCACCTTCGCCATCAACGACGCCGGTACCAACCTACAAATCGAGTGTGAGAAGTTCCCGACCACCCCGGCAGGGATTTTCCCTGCCGCCAGGGTAGGCCGGAGTACAGATGGCGATAAGGGGTGTCTGTGGGCCGTTGGCACCTGTCCAGGCGAACAACTCTGCGATCACCCCACGCCGCGATCACGAACACTGCCGCGAGGAGGACTAAGCCAGCGACACGGACGAGAATACGGCCGAGGAACACACTGGTGATGATCGCTTACGCAAGGGACCACCTCACTTCCTACTTTTCAGCGTCTTCGTCGAGGCCGCGTGGTCCTAGGGACTAAGCTCCCGTCACCGCGCCCACGGCAAGCCCAAAGGCAGAATGGCGGCCTCGGCAACGTGTGGGAGCTGACGCCGCGCCGAGAGTAGTCCCGTTTGCGAGGAGTCCGGAGACACCGCCCACTGCTAACAGGGGAAGGTTCACTTGCGCTCATACACCGGCAACGGGGGATCCCCATCCTCAGAGACTTGTACCCAGCCGTCTCTGGCTAGGTCCCGCCTCAATTCGGCAAGTGCTGCCGTCATCCCCGGAGCCCATGCTTCCTCTGGCGGAGGGGGATTGACCGATCGTGCTACAGGAAATGTGGGGCTCTTGTAAAGGGTCTTTCCGTCGACTTGACCCACAAACCGCTGCTGGGTGTTTCCGTATTGGGAGCCGAGGGTGCTTAGAATGCTCGCCCACCAGGAGGTGCCTCCCACATCCTCAAGGGCGATGGTGAGCCTATTTTGTGATGTCATGTCAGTGTTCCCTCGGTAGCTGTCCTGGGCCGTGGTGAACGGAATACGCTCAACAGGTTCCTCGGGTGCTCCTTTGTCAGCAGCCACGCCAGACCACTTGCCAGCACCGGATTGGGCAGCGTCCAGATTCCCAGAGGCGTGATAAAGATCAGGAAAATGATCGCGCCGAGCAGCCCGAGTCTCGCCCGTCTGCCCCCGCTGAGAATGAGCAGCCCCAGCGCGCTCTCGCCAGCCGCAGCGAGGATCCCAATGAGTTGGGGTGTTGGAGCGACAACATTTTCGAAGAACCAGCGGTAGAGAGGAGTCAGTGGGCTGTCCGTACCGAGTTTCACGAACTGCTCCGGGGCGGCGATACTTAGCGCGGCGTTGACGCCCACGGCCATGATGATGAAGAAGACGCCGACGAAAATCCGGGCTGCTTTGGGCCTGACAAGGCACAGGAGTGAAACGGCGACAGAGTCCAAAGTCCCCGCCCACCTCACGGATTCACAGGGGTGGCGGGGCTTTGCGATGAGGGACCATTCTGAACTCGGCACCAGGGACCCTAGGATTTACGGTGCTGCTTCCTGAAATTCCGCCGGTGCAGAACTATGGCCAGGACGAGTAAAGGAACGTGAATGGCAGGGAGGTTATGCGCGAACCAGCGTGGCAGGTAGATGTCTGTGACGGAGCCGGTCGGGTCACCGAGCCGTCGCGCCAAGGGGGTCAGGGGGCAATGGAAGCCATTGCCCACGAAGATGAGCGTTTCCCCAGCTACAACTGCAGCGGCAGTGGCGGCTCGCCTGTCGGTCTTCCCGCGGAATCCCGCATATAGAAGATAGACCATGCAGGCCTCGATACTGAACCAAGCCAGAGTATGAAAGGCTTTAACCGCCCGCAGGGCCACCTGATTTCTTCCCATGCCATCAAGAACAACACGGCGGGCAGCTGTTGCTTAGGGTATTCCGGCCCGAAGAATTGGAAGCCAGCGCCAGGTTTCAGGAGAGGGCAATTCGCAGCGGCATCACACGCTCGTTGATGTCTTGTAAATCTAGAGCTTTTCAAGACATTACGTTCGCCTCCGAGAAGCCCAAACGGATCGGTGTCGGGTGGCACTTGTGGCTGTAAATGGCGGCTTTCTAGCTACGCTATTTGTCGCTTCGAGAAGCCTGCTGGGGCGCTCAACTGGAGTGGGGTGGGGCGGTCTTGGGTCCCGGCAGGGGCGTATTCCGGCATAGCCGGGCCTGGACGCCGATGTTTTACTTTTCACTATGACTGAGTTGCTGAAGCAGCACCCGAACGAACCGCACGACGACAACATCTCAGCGCGCCTGAACTGGCTGCGCGCGGGCGTACTTGGAGCCAACGACGGCATCGTGTCCGTGGCGGCCACGGTTGTCGGCGTCGCCGGGGTGACCAACGATGTCACACCCATCTTGGTGGCGGGCACAGCCGCCGTTGTGGGCGGTGCCGTTTCCATGGCCCTTGGCGAATACGTCTCGGTCAGCAGCCAGAGCGATAGCCAGCGGGCCTTGATCGAGAAGGAACGACAGGAACTCCGTGATGATCCCGCCGGCGAGCTTGAGGAACTTGCGGCCATCTACCAGACCAAGGGCCTCACCGAAGCCACCGTGCGGACGGTGGCCCGCGAACTCACCGAGCATGATGCCCTGGGCGCGCACTTGGAGGCTGAACTGAAGATCGACGAGGCAGAGGTGGTCAATGCCTGGCATGCGGCCTTCGCCTCGGCGATCGCCTTCACCGTCGGCGCGGTGCTGCCGCTGCTGGCCATCCTCCTCCCGCCGGCCGAGATCCGGGTCCCGTCGACGTTCGTGGCCGTGGTGGTGGCGTTGGTCATTACCGGCACGGTCAGCGCCAGGATCGGCGGCAGCTCGAAACGGAAGGCCACCCTGCGCCTGGTCATCGGGGGCGCCCTTGCCATGGCCTTCACCTATGCCGTTGGCCTGCTGCTGGGCACCACAGGGATAGCCTGAGACCAGCACGCCTGATCCGGTGTCCCAGTCCTGAGGAGCTTTGCATGGTGGAAATCGCTGGCCTTCCAGCCCACATTCTCTTGGTCCACGGAGTAGTTGTCCTCGCGCCGCTGGCGGGTCTGATGGCGGTGGTCTTCGCGCTCGGCCGCCGCAGCAGGGCTTACTTAGCTTGGCCGCTTGGTATCCTGGCCCTTGCCTTGGTGCCGCTGTCCATCCTCACCGCGGAAGCCGGTGAGCAGCTGGAGAAGACCAAGCCCGCCTCGGATCTCGTCCGGGAGCACGCAGAGCAAGGCAGTTTCTTCCGGTATGTCACAGTGATCTTCCTGATCGTGGCCGCCGCGCAGATTCTTGCCGCGTTTCCCTTTGTCGTGAGCCGCTGGCTGCCGCTCCGCAGAGCCGGCCGCCTGCTGGCCGCCCGCTGGGCTGTCCCCGCCACGTCCGTTCTCGGGGCCCTTGCTGGGCTGTTCCTGATTTACGAAGCCGTTGTGACCGGCCACTCTGGCTCGGCCTCGGTGTGGGGCGGAGTCTAGGGCATCGACGTTTCCCGCAGATCGTCATTGCTGCGCATCCGGACGGCTACAACTGCGCCGGAGGCGGCGGTGAGGGCCGCGGAGACGGTCCCGGTGGAGAGTTTGGGCAGCGGGATGCGCTCACCCTGGCCGGGCCTTCACGGTTTTCGCGTTTCATGCGGCCGAAGTAGGCGTGGGCGTCGGACTGGCCGTCGAGGAGTTCGTCGATGAAGTCTTGCTCGTCGTTGGCTCCCAGGTAGGGGCCCCACCAGGCGTACAGGCGTTCGTAGCCCACCGTGGGGACGGGATGGCCCCGAGTTCCTTGCCGCAGTCGCTGCTGGCGCCGTGCGCTGGGTGGACCTGAACGTAGTCTGGCAGTGTCAGGAAGTTATCCCGCAGGCTGGCAAAAGAGCTGATTTGCCCCCTCAAAGCGGGTGCCCACGCCGCCGGCTGCTTCGTCCAGCAGGTCCGGCCGGCCCAGATCGCCGGAGAACAACCGGAGAGCTGGTAGCCGGGCTGGTCGCCGAACGCGCCGTCGGTGACCAGGAAGGAAAGGTGCTCCGGGGTGTGCACGGCTTTGATGCGGATGTTGCCCTCCGACCGCGTGACAAGACATAGAAGCATCGCGGGGTCACTTACGGCCCATCCCGAGGGGATTTATGGGCCGTAAGTGACCCCGCGTTGCTTTAAGAGGGGGTCAGAACATCCAGGGGATCTCCGCGTGGCCGAAGTCGGAGAACGAACCGAAGCGGCCCGCCTTGAACGCGAGAACGTCGCCGTCGCGGTCCCGGCATGTGGTGACCTGGCCGAAGAAGACCTGGTGATCTCCGACGTCGTACTGCTGCACAACGGTGCAGTCCGCCTGGGCGAGGGCTCCCTTGATGACAGGAAGTCCATTCTCGGTCATGTCGAATTCGCCATCGCTGAAACGGTCGCCGCCACGCACCGCAAAGCGTCGGGCCATTGACTCCTGCTTGGCCCCAAGGATCGAGACGGCGAACTTGCCACTCTCGATCAACGCCTCACCGGTCCGGGTACCGAAGTTCAGCGAGATCATAAGGATGGGCGGTTCCAGGCTGATGGAGGTCAACGAGCTGATGGTCATCCCATACAGCTCACCCTCGTGCTTGGTGGTGACCACGGCGACACCCGTGAGGAAGCGGCCCATTGCGCGGCGCATTCCCATGGCATCGGGAACAGTGAAGAGCGGTGCGAGGCTCATGTCAGTTGCTCCGCTCGGCTTGTACCGGATCGGCGTAGTACCGGACCTCGAACATCTTGGCACCGGTTTCGGAAACCCACGGCCCGTGTTCCATGCCGGGCGGGCGGGTGGCCCAGTCGCCGGCTTTGAAGGTCTTACCGAGGCGCTGGTCAACGAACGAGCCCTCGAAGATGAAGACCTCTTCCCAGAAATCGTGGGTCAGCACGCCATTGGGGGAGGTATCCGTGCCGGGCTCGAACTTGAGGATGCGCGTGACGCTGTCATTGTCTGAATCCCGGGCAAGGATAGCCTCGGACAAGCCCTCAATGTGCGGGTTGCAGGGTGCGAAGTCCACCGATGCGGTGGGGGTGAACTCGAATTCGGGCTTTGCCATGGCTATTCTCCTTCCATGCCGTTGACGCTGCCCTCTACTGGGCCGTTGATGCTGTAGGAACCAAGGTACTTATCCAGCTCAGCCACCAGCGCGTCGTAGCCGTAGTTCCGGTAGGTGTAGGCTCCGCGGACCACGAACGGGGCGCCCGCGTAGAACATTTCGTACTGCTGGTGGCGGCCGGCGAATTCGGAGCCGATGATGTCCCAGGCCAACTTGAACAGCTTCACGCGTTCTTCGCTGGCAACACCCGGGGACTGCACGTAGCGTTGCATGTCCGGACGGGTCACACTGCTGGTCATGTCGGCGACGCTGGACGGCAGTTGCAGCACGCCACCACCCACCAGGTCGCGAAGGATCGAAATCACCCTTGGGTAAGTCTCGGACTGAAGACCCATGGCCCCGTAAAGGGCACTCTTCCCGGGAACCACCATGCCGGCGTCGTCAACCGTTGCCGTGTATTCGGCGGCAAGAACTGCCGATTCAACGGACTGCACGATCGCGGCGAGCTCGCCAAGCTTCTCCTGTACTCCGGGGATCTTGTCCGTGCCGTTCATCTGGGTGACCTTGCGGGCAACAGAAGCAATGAACTTCAGCTTGGTGGAGAACCTGATCTGGGCCTGCCAGTTTCCCAGCGCGTGGGCACCGGTATCGAAGAACTGGCGGCGAAGGGTATCGATGTTCCGGTTGATGAAGACGCGGTCCCAGGGGATGAGCACGTCATCGAACACCACAAGTGCGTCTGGCTCGTCGTAGTGGCTCGTCAGCGGGTAGTCGAAGTCGCTGGTGGCTGCCGGCGCGAACGGACGGCGGCAGTACAGCTTCAACCCGTCAGTCGCCACGGGAACAGCGAAGCTGACGGCAAAGTCCACGTCATCCGGACCCAGCGGCTTGATGCAGGTGACGAACACTTCGTCGGCAATCGCCGCGCCGGTGGCAAGCATCTGCGAACCGCGGACGATGATGCCTTCCTCGGTTTCACGCACGACGCCGACCTGCAGGTATTCGCCTTCCCAACCTGACGCCGTGGTTGCGCGGGAGACCTGAGGCGGAATGATCGCGTAGGAAAGGTACAGGTTTTCGGAAAGGATCTTCTTGTAGTACCGCTCCACGTTACCGGCGAAGTCGCGCTCGTCATTCTTGAACACGTCCGCGTGGGAGCCGAAGGCGGCGAAGAAGGTACCCACGTGGTCGGGGCTGCGGCCTACCCAGCCATGGGTGTGCTTGGCCCACTTTTCAATGGCGTGGCGGCGGAGGACGAGCTCTTCCTGGGTGCGCGGAGCAGCGAACGTGCGGTTCGCGGGTCCATCAATTTCTTCCGAATGGAACTGCATGCCGTTGCTGGGATCGGCTGCGATGTCGAACAGCTCAGCCATGGTCTGGGCGACCTTCGCGAACGCCGGGTGTTCCAGGACGTTGCCAACTACCTCGCCATCGAGGATCACCGACCGGCCATCGTTCAGGGACTTAAGGTATTGCTTTCCGGTTCTCATCGAAGTGAGCCTTTCTTGATTTTGTAGTTGTGTTCGATTCTCGTCCCATCCGGGAACGAGAGCTCTACTTTCCAGGAAGTTCCGTCAACGAACTTCCCCTTCAGCAGTGGCAAAGTGCCACCCAAGCACATGAAGTCGGAGTCACCGATGTCCGTCCGCGTCAGGAGCTTTTCGACGACGTCCGCCGGCTTGCGCAGGCCCGCCAACGAGCCCTCTTGGTACAGTTCGCCGTCCACCCACGAGCGGGCGGTGCACTGGTCAAGGTCCAGGTCCTCGAGTGAGGGGACTTCGATGACCTCGGTCGCGATGGGCTTGGGGCATGCCCTTTTGGAATCGCCAATATCCTGGGCTTCGATGTCCCTGTCCGTGTGGTCGGAACCGATGCCGAGGTAGTACTTGCCGTCGTGGCGAATATAGAGCGGCTCAATTTCGCCGGAGGTCAGGTTGTTGCTGGTGTCGTGTTCGCCTGATGTATCGAACAGGTGCGAGTCCATACGGTAGAACATGGGAACCTCGGGTGGTGGAGCTACTCCAATGGCTGCCAGCTCGTCGATGTGATGCTGCACGGCCTTGGGATCCCTGCCGGTATAGCCGGCCACTACTGCGTGGAAGTCCGAGACCGTGATTGTCTTGTCCGTGCCCACCACCCTGAAGGTGAGTGGGACTTGCCGTGTTGTTTCCATTCCGTCTCCTTGAATGCTGGCTAAATCGTGGTGGGTCAGTCTGGCCAAACTGGTCAAACGGCGAGGGCGTCGTAGGCCGCGAGCCGATCGCCAATGACCGGGAATTCGGTGCGTACTGCCTTGACCTGATCAGGATCGATGTCCACCATGAGCACCGATTCCCCGGCACCGGCTTCGGCGAGTACGTTGCCGGCCGGGTCCACCACCCTGCTGTGTCCTCCGAGCTCCACGCCTTCCTGGCTGCCTGCGGCGTTGCAGGCAATGACGAAGATTTGGTGCTCCAGCGCCCTGGCGGTTGTGAGCAGTCGCCAGTGTTCGCGACGCGCTGCGGGCCAGGCCGCCGGGACGATGACGATTTCCGCGCCCCGCGTGCTCAACTCCATCCACAATCCTGGGAACCGGAGGTCGTAGCAGGTGATCCCGGCCGTAGCTCCGAACGGCAACTCCACCACTGGAAGGGAGGATCCCGCGGTGAGGAGGCTGGCTTCCTTGGACTTGTAACCAAAGACGTGGATCTTCCGGTACGTGTGCAGGATTTTCCCGTCCGGTCCCAGCAGGATGGACCTGTTGCTGAGCCGGCCGTCCTCGCCGGCCTCGATGATGCTCCCGACGTGAAGGTACACACCAAGCTCCGCCGCCACCCGTGAGCACATGGACACGGTGGGGCCAGTGAGGGTCTCGGCCAGGGACTGGTACTCATCGAAGTGGAAGTATCCGGCACTCCACAGTTCAGGCAGGACGATCAGCTCGGCACCGTCGATGCCGCGAAGAATCGCTTCAACGCGATCTATCCGCTGCCCACGGGATTCCGAATCCGGACTGGCCACCTGGACGAGTGCGACTTTCATGGTTGTTTCCTTACTTTCGTGATTCGAGTTGGCACTTCGTGCCAATGTTTTGGGCAAACACTGTTATGAAGTGCCATCTCGCGAGGGACTATTTCTGCTCGTCCAGGTCGCTGAGCCGAAGGCCCTTGGTCTCCTTGGCGAACATGACCGAGACCATGGAGATCAGGCCCATCGCCGCGAGATAGATGCCGATCGCGTAGCCGGTGCCGAAGGCGCTGTAGAGAGCCAGGGCAATGATGGGGGACAGCGAGCCGGCGATCAGCGAGGCGAGGTTGTACGCAACCGAGGTGCCGCTGTAGCGGACATCCGTGGGGAAGAGTTCGGAGAAGAACGCACCGATCACGGAGCTGTAGGCGGCGAAGATCAACAGGCCGCCGACGGCGGCGGCAATGATGCCCCACACCTGGCCGGTGTTCAGCAGTGCGAAGAACGCGAACGCCCAGATGACTGTGGCGATCGAAGCGCCGATCATGATCGGCTTCCGGCCCACTTTGTCCGCATAGAGCGCCAGGATGGGGATAGCGACGACGGCGACGCCTTGGCCGATCATGACGGCGGTGAGGCCTGTCTGCCGCTGCAAGCCCATGATCTGGGTGACGTAGGTGATGATGAACAGCGAGTAGATGTAGAAGCCTGCGTTCTCACCCATGCGGCTGCCGGTGGCGATGAGCAGTTGGCGCCAGTTGCGGCGGAACAGAATGGCCAGGGGCAATTTACGTTCCTTGACGGCTTCTGCCTCGCGCTTCAGCTGTGCTTCCTTGAACAGCGGAGTCTCCTGAACGTAGAGACGCAGGACGAGGCCGATGATCACCAGCAGGGCGGACAGCCCGAAGGCGAGGCGCCAGCCCCACGCAAGGAATTCACTTTCGGGCATGGTGGCGGCGAGGATTGCCAGCACACCTGCGGCCATGAGGTTGCCCAGCGGCGGACCCATGTTGGGCCAGGATGCCCAGAACGCCCGGCGTGCACTGTCATTGCTGTGCTCGGAGACGAGGAGAACGGCGCCGCCCCATTCGCCGCCCAGTGCGAATCCCTGGATCAGGCGCAGCAGTAAGAGCAGCAACGGTGCTGCGACGCCGATGGCTGCATAAGAAGGGATGAACGCAATAAGTGTGGTGGCTACGCCCATGAGCATGAGGCTGGCTACAAGGGTGGCGCGACGGCCGTGCTTATCGCCGAGGTGCCCCAGGACGACGGCGCCCAGCGGACGGGCAAGGAAGCCGGCTGCAAATGTTCCCAGCGCCAGCATGGTGCCCACGAGCGGGTCATTAGTAGGGAAAAAGAGCTTGTTGAAAACCAATGCAGCGGCGGTGCCGTAGAGAAAGAAGTCGTACCATTCCACGGCCGTGCCGGCCAGGGACGAAGCAGCGACCACGGGCAGGCTGGAATGCTTTTGCTGCCTCAGTTCTGCTTTCTTCAAATCGGTCATTGTGGGGATCCTTTTGCGGTTGGGAGAGGCCGGGGCTTCCGGTGAAGCGAGGCCGATCCCAAGAAATTGAGGGGTTCCAAATGCGTGAGCGGAGTCACTGAACAACACTGTAGACTAGTTGTATACAACCCGTCTACATTGGACGAAGAAGTTTTTTGCGAGGTGTGGGCGGGGCTGAACCTTGAATGCAACTCGTATACTGGGCTTCGCGAGAAAGGCTCTCCATGATTCAGATGTCTCCCACTGCCCAATCACAGCCCGAAGTGGCGTACCAGTGGATGAAAAGCTATATCGCTGCCCTGCCTCGCGACGAGGAGACCTTCCTGAACGAGGCAGTCCTTGCCAAGTCCACCGGTACCTCGCGCACACCAGTCCGCGAAGCCCTGCTGCGACTGGAAGCGGAAGGTTTCGTCAAGCGCATCCCACACAAGGGTGCTTACGTGCCACCGATCTCGGATCCTGATGTCCGGGCCATCCTCCAGGCACGGTCCGTAGTGGAGAAGTGGGCCGTCTCAGCACTGGACAGCATGCCGGATGGGCAAGTCGACGCGTTCCAACGCATCATCGACCAGCAGCACGAAGCTAAGGACGACCCCGCCCGGTTCATTGAGTTGGACACCGAATTCCACACGCTCATGGTCCGTGCAGGAGGAAATCCAATCCTGGCCGATTTCTACGCTTCCCTTCGGCAGCGGCAACTCAGGATTGGTGTCCGCGCTGTCACGCAGGGGACGGACCGTGCGGGGGACGTGCTCCGCGAGCATCAGCTGATTGTGGATGCCCTGCGCAGCCGGAGCCTGGACGCCGCACATCAAGCGATCGATGCCCATCTGGATTCAACGCGGCTGGCGGTCATCGGCTACTAACCTCGCGGGATTCTGTACACCTAGTCTTCGCTGTGCAGCTCCCGTTGCCTTGCGCTGAGCAGCTCAAGCTCGGGCCGGGCAGCGACGAACCGTTCAACGGCGTCGAGCACTTCCTTGAGGTGCGCGCGGTCAGGCGCCACCAGTGCTGCCCCCAGCAAGGTCCGGCGATATTGGTCCTGCAATCCGGTCTCGGCGGCGGACACTTCGAAGCGGCGTTTGAGTTCAGCAACGAGGGGCCGTACGAGCGAGCGTTTCTCCTTGAGGCTATGGACATCGCCCAGGAGCACATCGAATTCAATCCAACCGATCCACATGGTTCATTATGAGCAGTCTCCGGACTGTAATCCTGAGCCAATCTTGAGGAAATGTCGCACCGGGATTGATCCAGCCCGATCAGACTGGAACCAGAGCAGGGCCGGAAGCAGCTAAGGGGGCGGGCGGCATGAGCAAGAACCATACCTGGCGCGCACTCGCGGGCGTAACCGCCGTCGCCGTTTCCATGATGATGGCACCTGCCGCGGCACTTGCTGCATTCTCTGCGACCGAGAATGCCAATCCTCAGTTCACGGCCATGCGTCTTCTGTCCCCGACCACCGCGGACGTGGTCATGGCCTGCTCATCGAACGGTGCCAAGGTCGCCGTGGATGTGAATTCCTTCGCGGAAGTTCCAGGCGCGAACTATCACGAGATCAAGCTATACAACCCCTCTGGGAGTTTGGAATTCACCGGCGACCTTAGCAAGAATGCCGGAAAGTCTTATAGGTCCGGAATTCAGCCTGTAGGCACGTGGACTTACGAAATCCGCGGGTATTACAAGGTTCCCGGCACGACCAACATGTGGAAAGGCTCCGCTTTGACAGGAACCCTGACATGTTAGAAATTGGCGTGGGACCAATCGGCAGGAGCGAACAATGGTGCTTGACTCGTTTTCGGTGAGGATAGCCCTCGGAGTGGTCACATTGACGCTCTTCGCGCTGTTCGTCGCCTCGTACCGCCGCACCCGGTCACCCTACGCGGGCTGGTGGAGCCTGGCCCTGCTGCAGTTCATGCTGGGAAACACGGCGTTCCTCCTGAACGGAACATCGGCCCAGCACTGGGCCAACCCTTTCGGCAACGTCCTGGTGGTGGCCGGAGCGTTCAGCGTCTGGGCGGGTGCCCGTACGCTGCGGGACCTTAAAGCGGCACCATGGCAACTCGCCGTCGCTCCCGTCATCACTGCGGTGGCCTCCGTGTTGGAAAGCCCCGGCTCCAACGTTTGGTCCGGCGGCTTCGTGTACCTGGCCATGATGACCCTTGGCATCTCACTGGCGGCACGTGACTTGTGGTTCATCAAGGCGACCCACTCGCAAGTGCACAAAGCGCTGTCCCTGGCCGCCGGACTTTTGGCCATCTACTATCTGGGCCGCTGGGGCGTCTACGCGTTGCAAGGGCCGGACAGCGAATCATTCCGTAGCTATTTTGGTCCGGGGCCCTCTGGCCTGGTGTCCTTGGTGCTGCTGGTAACGGTGTCCTTCAGCATGACCACACTGAGCAGCGACCAACTGATCAAGGGCCTGAAGGAACGGGCCACCAAGGACCACCTGACGGGTCTTCTCAACCGGGGAGCCTTCCTGGATCTGGCGTCCACCGAGCTCAAACGATTGCGCGCCAATGAGTCCGGTGCAGCAATAGTCCTGGCTGATCTGGACCACTTCAAGCTGGTCAACGACGCCCACGGTCACCGCGCTGGGGACGCCGCCTTGAAGGCTTTCGCCGAGGCCTGCACGTCCTCGGTCAGGTCTACGGATCTCATCGGCAGGTACGGCGGGGAAGAATTCGTTCTCTTCCTGCCCGGAGCCACGCAGGAGCGGGCCCAAAGCATTGCGGTCGAGATCAGCCGCCGTATGGCTTCCACCGAGGTTCCGGAGGGCGTGTCCTTCCCAACCATCAGCTACGGAGTCACGGCAAGCACCCCTGCTGCCCCAGACCTCACCTCCATGATCGAGGTGGCAGACGCAGCCCTGTACAGCGCCAAAGCACAGGGAAGAAACCGGATTGTAGGAGCCGACCGCCTCCAGGCGGCCACTATCGCTGACGAGGCACGATCATGACAATCAATGAACTCACCACCCGGATCCAGATCCAGCACAACCAGGAACTAAGTGCTTTCAGGCAAGACATCACCAGTGCTCCGTATCAGGCTGGAACACCCGCGGCCTTGAACGTGGCCCGGCGTTCTGTGCGGATGCAACCTGTCCAGTCCGTAGGCGACGACAGCGCAAACCTGACCATTGTGGCCGATGTCGAGGGCCTTGCATGGTTCACCGCCGATAAGGGCCTCCTGGGCAGTTGCATTACGGTCTCCATCGCCGGCCATCGGCGAAACACCGGAACGCGCGTACCCCTTCCATTGGCTGAATGCGATGCGTGGATTGAGGCCATTCTCGGAGGCTCATGGATTACCCATGTGTACCGGGCCGGGACTCCGATAGAAGGAGACGGCAGGCTGGATGTTGCCTCGTACCGGCTCTTCCTCGACGAACGCCGCAACCCAGTCGCCAAACCGAAAGCCGTAGCCGACGATACCCTGCGTCGCATGGAAGCGTCGTGAGCGCAACCCAGCCCAGCGCAACCCAGCCCAGCGGAATCCATCCCACCCGCTCCTTCCCGGCCGACATTGACGCCCGGATCGGGAAACTTGAGCGGCACATCAGGGCGTTGATGGAGGAACTCCACCGCGCACGCCACGAGCAGCGGCGGGAAGTCTTCACGGATGCCCTCACGGGACTTGGCAACCGCGTGGCTTTGACGGATGCCTTTATTGAAGCCCAGGAGGCTGCTGCCAGGGGCGCAACCCCGGCCGCGCTCCTCCTGCTTACCCTGGACGGCTTCAAGGGACTCAAGAAGTCCGCTGGCTATGCTTCCGCGGACCAGATTCTGGTCACGGTGGGGATGCGGATCCGCTCGGCGGTGAGGGAGAACGACGTCGTCACCCGCCTGGGCGGCGACGAATTCGCCGTGCTGTTGCCCGCCACGCCGCAAAACCGGGCGGCCGCCGTCGGAAACCGTATCCTTGCGGCGCTGGAACCCAACATCGACCTCGGGAACAGCAGTGTCCGCTGCGGTGCCAGCATGGGCCTGCGGATTGCCGAGCCGCACCACAGCGTCGAGGACCTTCTCCAGGAGGCCGATATGGCGATGGAGGAGTCCAAGAGCGAGGGCCGGAACAAGCTCAAGTTGTTCGATCCCACCACGCTTCATGCCCGGCAACTCCAGCGCCAGATCGTGGGGGAGCTCCGGGAAGCCATCCGCTCGGACCAGCTGGTCCTCTTTTACCAGCCGATCGTTGAGCTGGCCACCGGCCGGATTGAGGGCAGCGAGGCCTTGGTCCGCTGGAACCACCCTGTGCGTGGCCTCATCATGCCGGACCATTTCATCCCTGTTGCAGAGGCCAGCGGATTGATCGCCGAGTTGGGGCGCTGGGTGCTCCGCGCGGCTGTGGAGCAACTGCGTCAGTGGCGGGAGAACCCCGCCACGGCACAACACAATTTCACGATGCGAATCAACGTCTCCGCTGCAGACCTGCAAAGCCTGGAGTTCGTGGACGATGTGCGGGACGCGTTGGCCAAGACGGGTCTGCCGCCGGAATCACTGGTTTTGGAGCTTACCGAGAGCGCTATCATCCAGAACAACGAGCTGGATCGCTACACCTTGGCGAGCCTGCACCGCCTGGGCGTCGGGCTGGAGATCGACGACTTCGGCACAGGCTACTCGTCCATGGGATACCTGCGAAAACTTCCCGTGGACGCGGTGAAAGTGGACCGGCAGTTCGTCCAGGAACTTAGCAAGGACAGTACCCAGTTGGGTTTCCTTGCCGCGATCCAACAGGTAATCCGCTCCTGCGGACTGCAGGGAATCTGGGAAGGAATCGAAACGGCGGAACAGGCCGAAGCGCTGCGAAGCATCGGATGCACGAGCGGACAAGGCTACTATTTCGGCCGACCTCTGCCCGGACCGGAATTCACGGACCAGCTCTCCCGGCAACAGCCCGCTTAAAAAGCAACGCGGGGTCACTTATGGCCCATCCCGAGGGGATTTATGGGCCGTAAGTGACCCCGCGTTGCTTAGCGGCGGGAGGCTTAGCCGAAGTACTTCGGCAAGGTGGCCTCGTGTGCTTCGCGGAGAGCGTCCAAGGACAGCTCGTCCACGCCGTTGATCTCCAGCTTCGCGCTGGCAGCATCAACGACGCCGATCCGGAGGTGGGCGAAGCCGCGGGCGGTGCACATGTCCTTGAAGCGGACTTCCTCGGAGCGCGGCACCGAGACGATTGCGCGCGCCTGGGACTCGGAGAACAGTGCGGTGAACAGGTCCACGCCGTCGCGCTCCAGGAGTTCCTCGAGGGCGATCCGGGCGCCAACGCCGTAGCGCAGTGACGACTCCACGAGTGCGGCTGCAAGCCCGCCTTCGGAGAGGTCGTGTGCGGCGTCAACCATGCCGTCGCGGGAAGCGTTGATGAGGATCTCACCAAGCTGGCGCTCAGCTGCGAGGTCGACCTTCGGCGGCAGGCCACCGAGGTGTCCACGCAGGTTGGACCATTCCGAACCGTCCAGTTCTGCTGCGGTGGTGCCCAGCAGGTAGATTGCCTGGCCATCCTCGCGCCACCCCGACGGCGTACGGCGGGCGACGTCGTCGAGCTTGCCCAGGACTGCCACCACAGGGGAGGGGTGGATCGGCGTGGTGCCGGTCTGGTTGTACAGGGAGACGTTGCCGCCGGTGACGGGAATGCCGAGTTCCATGCAAGCGTCCGAGAGGCCACGGATGGCTTCGGCCAGCTGCCACATGACGTCCGGGTCCTCAGGGGAACCGAAGTTCAGGCAGTCGCTGACGGCCATCGGAACAGCACCGGAGGTGGCCACATTGCGGTAAGCCTCGGCCAACGCGAGCTGGGCTCCCTGGTACGGCTCAAGGTAGGTGTAGCGGCCGTTGGCATCGGTAGCCAAGGCAACGCCCAGGCCGGTTTCCTCGTCAACGCGGACCACGCCGGCATCATCCGGGAAGGCCATGGCAGTGTTGCCGCCAACGTAGCGGTCGTACTGCTTGGTGATCCAGTCCTTGCTGCACATGTTCGGCGAAGCGACCAGTTCAGTAACGGCTGCAGCCAGTTCCGACGGAGCGGAAGGACGGCCGGCATCCTCGACGGAACCGGTGAAGGAGTTCGCCTGGACCGAGTCCTGCCATTCCGGGCGTGCGAACGGGCGGTCGTAGACCGGGCCGTCGTGCGCAACGGTGCGGGGGTCGACGTCGACGATTACTTCGCCTTCCCAGGTGATGATGAGGCGACCTGTATCGGTGACCTCACCCAACCAGGAGTACTCCACGGCCCACTTGTCCATCACAGCTTCGAAAGCTTCGATGTTCTCGGGGGTGACCACGGCCATCATGCGTTCCTGCGACTCGGACATGAGGATCTCGCCCGGGGTCAGCGTGGGGTCGCGCAACAGGACAGAGGTCAGTTCGACCTCCATGCCGCCGTCGCCGTTGGAGGCGAGCTCGGACGTGGCACAGGAAATACCAGCAGCGCCGAGGTCCTGGATGCCTTCAACCAGCGAGCCCTTGAAGAGCTCGAGGCAGCACTCAATGAGGACCTTCTCAGCGAAGGGGTCGCCCACCTGGACGGCGGGGCGCTTGGAAGGCTTGGTGTCGTCGAAGGACTCCGAGGCCAGCACCGAAGCGCCGCCGATGCCGTCGCCACCGGTGCGGGCGCCGAAGAGGACAACCTTGTTGCCCTTGCCGGAGGCGTTGGCCAGGCGGATGTCCTCGTGGCGCATGACGCCTACAGCGAGTGCGTTCACCAGCGGGTTGCCCTGGTAGACGGAGTCGAAGACCATCTCGCCGCCGATGTTCGGCAGGCCGAGGCAGTTGCCGTAGCCACCAATGCCGGCAACGGCACCGTGCATGACGCGTGCGGTGTCCGGGTGGTCGATCGCGCCGAAGCGCAGCGGGTCCATGACGGCAACCGGGCGTGCGCCCATGGAGATGATGTCGCGGACGATGCCACCGATGCCGGTAGCGGCACCCTGGTACGGCTCAACGAACGACGGCGAGTTGTGGGACTCGATCTTGAACGTCACGGCCCAGCCGTCGCCAAGGTTGGTGACGCCGGCGTTCTCGCCGATGCCCACCAGCATGTCCTTCTTCATTTCCTCGGTGACCTTCTCGCCGAACTGGCGGAGGTGGTTCTTGGAGGACTTGTAGGAGCAGTGCTCGCTCCACATAACGGAGTACATGGCGAGCTCGGCGCCGGTGGGGCGGCGGCCCAGGACCTTGACGATCTCGTCGAATTCGTTCTGCTTCAGGCCCAGCTCAGCCCACGGGAGTTCCGTGTCCGGGGTCTTGGCAGCGTGCTCAACAGTATCGATGTTGAACTTCTTGGTGGTTTCCGTGGTCACTTGTCGCCTCCCACAATCTTGTTCAAAACGGAGGTGAAGAAGCCCAGGCCGTCGGTGTCGGAGCCACCGATTCCATCGAGGGACTCAGGTCCGAAACCGACCTCAACCGCGTGCTCGGGGTGGGGCATGAGCCCAACCACGTTGCCGGCGGCGTTGGAGATGCCTGCGATGTCGCGGCGGGAGCCGTTCGGGTTGAAACCTACGTAGCGGAACACCACGCGGCCCTCAGCCTCAAGGGCATCCAGGGTCTTCTCGTCAGCGATGTACTGGCCGTCCTGGTTCTTCAGCGGCACAACGATTTCCTGGCCGTCTGCGTAATCCAGGGTCCAGGCCGTGTTGGCGTTCTCCACGCGCAGCGTCTGGTCCCGGCAGATGAACTTCAGGTGGTCGTTCTTGATCATGGAACCCGGCAACAAGTGCGACTCGGTCAGGATCTGGAAACCATTGCAAATACCCAAAACCGGGAGCTTCGCGTCAGAGTTGGCTGCGTCGATAATCTTGGTCATCAGCGGGGCGAAACGCGAAATAGCGCCGGCACGGAGGTAGTCGCCATAGGAAAAACCACCGGGGATGATGACTGCATCAACATCGCCCAGTTCGGTGTCTGCGTGCCAGAGAGACACCGCCGTGGCGCCTGCAAGCCGCACTGCACGGGCGGCGTCGCGGTCGTCAAGGGTGCCGGGGAAGGTGACGACGCCGATCTTGGCACCGGCCAGGCGGGGCTCAGCGGCGACGGCCACGGCCTCGCCAATCAGGGGGATCGATGTCATATCAGGCCTCGACGACCTCGACGTTGACAACATCCTCGATCACCGGGTTGGACAGGAGGGTCTCTGCGGCCTCACGGGCCTGGGCCAGGATAGCGTCGGTCACCTCGCCGTCGACTGTCAGTTCGAAACGCTTGCCCTGACGGACTGCGCTGAAGCTGTTGAAGCCGAGGCGGGGCAGTGCACCCACGATGGCTTTCCCCTGGGGGTCCAGAATCTCGGGCTTGGGCATGACGTCAACGACGATCCGGGGCATCCGGTAACTCCTGTGCGTGAGTTGGGTGAACCTTAAATAAGGCTGCCGCGGAGGTGCCGTCTCACGCCGTTCAACTGAGTTTCTTACAGCGTGGGGGCGCTCCGCGAGCTTGCACACCTATCTTACCGGGACGGGCGCGCATACCCTATTCAGCCGGATTCCGCGAGGACCCCCCGCCGATCGCCACCAAATTGGGAGCAATGAAAGCCCGACGGCGGCACTCGCCGGGCGAGGCGCCCGTCACTAGGATTGTGGCATGGCGGAGAAACCGAGGTCGATGGTGCTGGGCGTTGTAGCCGCAGCTGTTTTTGCGGGTCTGGGAAGAATGGTCATTCAGAAAATCAAGGCTGACAGGGCGGCGAGGGAACACCACATGACAGCCCCGTTGGATAAGGAAACGCGCGCGAAGATCAGCGACGCGCTCCGCACACCAGGCAGTAAACGGCATTAGCGCACGCACAAATGCGCTATTTCTTCGGGTTAAATCCGGCCGAGGCGGCGTAGTTTAGGGACTACACGCGGGGTTCAGGCCCTTTGTTAAATCCGGATCCAACCAGGAGGAACAATGACCGAACACATTGCCGAAGTATCCGCCTGTAGCGTCGGCAGTTGCGGCTTCAACCATGACGGATGCACTGCTTTTGGAATCACCATTGGTGGATCGCAGGACCACGCTTCCTGCGCCACATTCATCGACACCAACGCAATGGGCGGCCTTCCCAAGGTCCTTGCCCATGTGGGTGCTTGCCAGCGGTCCGAATGCGTTCACAACAACAACCTCATGTGCGAGGCCCACGACGTCAGGGTCGGCCCTGGCCGTGAGGCCGCCGACTGCCTGACCTACGAGCACGCCTGACTTTATCTCTTTCGCCAAAGTGGGTCCGTCCTGGTGGGCGGGCCCACTTTTTCGCGCGGCGCCACCCAACTGAGTAGCAGCTGAGCGCGTTTTGACGGCTCTAAACGCGCTCTAATGCGACCCAGTTGGGATCAGCGGTCGACGACGTTGATCAGGTCGATTCCTTCCCGGAGCGCCGAGATGTTGGCCAGGACCAATTGTGCTGAGCCCTTGGGCCGGTTGCCTGCCACGTGCGGGGTAATGATCAGGTTTGGGGAGCTCCAGAGCTTGGAGTCTGCGGGCAGGGGTTCCTCCTTGGTGACGTCCAATGCAGCCGCCCGGAGGCGACCCTCGTGCAGCGCGGCTACGAGGGCATCCTCGTCAACCGTGGCTCCGCGGCCCACGTTGATGAACACCGCGGTATCGGGCATTGCCTCAAGGATCTCCGCGTTCAGGGCATTCTCTGTTTCCGGTACAGCCGGCAGGATCGAGACCAGGACGTCCGTGGTGTGCAGGATTTCCGGAAGATTCTCGGTTGCCACCACGGGGAATCCGTAGCGCTCGCCGGCAGAGTTCGCAATGCCGGTGACCTTGGCGCCCAATGCTGCCAGCAGGGGAGCGAGTCGTCCCGCGATGGAGCCGAACCCCCAAATGGTGACGTTCGCGCCGTCGAGCGTGTACTGCTGTTCCGTGGCGGCAGCCGACTGGGCCACGTTGTAGGCGCGCTCCCACGTGGCCGTCCTTTGTGCGTCGTACAGTACGTCCAGCCGACGGACGGCAGCGAGGATCAAAGCCAAGGCGTGCTCGGCCACTGGACCGTCGTGAAGTGAGCGACCTGACGCGATAGACACGTTGGTTCCAAATCCCGCTGCCAGCACTGAATCCGGTCCGGCTGCAAGGGTCTGAACGAGTTTGAGCGCGGTCATCCGCTTGGCTGCGTCCGCGAGGTTGGCGCCGGTGTTCTGCCAGACAACCAGGACCTCCGCGTCAACGTGCTCGTCCGGAACGGGCTCATCCACCTTGTAAACGAACACATCCTCGCCGGAGTTGGAAAGATCCAGGCTGATGGTGTTTGGGACAAGGATTTTCACTGCAGCTCCATCGCTAAAGGGTTATTGCCGTACGTGCAATGAAAAGTATCCTGAAGCCCGTTGTCCCGTCGTCATGTGACGCGAATTTGCGGCAGTGACGCGACAAAATTCACAAACTGTGCTGTATGTCATATTTGCCTCTCACTCTGTACTCTGTGACTCGGATGGTTGCTTTGTTTTGACAGGACCTGTCAAAAAAGCAGCCATCTCCAGTTGACAGGCCTTGGCGATGGAGCCTGGGCCTCACTCAGTGAAAGGTGCTATCACTCGTGAAATCACAAGGAAAGAGCTTCGTCAGAAGCGGGGGGCTTCGAAAGGCAGCGGCCCTCGCCGTGGGTTTGCCGTTGCTGCTCTCTTCCGTGGCGTTGCCGGCCCAGGCAGCTCCCTCCCCGGAGAAGGAGTCCGGGAACCAGACAGGCGTGGTCAAGAAGAACCTTGACCCCAGCGCCTACAAGGACGGCCGCTACATGGTTGTCCTGGCAGAAAAGCCTGCGGCTACATATGACGGCGGTACGCCGGGTCTTGCGCCCACCAAACCGGAAGAGGGCAAGAAGCTCGATTCCGGCAGCGCGGAGGTGAAGGATTACCAGAAACATCTGCAACAGGCGCAGCAGGAAGTCGCGCAGCAAGAAAACGTCACCATTGAACGTGACTTCACCACCGCCGTTAACGGCTTCAGCGCCAACCTGACGGCAGACCAGGCCATCAGCCTGGCCAAGGACCCCAAGGTCCTGATGGTCGCACCGGACACACAGTACGCACCTGACTACTCCACCACTGACTTCCTGAAACTTAGCGGCCCCAACGGCACCTGGGCAACGCAATACGGAGGCCAGGAGAACGCCGGCAAGGGCACCGTCGTTGGTGTCATCGACACCGGATACACACCCTCCAATCCCTTTTTCGCCGGCGATCCCGTCGGCCCACTGGTCGGCGACCCCCAGGTGGGCGTCCCTTACCGGACCGCTGACGGCAAGATCGCGATGCTGAAGGCGGACGGCGATACCTTCATCGGCGAATGCCAGCCCGGCACGGACACAGGCGCCAGCTATGACGGCAGCGCCTGCAACTCCAAGGTCCTCAGCACCCACTACTTCGCGGATGGCTTCCTGGGAAGCGTCCCCCCGGAAAACCGTGCCCCCGAGGAAGTCATCTCGCCCGTCGACGTGGACAGCCACGGCACCCACACCGCGAGCACGGCGGCAGGTAACGGCAACGTCGACGCCGTGGTGGACGGCCGCAGCTTCGGCATCACCAGCGGCATCGCTCCTGCCGCCAAGCTCTCCATCTACAAGGTCTGTTGGGAAGACACAGATCCGACGACGGGCGGCTGCTACGGCTCCGCTTCGGTGGATGCCATTGAACAGGCCATCCTGGACGGCGTGGATGTGCTGAACTACTCCATCTCCGGTTCCACCACATCCACTACCGATCCCGTATCGCTGGCGTTCCTTTCCGCTGCGTCGGCCGGCATCTTCGTGGCCACCTCCGCCGGAAATTCCGGACCAACACCCAGCACCGTGAACCA
Source organism: Paenarthrobacter sp. YIM B13468 (assembly GCF_042788025.1). Lineage (NCBI taxonomy): Bacteria > Bacillati > Actinomycetota > Actinomycetes > Micrococcales > Micrococcaceae > Paenarthrobacter > Paenarthrobacter sp. YIM B13468. The sequence goes on along the minus strand of NZ_JBHZPI010000022.1, from coordinate 80,834 downwards.
CGGAGCACCTTGGTTGACCACTGTGGCTGCGACCTCTTTCTCGCAGGAACTGCAAGGCACCATTGAATTCTCCGATGGCAGCAAATTCCGCGGAGCGAGCATTATGAACCACGAGGTGAGCGGGGCCGGCGTAGTGCTTTCCACCAACGCGGCAAGCGGTGAAGGCAATGCAGCGCTGTGTGCTCCCGGCTCGCTGGATCCGGCCAAGGTCACCGGCAAGGTTGTTGTGTGTGACCGTGGCGTGGTTGACCGCACCGCCAAGAGCGCGGAGGTCCTCCGGGGCGGTGGCGTCGGAATGATCCTCGTGAACCTGACGGAATCGTCGCTGGACACGGACAAGCATGCTGTTCCCACTGTCCATGTGAACCCTCCGGCCACGCAGACCATCAAGGACAAGGTGACGGCCGACCCGGCGATCACCGTATCCCTGCTGGACCACGACACCACGGGACTGCCCGCTGAGCCCCAGCCGCAGATCGCTGGATTCTCATCCCGCGGCCCACTGCTGGCAACAGATTCCGATCTTCTGAAGCCTGACGTATCAGCACCCGGCGTCGCTATCCTTGCTGGCGTTTCGCCCATCGGAACCGGCGGAGACAACTTTGGATTCCTGTCAGGAACGTCCATGGCTTCTCCGCACGTAGCTGGTTTCGGCGCCCTGATCCTGGCCAAGAACCCACAGTGGTCACCGGCAACCGTGAAATCGGCGATGATGACCACCGCCGGTCCCGTGAAGCTGGCCAATGGCGCTGTCAACAAGGACGTCTTCGCCACCGGCGCAGGCCAGGTGGACCCCGCAAAGGTCCTCAGCCCAGGTTTGGTTTACGACGCCACCACCGAGGACTACCTCAAATTCGTTCAGGGCACGGGCCTGGACCTCGGCATTGAAGGACTTGGCACCACGCAGCCGCGGGACATGAACGTCCCCTCGTTTGCGCTGGGCAACCTGGCCGGCAAGATCGAGGTCACACGGACAGTTACAGCCCTGACACCGGGCCTCTACCGCGCCTCCGTCAACGTTCCCGGTGTCAACGTCAAGGTCACACCGAGCGTGCTGAACTTTGCCGCCGCGGGTGAAAAGAAGACGTTCAAGGTGCAGTTCGAGAACAACAATGCAGCCCTGAGCGAGTTCGCCATGGGTTCACTCAGCTGGCAGGGTGCCAACAAGACAGTCACCTCGCCCATTGCCGTCCGTCCGCAATCTGTCATCGCGGATAAGGCAATGGCCTTCACGGGAACAGGCCCCAACGGCTCAGCAGCCATCAACATCGTCTCCGGCACCAACGCACCGGTGGGAGTCACGGTTGATGGGCTGTCCAAGGCGGATTCCTCAGCAATTGAATTGGTTCCGGGTCCCTTTGCCGGCGAGACCAATGCCTCGAACTTCGTCAAGAAGGTAACGGTGGGGGAGAACAGTGCCTTGGCCAAGTTCTCGGTCATATCCTCCGACGAAGCAGCGGACTTCGACATGCTCGTTCTGACCCCGACGGGTCAGCAGCTCCCGTCCGCGACCGGCTCGGCCAGCGAATCCGTCACGGTGCCCGATCCCGAGCCGGGAGACTACTACGTTTTCGCCAACCTTTACGCGAGCCCCAACAACCAGCCCACCAAGGCAACAGTTGATGCCGCAGTCCTGGGGGCCAACGAGGGCAACGCCACGGTGACGCCCAACCCGATCCGCCTCGCCAACGGCAAGGCCGGCACCATCTCGTTGAACTGGACCAACCTCACGCCGGGCTCCTACATTGGACGCCTGACGTTCGAGGGCACCAGCGAACCCAGCTTCGTCACCGTAGTGGTGAGTCCTGGCGGTGCCGCCGTTGTTCCGGATGACGAAAACCCAAAGAAGGAAAAGAAGAACAACAAGATCCGCGGAGACGAGCCAACGCAAAGCAACAACGCAAGCTAGCTCGTTCGTGGAATTTGTGGACAGCTGACGCCCTATCTCAAGGGCGTCAGCTGTCCACACAAAGTCAGACCGCGCCGGTGGATCCTCCTGTGCCGCCCAGGAGTGGTGCCATTGCCCGCCAGCGCGCGATCTCGCAGCCATCGGTTCTGCTGAGCTTGCTTTGGACCTTCCGCCCACGGAACCAACCTGTCACAAGGGCCACCTGCGGGCCCCCGTACTGTTGGGTACAGATCCGGTCCGGCCGCGGCTCCGGAAAGAATACTTCCTCGCCGAACTGCTCGACGGCGGCAAGGGCCGCGGCGGCGTCCGGCAGGTTCGAGTCGATCGAGCCCGGCTCCTGAGACAGAATGCCCTTAGCGGACCGCAGGTGGAACTCAGTAGGCGCGGCGCCAGGTGCCTCTGTCAGCGTGACGGTGAGGTCGACGTCGTACTCGCTGTTGTCGGGAGAAACCATGGTTACCTTTCGCTGGTGGCGGCGGGTGCTTGCGGCAAGAGTCCCGCGGGACGTTCCCTAAAGCAGCGGTTGGATTGCCTGAAGCACGCGGGCCCGCAGCGTCTGGGATTCGGCCGCAAAAGCCCGCTGGTACTCAACGTACTCGGCCTTGCCCTGCGGTGTCTCGATCCTGATGGGCGGGTAGCCCCATTCTTCGAGATCGTAAGGGGAAGCCTGCATGTCCATAGTCCGGATCCGCCACGACAGTTCGAAGCAGTCCATCACCAACTCGCTCGGCAGCGCCGGAGTCAGTTTGTAGGCCCATTTGTACAGGTCCATGTTGGCGTGGAGGCAGCCCGGTTGTTCCATGGTGCGCTGGTTTTCACGGGTGGGCGTGAGCTCGTTCAGCGGGACAGCGTCCGGCGTGTAGAAACGGAAGGCATCGAAGTGGGAACAGCGGATACGGTTCTGCTCCACCACGGTGTCAGTGCCCTCCGCGCCAAGCCGCAGTTTCAAGTACTCGTGCCGCAACTCGAATTTCTCCTGCCGGTACACCATTGCCCACTCATGGAGGCCGAAGCAGCCGAACTGACCCGGGCGCTTCGCGGTGCCGTTGAGGATAACGCCGGCGAAGCTGACGGCCTCGGCGCGTTGGGCCATGAAACTCTCCCTGTCAAAGGTGACCGCGGGGGTACCTGGCGGCAGTCCGACGGCGGCGAGGTCGCCGTCGTCGAGCATGCGGTAGAACTTCCAGTTGGCGCGCTCAAGGGCACGTCCGCCACTTAACACCACACCGTCGCCGGGATGCCAGCGAAGCAATTGGCCGGGTTTCTGGGTGTAGTAGGTGAAGAGGAAGTCCTCCACGGGATGTTTCTGTCCTGCCGACCGGCGGGCCAAATAGGGGTCGGCGTACCGGGCGACGCGTGCATGATGGGCGGCCTCCAACCCGAGCCAATGCTCTTGGGGGAGGTGCTGCGGCCTAAGCTGCTCCACCACTGGAACCGATGATGGCGCTGGCCGCGTCCCACAAGGCGATTTGGCAGCCATCGGTGCGGCTGAAGGAAGCGGAAATTTCCATGCCGTCAACCGCGCCGGTTACCTTGGCCGTTTGCGGTCCGCCGAACTGTTGCGTGCACTCTTGGTCGCTCTTGATGGGTGCGTGGCTGAGCAGCGAAGGATTATTCTTCAGCGCAGTGCAGGCCGCATCCGCGGTGGGGTGTTTGCTTTCGGCTGCCGGGGCGCCATCGATGCAGACGAGCGTGTAGTGCTGCGGTGCTGCGTCGGCGGACTCAAGCACCGTGATGGAGAGTTCAGCGTTTCCCTGTCCCGGGGTGGGCTTGACCGCCGGGAGGCTGGGGTCCGGTGTTGTGTCTTCGGGGCCGAGGGTTGTGGGCACCTGGGTTGGCGTTGGTTTGGAGGGCGTAGCGCTGGGGGAACTGGCGCTGGGACTGACGGACGACGACGGCGCGGAGGTAGCGCTGCTCGACCCACCCGGGGCGGGGGTGCCCGAGCAGCCGGCCAGGCCAGCGAGGGCCAGGACGGCTATGAGGGGCCGAACGAAGCGCGAGCGCATGGAATCTCCTTGGTTGCTGCCATTTTACGCCGGTGCGGCAATGCTTTCGGGCTGGCTGATCCCTGCCCACACCTCATCGAGGGACAGCCCGAGGACATCGGCTATCGCTGCGATGGTCTGGAATGCCGGGGTTGCCACACGTCCGGACTCAATCTTTCGAAGTGTCTCCGGTGAAACCTGGGCCTCGAGTGCAATTTCCAGCATGGAGCGCCCTCCCCGGGCTCGACGCAACATGGCGCCGAGACGCTGCCCGCGTTCGACCTCTTCAGCTGTGAGTGGCAACCTAACCATGGCTCCAATTCTAATACCGGGATAATATGGCCGGGATAGTTATTGGTTGAACGGGAAAGGCGCCGCATGATCGAGATTCTGAGCCGCACCGAACTGCATCGGGCAAAGGAGGCCGGTGCCTTGGTGGCCGACATCCTTCAAGCGATGAAGAGTCGCAGCATGGTGGGCGTCAACCTCTTGGAGATTGATCAATGGGCGCGAGCCATGATCGTCGATGCCGGGGCCCAATCCTGCTACGTCGACTATTCGCCGTCCTTTGGGCGCGGTCCTTTTGGGCACTACATCTGCACGTCCGTCAATGACGCTGTACTCCATGGACTGCCTCACGACTACACACTTGCCGACGGCGACCTCGTGTCCCTGGACCTCGCCGTTTCCAAGAATGGGGTCGCTGCAGACTCCGCTATCAGCTTCACAGTGGGCGATTCAAAGCCCTCGGACAGCCTGGCAATGATCGACGCAACCGAGCGGGCCTTGAGCGCAGGGATAGCCGTGGCCGGACCTGGCGCCCGCATCGGTGATATCTCCCATGCCATAGGCTCGGTCCTCAGTGCGGCCGGATACCCGATCAATACCCAGTTCGGTGGTCATGGCATCGGATCGACGATGCATCAGGACCCGCACATCGCCAATGCCGGGAGGCCGGGCCGTGGATACAAATTGCGTCCCGGATTACTGCTGGCACTGGAGCCTTGGGTTATGGCGGACACCGCCGAGCTTGTTACCGACGACGACGGGTGGACGCTGAGAAGCGCCACAGGTTGCCGTACGGCCCACAGTGAGCACACAATAGCCATCACCGACGACGGGGCCGAGATTCTCACGTTGGCGCGCTGAGCCGGGACCCGGGTGGCGCTTGGTTGCCTTGCGCTGGGTCTCAGGTGTCGCTGCGCTGGGTTGCCGCGATGAGGCCGGTCATAGCCTGGTGGAGTTCGGCCACCTCCTCGCGACTGAGCTGCAGGCGCTCCCGGATCGCACCAGGAACCGCCGTTGCCTGATCCCGAAGCGCTGCCCCCTTTTCTGTCAGCTTGACGGCAAGAGCCCGCTCGTTGCCCGGTACGCGCTCGCGGGTGATGAGATGGGCTTCCTCGAGTCGGCGCAGGAGTGGGGACAGGGTGGCGGGTTCGTGGAGGAGGCTGTCGCTGATGTCCTTAAGAGTCCTGGGGCTCCGCTCCCAGAGTGCAAGCATCACAAGGTACTGCGGATGGGTAAGCCCTAGTTGTTCGAGGATGGGCTTGTAGATGCCCACCACGCTTCGCGAGGCAACCGTCAGCGCGAAGCACAGCTGGCGCTCCAAAAGGAGGTCGTCAGTTTCGCTGGCCTGGATTGTCTCATCCGTCTGGGTCATGACTGCCTTCCCGCCAATTAGTTAGTGCACTAATTGTTAGCGTACTATGAACTTGTTGAAGCGTCTAAAAGAGGAGTCGATCCGCGTGGCAAAGGAATCGTTTACCCAGAAGTTCATGCGCGCTACCGGAAAGCTGAGGATCATCTTTGGCCCCGCACACAGCAGCTCCATTGATCACGAAATGACCGAGGCCAACCGCAGGCTCCTGGCCCAACGCGAAGCGGAGACCCAGCAATGGGAAACCCTTCGCCGTCCGGATGGCAGCACATACGTGGTTCCCCGTAATCCGGACGACAAGTCCCTGCGCTAAGCCTTTTCGCCTGTTGGGATTCTGCGCCTTTTCTGGTCCGCGGGCGTAAAATTGGCGTACTGGTACGGCATGCGCCGTCCTGCCGCTTTTCTCTCTCCCGTTGAAAGGAGGTGGAAGAACATGGGACGCAAGTTGGAAAACTTTCAGCACGTGACCGAGCGGCTGCAGTCCGTATTCGGACCAGCAACCCATGGGGACACGGATGCCCCTGTTGTGCATAAGCACGACGACTTCGAAACGGCTTCCGAGGAAGATTTGAAGCACTTCGACGTTGAGACCGACTCGGAAGGCCATCACTACGCCGTCCGCAACGACGATCCCGGGCCAACTTCAACCGACTACAGCGTGTGACCGACAGTAACAACGGCACCCAAATACCGAAGGACCGGACCGCGAACTCCGGTCCTTCCTTATGTACGGCAGCCCTTATGCCCGGGCCACTGTTGAGCCACTTATAAGCACGCTTATTATATGAGTGCATGGACATGTGGTGAGCACGCATTCGTTCTGGGAAATGAGGGGGCTGTCAATGAGCGCTCAAGATGATGCCGCAATGGCCCGGGGAGGTCCTGGACGGGCGGACTACCCACAGTCGCGGGTGGCTCCGGGCAATTCCCGCCCCACACGGACAGCAGCAATCTGGGTGGCCGTAGCTGTGGGCCTGGTGGTGTTGGTCCTGTTGATCGTCTTCTTCGTCCAGAACCAGGACATGGTCACCGTTCGGTTCTTCGGATTGGAAGGAGCACTCGCCCTCGGCACCACGCTGTTCATCGCAGCTGTTGGAGGAGGCGTGCTCGTGGCGCTCGCCGGCGGTGCGCGGATTCTCCAACTCAGGGTGAGTAATCACCGACGCCAGAAGATGATCGGCGGACAAGGAGGCGGGCTATGACGGACACTCCGCTGGAGGACGACAAGTCGCCGGACCGGCCTGCTCCAGAGGATGGCAGGGAGGCTGCCGGTCTGCTTGGTGACGCTCTTTCCCCGGTGGTCGCACCTGAATACACCGACGAGGAGCGACTGTCCGAGCCCGATAAGAAGGGCATGCAGGAACCGGGCGACAAGTAGTTAATTGCGGAAGGACCGGAGCACGTGCTCCGGTCCTTCCGCAATTAATCCCGACGGCGGCACTCCCTGACGATTCATGTTCCGCCGGGGTGGTGGCCGTCTTTAGCCTTCGCAGTCTGTGCAGTAGGCGACGCCATCCTTTTCGCGGGCAATCTGCGAACGGTGGCGGACCAGGAAGCACGAGTTACAAGTGAACTCGTCGTTTGCCTGGGGGATGACCTGGATAATCAGTTCTTCGGCGACGATTTCGCCACCGGGACCGTTGGCGTCCAGGCCGTCGGTTTCGTCGAGTTCAAGAACCACGCTCTTGGCCGTGGGGGCGCTGGCGGACTGGAGCGCCTGGAGGGACTGCTCCTGGTTCTCTTTTACATCGGTACGGAGTTCGTCGTAGTCGGCTGCCACTTTTTGATGCCTCTTCGTGTTAGGGGGTTACCGGGTATGCAACGTACAGCATGCCATGAAAATTCCATACCATACCCCAGATACGGCGCTTGTGGCGAAAACCACGTGCGTGGCGGCCCAAAAAAGGCCGCCACGCCGCGCCAATTGCCCTCTATTATTACCGCACCTCGATGTCCAGAGTCTGGAAGCTATCCGCAACATGGCGACCCACCAGCAAGCGGAAGCTTCCACGCTCAAACTGCCAGCCGCCGTCGTAATGCGCAAAAGCCCTTGCCGGGATCCGGACTTCGACGCTGTCAGTCCCCGCTGGAGCAAGGTGGGTTCCTGCGTAGCCTGCCAGCCAACGGACCGGACGTTCCACAGCGGAATCGGTGCGCTCGAGGTAGACCTGGACCACTTCACGTCCCGTACGCGTGCCGGTGTTCTTCACCGGGACGTGCACAACCACATCGTTGCCGGCCGTGACCGACTGTGGTGCGTGGGCGGTGCCCAACTCGAATGTCGTATACCCGAGCCCGAAGCCGAAAGGCAGCGCCGGAGCAGGACCACCTTCGCCCTGCTGCTTGAGCCACGCCCGGTAGCCCACGTGAATTCCCTCGGAGTACACCACTTTGCCGTCCACGGGAGTGGTGTTCAGGACCGGGACATCCTCCAAGGCTGCCGGCCACGTGGTTGGGAGGCGGCCGCCAGGTTCCTCGGCACCAAGCAGGATGTCTGCAATCGCGCTGCCGAACTCCTGTCCACCGAACCAGCCCAGCAGCACCGCGTTTACCTTCCCGAGCCACGGCATCACCACAGGTGAACCCGAATTTACAACCACCACCGTGCGTGGATTGACCGCCGCGACAGCTTCTACGAGGTCGTTCTGGAACCCGGGGAGGTCCAGGTTCTTACGGTCAAAGCCCTCGGATTCGATGGATGCATTGGTTCCCACGACCACCACGGCAACATCGGAAGCCCGGGCGGCTTCCACCGCTGCGTCGATTTCGGCCTGCGGATCCGCCACCACGGTTTCTTCACCCAGCAGGATTGCCGTGAACGGGATGACCTGTTCCTTGGGCAGACGGTATTCGGCTTCGATACGCACCTGCTGGCCGGCTGCGGTCTCAACTGCGTGAACAGTCTTGGGCGGATCGAAGAGGGCGGCACCCAGGACGTCAGTGTCGTCCTGGATCTCGTCGTTGAAGACTTCGGCTCCATCCAATGAGAGACGGATGTGCCCCACCGTGCCCACTCCGAGGTGGTGGATACCTGCAGAGTCGGCTGTCCAGTCCGTTTCCATCCGGATGATGGAGGCGCCTTCCGGGATGCCGATGCCGAACCAGATCAAGTGTGACGCCAGGCGGTCTTCGCCCGAGATCTCTGTGCCGTCTTCTGCAAGGAACGTAACGCGGATCCCCGGGACGTTGGAGACCGGATTGTGCAGGGAAGTCCGGGGGAACGCCTGAAGGCCCTCGGCCACCTTGGCGCCGCGCGCGTAGGTGACCTTGACGCGGTCGGGCAGTGCTTTGCGCAGCCCCTCAAGCGGTGAGACGGTGTACTTGGGCATCACCGTGGCGCTTCCGCCGCCCTGCGTGCGTGCCTCTTCAGCGTTGTGGCCGATCACGGCAAGGCTGTTCAGCGTCGTGGCCTCCAGCGGCAGGATGCCGCCTTCGTTACGGACCAGCACGGCGCCGCGGACGGCAACTTCACGCGCGACGGCGGCCCCGTCCAGTTTGGCGGGGAGCCCGGTGACCGCGGGCTCGAAGCCTTCGAGGGAGCCGACGCGGGCAGCGAGACGGAGGATACGGATGACCTTTTCCAGGATGGCCTCCCGGCTGACGCGGCCATCATTGACGGCGGCCAGAAGCTTGGGGCCCCAATGGCCTACAGGCCCCGGCATTTCCAGGTCCTGGTGGGCGTTGGCGGCATCGATCGAGCGCACTCCCGTCCAGTCGGAAACCACCACGCCGTCGAAGCCCCATTCCGTGGAGAGCGGCGTCTCCAGCAGCTTGTTTTCGCTCGCCGTGGTGCCGTTGATGGAGTTGTACGAGCTCATGACCAACCATGCCCGCGCCTCCGTGATGGCGTCTTCGAACGCTGCCAGGTAGAGCTCCCGCAGCGGGCGTTCGTCCACTACGGAGTCGGAAGTGAAGCGTTCCGTCTCGGCCTCGTTGGCCAGGTAGTGCTTGGGAGTCGCTCCTACGCCCATGGACTGCACGCCGGCAACGTACCCGGCGGCCATGGTTGCCGTGAGCCGCGGGTCCTCGCTCATGCACTCGAAATGACGTCCACCCAGAGGCGAACGATGAAGGTTGATGGTGGGGCCGAGCACGGCGTGGACGCCCTTGCGGCGGGCCTCCTGGCCGAGGACCTGTCCGTAGCGACGAGCCGTTTCCACGCTCCACGTCGCGGACAGTGCGGACGACGACGGGAGGGAGATTGAGTCGTGCCGCTCGTCGAAGTCTTCGCCGCGGACGCCTGCTGGCCCGTCGGACAGGACGACGCGGCTCAGTCCGATCTCGGGGATCGAATGGGTTGCCCAGACGTCCGCTCCCGTCAGTAGTTGGATCTGCTGCTCCAGGGAGAGGCTCTGTGCGAGTTCCCGGATGCGGGCCTCGGCGTCCGGCGCTCCGGCCTGCGGGGCCGTGACTGCGGCCGACAATGTGGGGTTCATTTACTTGACTCCTTTGATACGGGTAACGGGAAAGGCTGCGTCCACTGCGCTGAAGACTGCGAGCACTGGGCCCAGGACCGTCGGGTCTTGACACCGACTTTAGCGTCAAAAATCTAGCGTGACTAGGTTTTTGAGCGATAAATCTAGTCCAACTCGATTTTTGGCGCGTGAAATAGACTGAGCGGATGTCAATGTCGAGGGCACGCGGCCAATACGCGAAAGGTGCGGAGCGCCGCGAACAGATCATCCAGACGGCCACCGATGTCTTTGCCACAGAGGGATTTGAAGGCACAGCCCTTAAGCACGTCGCGGATCTGGTCGGCGTCAAGGAAGCCACCCTGTTCCATTACTTCAAAGGCAAGCAGGAGCTTCTCACCGCAGTCCTGGCAGAGCGCGACCGCCGGTCCTTGGCCGCAAGCGGTAACGAAGGTGTGGGGATACACCTGATGCCCGCAATCGCCGAGCGGAACCGAACGGAACCTGGACTGACCACGCTCTACGCAGTAGCGTCCGCCACGGCCAACCACCCTGCGCACGACTCACACCCTTACTTCAAGGAACGTTACGAGGCAGTGGTGCGGGAGATAGCAGAGGACATCGCCCGTCGACAGCAAGCCAACGAGGTCCGGACCGACGTTGACGCCGCCATTCTGTCCAGATTGGTTGTTGCGGCCTTCGATGGCCTGCAGCTGCAGTGGCTCTACGACAAAGACGTGGACATGGCGGAGGGACTGAGGCAGCTCATCGACGTCCTGCTGGCGCCATCCGGGCAGTAATGCAAGGAGGACCGGGGAGCAGTTTTATGCATGGAAGAAGTTCGTTGTCCGAGGTGCTTCTCGTAGTGCCTGACAGTGACGGCGTGTCCTGGAGCATCCGCAGGTAGCTAAGCGTCCGGGGTGCGGTCTCGGCTCCGTCCCCCACTTTGGGATGGGGCCTTTCAGTGAGGAGCCGATCACTGACCGCTAAAGTGAAGATCTCACAAACCGTCGTAGAGAACTTCTTTGGACACCGCAGGGAAGAGCTCTTCCACCGTGTCCAAGTCGTCAGCACGGAGGCACTGCCAGCAGCCCTGCACGAATACATCCGCTGGTATAACGCCGGGTTGCGTTCAGCCGCTCGGCTGCGCCCTCCTCAGCGGCGGCTCACGCGTGGCAGCAACGCGAACGCGCTCTCGGCAATCTGAGTCAAGCGGGCAGGACTGTGGCCGTACGCACCGACGACGTCGGTCCCGCGGATAACGGTCAGCAAGAGGTATGCAAGATCTTCAGCATCCGCGTCCGGGTCGATGTCTCCGTTGCGCTGCGCCGCGCGCACACACTCGGCCACGGCCATCACGAGCATAGAGAAACACTCGGCAGCAATGCGCTGCACCTCGGCGTCGGAGGCGCCGATCTCCAGAGCCATCTTGCCCGCGAAGCACGCAGCCGCCGCCCGGTCGGAAGCTGGGGGCACGTCGTCGGCAAGAGGCACCCCGTGGACGGCACGGAGCAGATAGCCGTGGAGGCGTTCGAGTGCCCCCTCGTCCGGGCCGGCGAGCACCTTCGCCGGAACGTTTCCCAGCCGGTCGAAGTATCCGGCCATCGCTTGCACCAGCACACCGTGTTTGCCGTCGAAAGCGGCATAGAGACTGCCGCGGCCTAGGCCGGTGGCTGCGCTGATGTCGTCAACGCTCGTGCCGTTGTAGCCCGACTCGCGAAATTGCCGCTCGGCGGCATGGAGAACGTGGTCGCGGTCGAAGGTTCGTGGTCTCGCCATACATACAAGGTAGAGCCGAACGGTCGTAGTTGACAAATCAGTACAGAACCACCTACGTTGTTGACTGTTCAGTACACAAACGTCTGACCCCCTATATCTGGCGCGGCGAAGTCACGCCTATAGCCGAAGGAACCAACATGCAGACAGCTCTCCCAGTGGCCCTCGTGACGGGCGCTTCCTCAGGAATCGGGCGTGCGGCAGCGCGCGCCCTCGTGGACGCCGGCTTCGCGGTGATCGGTACGAGCCGCAACGCCGCGATCGCCCGCCCGCTTGCCGGGGTGTCGTTCCTCGATCTCGATGTAGCCAGCGACGAATCGGTCCATTCCCTGGTCGAGAAGGTGATCGAACGGTTTGGTCGGATCGACGTCCTGGTCAACAACGCAGGCGTGGGCGCAGTCGGGGCCGGAGAGGAAAGCTCGATCAACCAGACCAAGGAGGTCTTCGACATCAACGTCTTCGGCCTGATGCGGATGACAAACGCAGTGCTGCCCCACATGCGCGCCCAGGGCAGTGGCCGTGTGGTCAACGTCTCCTCGGTACTCGGTCTGATCCCAGCCCCCTTCATGGCTATCTACGCCGCCACCAAGCATGCAGTCGAGGGCTACTCGGAGTCAGTCGACCACGAGCTTCGCGAGCACGGCGTCCGGGTGCTGCTGGTCGAGCCGGCCTTTACAAGCACGAGTTTCGAGGCGAGCAGCCTGGCACCGGACTCGCCACTGCCGATCTACTCCGCACAGCGGGAGGTCTCCCGAGACGTGCTGGCCACCGCCTTACGTACCGCCGACGATCCTGACGTTGTCGCGAAGGTGATCGTCGCGGCCTCCACCGATTCCAAGCCGACACCCAGGTACACCGCCGGTTCGATGGCCGGACGCGTTAGCGTCCTGCGCCGGTTCGTGCCCTCGCGCACCTTCGACAAACAGATCCGGAAGCTCAACCAACTGGCCGGCTGACACCGAAGCCAGCACCAGCATCTCTCGTCCGCTCACTCTCGAAACAGGCTCAACACGCATGGACTTCGAACACGTCACTTTCGACTTGCCGCATGGGACTTTTCACGCTCTGCAGGGTGGTGACCCCACAGGTCAACCGACGATCTTCCTGCACGGATTCCCGGACCACCCGCCAACGGCGAAGGCGTTCCTCGACGAGCTCGGCCGCCAGGGTCGATACGTCCTCGCGCCCTGGCTTCGCGGTTACGCCCCGTCTCCGACCGCGGGTCCGTTCGATTTCGCATCCTTGACCGGCGACGTGGTCGCACTGATCGACCAGTGGTCTCCCCGGCGCCAGGTGGACCTCATTGGCCACGACTGGGGCGCCTTCATCACGTACGACACCACCGTCACCGCGCCGAAGCGCATCAAACGCGCAGTCACGCTCGCTATCCCCCACCCCCTCACATTCATCGGCCGGCCTCGCCCCGCCCAGCTCCGCCGGAGCTGGTACATGGTCTTCTTCCAGCTTCCCGGAAGCGGCATGATCGCCCGAGCCCGCGACTTCGCCCTCATCGACCGCCTCTGGCGTCAATGGTCACCAAGCCTGTCGCTCCATCCGGCTCTCCGCGCGGAGCTGCACGAGCACCTCGGAGCGAGCTTTCCCGCGCCCCTCAAGTACTACCGGGCGATGACTCGCCTGGGCATGCTGAAGGCTGCACGCCGCCTCTCCCACCCCATCACGGTGCCTCTGCTGCACATCCACGGCGCAGAGGACGACTGCATCCTCCCCCCGAACGTCGACGACCGGCGTCGATATGCCGCTCCGCACGTGCGCGCCGTCGTCCCCGACCTCGGCCACTTCCTGCACATCGAAGCCCCCGAAGCGATCGCGGAACGGATCGCGACATGGGTGGCGAGTGGCTCACTTGACCCTCGCGGCGAAACCAACCCGACCGCCGTCCAGAACCCGAAAGGCTGACCAAACCATGCATGAGACAAATCCTCCATTCACGAGCGACGAACTGGCCGAGGGCACTATCGACACGGTGGTGGTAGGCGGCGGCGCCGCAGGACTGAACGGCGCTCTGATCCTCGCCCGCTCCCGCCGCTCGGTCGTCGTGATCGACAGCGGCTACCCCCGCAACGCGCCAGCGGAAGCCGTGCACGGCCTCCTCGCCCTGGACGGCACGCCGCCGTCCGAGATCCTTCGACGGGGACGGGAGCACGTGCGCCACTACGGCGGACGCATCGTCCTCGGCGAGGTGGTCTCGGCTGAGCCCGCCGCCCCCTCAGCTGACGGGGATTTGCGGTTCACCGTCACCCTCGCCGACGGCCGCAGCATCACCGCCCGCCGCATCCTCGTGGCCACCGGCCTCACCGACGTTCTGCCGGACGTGCCCGGGCTCGCCGAACACTGGGGGCACAGCGTGGTGCACTGCCCGTACTGCCACGGCTGGGAGGTCCGCGACGAACCCATCGGTATCCTCGCCACCGGCCCGCTCTCCATCGCCCACGCGTATCTGTACCGTCAGCTGACCGAGGACCTGACCTACTTCACCCACGGCACCGACCTGGACGAGGACAACCGCGCCCGCTTCGCCGCCCGCGGCATCCGCGTCATCGACACCCCGGTCACCGAGGTCGTCAACGACGCCGACGGCGCCCTCGCCGGGGTACGCCTGGCCGACGGCCAGGTCGTGGCCCGCCGCATCCTCGCGGTCCTCGCGCAGCTGCAGATCCGCGCCCAGGGCCTGGAAGGTCTGCACCTGCCCGACCAGGACCTGCCGAACAAGGGCCGCAGCTTCGCCTCCGGCACGGCCGGCATCACAGAGGTGCCTGGAGTGTGGGTGGCCGGCAACGCCACCGATCTGACCGCCCAGGTCGGGGCCTCCGCAGCGGCCGGCGCACTGGCCGGGGCCGACATCAACAGGATGCTGGCCATAGCGGACACCGACGCGGCCCTGCACGCGGCTGGACCGGGTCCGACACCCCATGTCTGAACGCACCGGCGTCGAAACCACCCACTCCCGAAAGGCACGAGATCTCATGATTGCTGCTGAAGAGACGTTCGACGCGCCCAATCCCATGGACAAGAACATGACATTGCGACAGCGGGCCCTGGTGGTCGGCCTCGGGATCAGCGGGACCGCTTCCGCGCTGCGACTGCATCGCGCGGGCTGGGACGTGGTAGTGCTGGAAAAGGCCCCCGAGCGGCGCCGCGGCGGATACTTCATCGCCCTGTTCGGGACCGGGGTCGCTGCCGCCGAACGACTGGGCATCGCCGATGCAGTGCCGAATCGCGTCGCTCCGGAAGCCTTAAGCTACGAAGTCGACCGCACGGGCCGGCGCCGCCGCGGTCTAAGCTACGCCGACGTGTTCGGCGGGTCTCGACTCGTATTGCGGGGCGACATCGAAGACGCGGCCTTCACCGCCCTGCCCGACGAAGTGGAGATCCGGTATTCGACCGTGCCGATCGCGCTGGACCAGTACCTCGACGGGGTGGACGTAGAGATCCGCGACCTGACGACGGAGACGTCGATCGTTGAACGGTTCGACCTGGTGGTCGGGGCAGACGGACTGCGCTCGACGGTGCGTCGGCTTGCGTTCGAGCCCGAGCAGAGCCCGATCCGTCCAATGAACTACATGATCGCCGCGTACAGCCTGCCCGAGGCGGTACCCGGCTATCGCCTACAAGACGGGCTGATCCTGGCCGAGGAGGGCCGATCAGCATGGGTGTTCCCGTTCGCAGACCGTCCGCCGACGGTGCTGCTCTCCTACCGCACCGACGACGTGGACGCCGAGTTCACCCGGCCAGCTATCGACTCGCTGCGCGCCGCCTACGGTCCCGAGCCCACCGGATCCACGCTCGGTTGGCTGCTCGACCAGTTCGAGAAGGCCCCCGACCACCTGTTCGACTCCGCCGAGCAGGTGCACCTCGACCACTGGCACCGCGGGCGAGTCGTGCTCGTCGGTGACGCAGCGTGGTGCCTGACCGTTTACTCCGGCATGGGGGCATCCACCGGCCTGGCCGGGGCCGACTTGCTCGGCACCATGCTCGAACGCCACCCGCACGACGTGCCACGAGCGCTGCAGGACTGGGAGGACCACCTGCGCCCGTTCGTCGACCACCACCTCGGCAGCGGCGTGAACATGCGCAGTTTCTTCACCCCAGGCAACCGCGCCGAGCTGCTGCTTCGGACCGCGATGATCCGCCTCGCCCGCCTGCCGATCGCCGGCTGGCTGCTCGCCAAGGTAAGGACCAACAGCGCGGGCGTGCGGATGAAAAGTCTGGATATCGCCGCCGGAGCGGCGTGAGACCAACCCGGCGCGGACCGTGTCGACCTGAGCACATAGAGAGGCATATGCCAGCCAACACGCCCGCCGACAGCACCTGTTGACGACGGGCATACCGCCACGCGAAGAAGGCTCCGTCCCAAGTGGGGACGGAGCCTTCTCAGAAGAGCCGGTCGCTGGCCGCTAAAGTGGAGACCTCACCAATTTGAGAGTCCAACTTTCGGGGACCAGTTCACTTGCTCCGGTCCTCCTTGTTTTGTAAGGCTTGGTGACCCTAGCGGCCCGTGCCGCCGTAAACGGTAGCTTCAGCGTCGCCGTCGAGCTCGAATGCAGCGTGGATGGCGCGGACGGCGTCATCCAGGGCATCGGCGCTCGTGACAACCGAGATGCGGATTTCCGAGGTGGAGATCATGTCGATGTTGATGCCGGCGTCGGAGAGGGCCTTGAAGAACGTTGCCGAAACACCGGGGTGTGAGCGCATTCCCGCGCCGATCAGAGACAGTTTGCCAACGTGCTCGTTGTATTCGATGCTCTCGAAGCCGATTTGGCCTTCAGCTGCACGCAGGGCGGCCAAGGCATCGGCGCCTTCGACGATGGGAAGCGTGAACGAGATATCCGTGCGGCCCGTGCCGTGGGTGGACACGTTCTGTACGATCATGTCGATGTTCGAGTGCGCGTCCGCGATCACCTGGAAGATCGCAGCGGCCTTGCCCGGGATGTCCGGCACGCCTACAACGGTGACCTTGGCTTCGGACCGGTCGTGTGCAACGCCGGAGATGATTGGCTGCTCCAAGGCAACTCCCTCTTGAATCGTGAACTTTTCATCGGCGCCCGGGATGACCCACGTGCCTTCGTGCTGGCTGAATGACGAACGGACGTGCAGCGGCACGCCGAAACGGCGGGCGTACTCAACGCACCGCAGGTGCAGGATCTTGGCGCCGGAAGCAGCAAGTTCCAGCATTTCCTCGCTGGAGATGCGGTCGATCTTCTGGGCCGACGACACAACACGGGGATCGGCGGTATAGATGCCGTCCACGTCCGTGTAAATCTCGCAAACATCGGCTTCGAGCGCTGCAGCCAAGGCAACGGCCGTGGTGTCCGAGCCGCCACGACCCAGCGTTGTGATCTCGTTGGTGCTGCGGCTCATGCCCTGGAAGCCCGCAACGATCGCAATGTGTCCCTTGTCCAGAGCGGTGCGGATGCGGTGGGGGTCGACGTCGATAATCCGGGCCTTGCCGTGGATGCCGTCGGTAATCATGCCTGCCTGGGAGCCCGTGAAGGACTGGGCGGAGGCGCCAAACTTGTTGATGGCCATGGCAAGCAGTGCCATGGAAATTCGTTCTCCGGCGGAAAGGAGCATGTCCATTTCGCGGGCAGGAGCGGAGTCCGTAACCTGGCCTGCGAGGTCCAGGAGTTCGTCTGTGGTGTCTCCCATGGCGGAAACAACAACCACAACCTCGTTGCCGGCCTTCTGCGCATCCACAACACGCTGAGCGACCCGCTTGATGCCATCAGCATCGGCAACCGAGGAACCGCCGAACTTCTGAACGATCAGCTGCTTGGTAATGGCAGCTCCGTCGGAGAGCTCGTCGATCTTCACTTCGGTAGTGGGCATAGTCATGCGCGCACCCTCACTGCATCAATAGGGTTCGAACGCGGCATGCCAAAATCGAAATTGGAGCACGCCTGCGTAGCTTATTTGGCCAGTTTATCGCCGTGTGCAGGGCTGGTAGGAATTGTGACCACATGGCGGCCACACAGTCTGTTTCAGCAGCAGGTCCCCGGGCGTACGATCCCTTTTATGAGCATTGCGTGGTGCCATGGCCAGGGTTCCTGAGAACCCGGAGGACCCGGGGCCGGCGCGCAGCGAATCGGAATACGAAGTGATCGGCGGCGGCGTAATCGACGACCGGTTTCCGCGGCATGACGGGACCGCGGGGAGTGAACACAGGCTGAACCATCAACCTGGGATCGCCGGCATTCTTGGAGCCGCTGTGCGGGAGGCCTGGGTTGACTGCCGCATGTCCTTGCAATCGTGGTGGTTCTGGTTGGCGTGCGCGTCCGCCTTGATTCTGGCCTGGGCGATGGCCACAGCTGTGGTGGCCTTCGGCGATGCCAACGGATGGTTCGAATCCAGTCTGCCAAGCGCCACGTACATACTGATGGCCGGATTTATGGCAGTCGTTTCTGCCCTCCTCGGGGCAGCGTGGGGCTTCCGTCAAACAGTTCGAACATTCTTGGGTGTGCTGTTCGCCGGAATGTTCCGCGGGGCAGCCTTCGCGGTGCCGTCCGGCATCTTGCTGCTCATCGTGGGCATGGCCGTCGGCGGGCCGATCGCGTTGGCGGGTGCCGGCGTCGTGGTTGTTGTTCTTGAAATTGTGTTGTTTGGAGTCATAGGCGCCGGTGCCCGCGCCTGCTCGCCCCGAACGGCGGCAGGGGTTGCCTTGGCTTCGGCATTAGTTACGTTCCTGTGCCTGGGCAACGTAGCGGCTACCATCGCGCTGATTCCGGGGACGGCGGTGATGGACCAAGCGTCAGTGCCCATCAACGTGGAGCGGGACGATGCAGGACGGATCACAGCATACGAGTGCGTTGGGCAACTGCGCCCCGTGGAAGTGGCGCATACAGAGTGGGTTGCTTGGCTGGCAGCGTCCAATCCGATCCTGCTCTTCGGTAGCATCGCCGCCGAGACGCTCCCCAAGGAGCATGAACTGACATGGGTGTTGTCCGGCTTGCAGTGGGCCGCCGATGGACCGAGCCGTGATGTTCCGTGTATCGGAGGGGAATCAAGTGATCAGCTTGCGCCTCCGGTGCCCGTCGCCCTTACTGGCCTCGTGATTCAGGCAGCGGTTGCTGCCTTGGTGCTCCTGCCGGGGCGCTGGTTGTCGTCACGGAGAACCCGCCTCTGATGTTTCTTTTACGGTCGCGGCAGTCGCGGCTACGGCCTATGTTGCATGCGTTGGCTCCTCGTAGTCTCCAAATCCCGGCACGTGGATCCCGCCGGCGAGGATCCACCAGTAGGAGTCGCTGGCATCCAATCCTTGGCCAAAGCTCGGCCTGCCGGCATCCTGCTCGCCAACAACCCGGCCAGGAACGCCGCCCACACGTCGGCTGAGAATCCTCCACACCGAGACCGCAGCCATGGCTACTGCTCCCGCTGGCCGTCCACCAGGCGGGGCACCCCACCGGGATTATCCTCACGGAGTGCTTCAGGAAGGAGGTGTTGCGGGAAGCCCTGGTAAGCCACCGGCCGCAGGAAGCGCTCGATTGCGGCGGTGCCAACCGAGGTGCTTCCGATGGCGGTGGTGGCGGGGTACGGTCCGCCATGCTGTTGGGCATAGGTGACCGAGACGCCCGTTGGCCACTGGTTCCAGACCACACGTCCCGCCTTGCGTGCCAGTACCTCCACCAACGCCGCTATCTGGCAGGAGTCGGTTCCGTGAATGGTGGCCGTCAGTTGCCCCTCGAACGTCTCGGCGAGCCCGGCGAGTTGGGACTCGTCGTCGTAGGTGACTACAACGGCGGTGGGTCCGAAGCATTCCGTCTGGAGGGCGTGCGGATCGGCGAACATATCCGCGGCGGTGGTGTGGAGGAGCGTCGGAGCCGGCGGGTTGTCCAGTGGACCTGCGCCCTGCGCCAGTGTGGTGAGGCGGGGGTTTGACTGCAGATCCTGCAGGACATCGGTGTAGCCGGACTGGATGCGGTCATTGAGCAGGGGAGCGGCAGGCGGCAGGACTGCGTCGCGGAGTGCTTCCACCAACCCGGACCTGGAAGGAACGAAGAGCGTTCCGGGCTTGGTGCAGAACTGCCCGGCCCCCATGGTGAAGGAGCTCACGAATCCTTGGGCGATCTCCGCGCCCCGTTCGTTGGCCGCGGCTTCGGTGACGAATGCAGGGTTGTTGCTGCCCAATTCTCCGTAGAACGGGATGGGTTCCGGCCGGGAGCTCGCGATGTCGAACAAGGCGCGCCCACCAGGGATGGAACCAGTGAAGGCGCCGGCTTTGATCCGTGGGTCCCGCAGTGCTGCGGCTCCCGCTGCAGTCCCGGCGATGAGCGCGAACGTGCCGTCAGGAGCGCCGGCCTTGCGCAGTGCGGAGCTCACTACCTCAGCCGTGAGCCTGGACAGACCCGGGTGGCCGGAGTGGGCTTTGAGCAGAACGGGGTTGCCTGCGGCCAACGCCGAGGCGGTATCGCCCCCGGCAACGGAGAACGCGAAGGGAAAGTTGCTGGCGGCGAACACTACGACCGGGCCAAGCGGTACCCGAAGGCGTCGCAGGTCCGGTCGCGGCGCACCCATAGGCCACTCGGGATCGGCATGGTCGATCCGGACGTCGAGGTAGCCACCGTCGCGCAAAAGTTCGCCGAAGAGGCGCAGCTGGAAGGTGGTGCGTTTGAGTTCGCCACGAAGACGGGCCTCGGGCAAGTTGGTCTCACGCTGTGCCTCGGGAACGAGCCTGTCCGCTGCTGCGTCCATTGCGTCAGCAACGGCGTCGAGCAGTGCGGCCCGCCCGCCGGGACGGAGCGCAGCGAGGGGTGCCGCCGCGGTCTGGGCCGCGGTCAGCAATTGTTCCAGTTCGGCGTCTGTGGTGGGTGGGAGTACGACGGCGGAAGCCGGGGCGATCGAGGTCATGCGGAATCTCCTTCGGGAGGCAGTTCAGAGGGAAAAGGTCAGTGGCCTGTGATGTTGAGGTCGGCCAGTTCGCCGATCCCCACAGGTGCAGCCAGCGGGCGCTTCGCGGCGGCCGAAAGGCTCTCAACGGTTGGAGCGGCGCCCGGCCCGGCGCCCAAGCACGCGGCCGCGAAACCGCAGACACGGCCCTGGCACCAGCCCATTCCGGCGCGCGTGAAGGACTTCACCGTCCGGGCGTCGCGGGCCGACAGCTTCTCACGGGCCTCGGTGATCTCGCCCGCAGTGACTTCTTCGCAGCGGCACACAGTGGTCTCCGGGGCGAGCCAGTCCTGCCAAGCGACCGGTACGGGATGGGCACGATGCATCGCCTCGGCGAAACGCCGGTGCCGCGCCATGGCGCGTAGTGGACCCTGTTCGCCGGTCGCCGATGCACCGGCTGCCGCTGCACCTGCCGCGAGGCCTTCGAGCACCGCAAGCGAAGCGCCGCCGACGCCGGTTACCTCACCTGCCAGGAATAGGCCGGGGACGCTGGATTCCTGGCGCTCGCTGACCAGGCCCACAAGGGAGCCATCCGCATCCAGTCGGGTTTCGATTCCGAGTGACAGCGGCAACTCCATCTGCGGGGTGAATCCCCAGCCGAATCCCACAACGTCCATATCCTCGTAGACGCGCTCCGTACCGGACCGGACCCGGCCGTCGGCATCCACTTTGGCTGTGCGCACTCCGGAGGCGAAATCGCGTCCCAGCACCTCTGTGACGATGGTCCGAACGCGGTAGGGGATCCGGTGCCGGGCGAACACCGCCGCGTACTCCACACCCTCGACGGCCTTCTCCGGCACACTCGCGGCTGCCTTGAGGTGCGGCAACCAAGCCACCGGCGACGACGACTCCAGCACCGAGAGCACCTCACCGCCTGCTTCTGCGATCCCCGCCGCCACCGGCAAGAGGAACGGGCCCGTGCCGGCGATGACGAAACGCTTCCCCGGCAGGACCCCGTTGCCCTTGATGAAGGCTTGGATTCCACCCGCGGCCATCACGCCGGGCAAGTCCCAGCCCGGTACCGGCAATTGCCGGTCGTAGCCTCCAGGGCAGAGAACCAATCGGGTCGCGACGACGGTGCTGCCGCCGTCGTCGGTCCCGGAAGCCGCGGCGCCGGCCCCTTTTGCTTGGCCGCTGGCGACAGTGGGTGTCGTTCGGACAATGAAGCCCTTGTAGATCTTCTCTGCCATCCAGACCTGTCGCCCGGGCAGGTAAACGATGCTGCCGCTCTGCCGGGCCGCGTCGAAACGGGCGCGGAGGTCACTGTACGTCTGCCAGCCGTGGTGGCCTTTGCCATCAGGATGTGGGTCGACGGCTTCGGGCCGGTGCCGCCAGAACTGGCCGCCGGGCTGCGAACCCGCATCCACAACGGTCACGATAGCTCCAGCTTCCGCTGCACTAACGGCCGAAGCGAGCCCAGCCGGCCCTGCACCAACCACGGCAACGTCGGCTTTTAGCGTGCCCGGAAGTGTGGCGTTCATTCCCGGCCCCCTTCGGGCCCTGCAGGGACATTGGCAGGCACCGCGGCGGCGTCAGTGCCCTCCCAGCAACCTTCGATCTTCATGCCCTCGCACACTTCCACCAAGCAGGCGCGCTGATTCGGTATGCCATCCACACTTACAAGGCAGTCGAAGCAAACCCCGATCCCGCAGAACAACCCGCGGGGCCGCGCCTGCTTACGGGTATCGCGCCAGGTGGTGATGCC
Source organism: Paenarthrobacter sp. YIM B13468 (assembly GCF_042788025.1). Taxonomy (NCBI): domain Bacteria; kingdom Bacillati; phylum Actinomycetota; class Actinomycetes; order Micrococcales; family Micrococcaceae; genus Paenarthrobacter; species Paenarthrobacter sp. YIM B13468. The sequence continues at coordinate 58,489 of NZ_JBHZPI010000022.1, read as the reverse complement.
GTTGGTGACCAACGCGGATCCCACGCTTTGGCCGGCGGACGTTGTGATCGGACGGCCGTTAAAGCTGACGGTGACCTCGCCGGGCGTGCCAGCCGACTCGTCTCCTGGTGAGTATTTGCTCATGCTTTGGCGTCCTCTCGGTGAGAGCTGTTGGGGGCTTGTGTGCCGAACCGGGCGGGGGCGAACGGGGCCAGGTCCATGTCCGGTGACCTGCCAGCCAAGGCCTGTGCCAGGAGCTTGCCTGTTCCTGCGGAAAGACCGATGCCGGCACCCTCGTGGCCGGCTGCGTGCCATAGGCCAGGTGCGCGTTCGTCGTGCCCTATCACTGGGAGATGGTCCGGGCAGTAGGGCCGGAACCCGTGATAATGGCGGATGGCCTTGACGTGCTCAAGGAAGGGAAAGAGTGCCACGGCGTTACGCGCAAGGGTCCGGAGCGCGTCAGTGCTCACCGCGGGGTCGAAGCCAACGCGTTCGCGCGTTGAACCGATCAGGATTGTGCCGCTGGGGGTACCTTCCACCACCGGAGAGGCTTGGAGCCCGGCGTCGGAACTGCCCACGTTGTCGATGTACTCGGCGGCATAGACCTTGTGGTGGACCATGGGCGCCAGCGGCTCGGTGACCATGACGAAACCGCGGCGGGGAAGAACCGGGACGTTGACCCCGGCGAGGGCAGCGAGTTGGCCGGCCCACGTTCCGGTGCAATTGACCACGGCTCCGGCGGAGAACTCGCCTCGTGGCGTCCGAACGCCAGTAACGCGGTGGCCGCTGCGGAGAAATCCGCTGACGGGCGTATCTGCCATGAAACGGGCACCAGCTTGGGTCGCCAACCGGACCAGGTGCGCCGCAACCAGCATTGGCTGGACCTGGCAGTCTTCGGGGTAGCTCGCCGCGCCCAGGGCGTTCGGTGCGATGTGTGGCTCCGCTTTCCTCAGGTCGTCCGGGTCAAGTTTGTCCACGCGAACGCCGTAGCCAGCCTGGGCGGCCATCACCCGGTTGAGTGAGGCCAGGCTGCTTTCATGCGAGGCCACGATGATCCCGCCCTTGGTTTCGAATTCCCAGAGGCGCTTGTGCTCAGCCAGATCGCCGTGCCAAACGTCCAGGGAGTAGCGGGTCAGTTCCAGCTCGGGGCCGAGTTCCTTATCTGAGACAAGGATGTTCCCTTCGCAGGCGGACGAGGTGCCGCTGGCGGGAAGGCCCTTATCAAGGACAGTTACCGTGAGGCCTTGTTGGGTTGCGAAGTACGCAGTGGCGGCCCCGACCACCCCTGCGCCGATGACGAGCACGTCGCTCGTAGTGCTCATGTCTGCTGCTCCTGCGGGGTCTCATTCTCGCCGGTAGCCCAAAGGCCACGGGCGTGGCTGATGTGTTGGCGCATCAATTCAGTGGCGGCGGCACCATCTCCGGCCTCGACGAGCTCAAGCAGGACGTGGTGTTCCTGGGCGGAATCGGCCAACCGGTTGCTTTCGCTCAAGGCCTTCAGGCCGTACAGACGCGTACGGGACCGAAGGCTGGTAGCCAGTTCGACCAGTTGGCCGTTGCCGGAATACCGTAAAAGCTCTGCGTGGAATGTGCGGTCCGCGGCCAAGTAGGCGGTGAGGTCGCCCTCCCGGGCGGCGTCCACAATGTCGTCGGCCATGGACCTCAGGATCTTGATTCCGGAGGGCGGGACAGTCCCTGCCACATCGCCAACCACCGGCGGCTCGATCAGCAGGCGGATCTCTGTCAGCTCGTCCAGTTCCCGATCGCTCATGGTAGTGATGCGGAAGCCCTTGTTCTTGACGGTTTCCACCAAGCCTTCGCGCGTCAGGTCCATCATGGCCTCACGGACCGGTGTGGCCGATACGCCAAAAGCAGCGGCGAGTGCCGGTGCGGAGTACAGGGTTCCCTCTTCCAGCGTCCCTGCGATGATCGCTGTGCGCAGTGACTCAGTCACTGACTCGCGAAGGCTATGCTGGCGGCCGAGCGGTGCGATAGGAAGCTGGTTGCTGGTTGGCACTGTAAGTACTCCTTGTACGGAATTCATGGTCGAGTGCCTCCTTCATACACCAGGCTGGCGATCACGAGGTCTTCCCATGCCATCCCCACGCCTGCGAACAGGCAGGGTTTGCCCGCCGAGCGCTCGAATTCGCCTTTGACAAGATCTCGGAGGTTGGCCGGATGGATCGCTTCCCATTCTTCAGCTGACCGCGCGGGTATAAGATCCCCGGCCTCGCGCAATGCCGAGGCTCTTCCTTCCACTACGACGTCACTGCGGAGCACGAGGGTGGCATCCACTTCCCGGGCGTTCAATCCGTGCTGGCCTACCGCCGCCACCACAGCGCCCGGCGCAACCAGGCCGCCGTCGAACAGCGGCGTAGGGGAGGAGGTTGCGCAGATGACCACGTCGGCCCTGGCCACCTCAGCAGAAGTTCCCTGCCGGACATGAACGCCCTCTTTGGCCAGCTGTGCGATGAGCGCGGCTACCCGCTCCGGACGGCGACCCACGACGGCGAGGCTCGCCTCCGGGAGCACGGCGCCCGCCGCCCGGAGGTGGTTGAGCGCCTGCACGCCGGTGCCGAACACGAGGACGTGGGCCTTCTCGGGGCGTGGGTGAACGGCGCCGGTGTCAGCTGCAAGGATGTGCTTCATGGCCAGCAGTGTGGTGGCCGGCGTGCGTATGGCGGTCAGTTCGTTGCCGTCCATCGTGGCCAGTGGCGCCGAAGTGTCCGAATCGAAGAGGATGTAAACCCCTTGGATCTTTTCCAGGCCCCTCGCAGGGTTGGCGGGTGCGACCGTGAGTGCCTTGATCCCGCTGTACTCGCGGTTCGATGCCGCCATGAGCAGGAACTCGCCGTTTGGCGCGGGGCTGAACAGCCGTGGACTGTCGTCCTCGGGGTCGACCACGTTCAGGAGCGCTTGCTCAAGGGCCGCGATGGCCGCGGTCCAGGGAGCGGCTGCCCGCACCGCCGTCGAGTCAAAGTACGGAAGGTTCACAGCAGGAACCCCGCGGGGAAGGGATCGGTGGGGTCGAGGAAGTATTGCGCGGTTCCGGTGAGCCAGGCCCGACCGGTAACGGTGGGAACCACCGCCGGGCGGCCAGCCACTGTGGTCTCCTCCACCAGCCGGCCGACGAAGCGCGAGCCTATATAGGACTCGTTGATGAAGTCCGTATTCATTGGCAGCTCGCCGCGGCTGTGCAACTGTGCCATCCGGGCGCTGGTACCTGTGCCGCAGGGGGAGCGGTCGAACCAGCCCGGGTGGATCGCCATTGCATGCCGGGAATGTTCCGCCGTGGAGCCGGGCGCTTTGAGGTACACGTGATGGCAGCCGCGGATGTCCTCACGCTCTGGATGGATAGGTTCGTCTGAGGCATTGATGGCATCCATGATCGCCAACCCGGCCTTAAGCAGATCGTCCTTGCGGCCGCGCTCGAACGGCAAGTCCAGGCTGTCCAAGTCCACGATTGCGTAGAAGTTTCCGCCGAACGCCAGATCGTAGGACACCAGGCCGAACCCGGGTACTTCCACTGTGGCGTCCAGGCGGTCCACGAACGAGGGGACGTTGCGGATGGTTACAGACTCGGCGTGCCCATCCTTGACTGCTACCTCGGCCACCACAAGGCCAGCAGGTGTATCGAGCCGAACAGTGGTGACCGGTTCCACCACCTCCACCATGCCGGTCTCGACCAAGACGGCTGCGACGCCGATGGTGCCGTGGCCGCACATCGGCAGGAGGCCGGAAACCTCGATGTAGAGCACGCCGAAGTCCGCGTCCGACCGGGTGGATGGCTGGAGGATCGCCCCGCTCATCGATGCGTGTCCGCGCGGCTCGGTCATCAGGAGGGTGCGGATCCAGTCGCTGTTTTCCATGAACCACAGACGGCGCTCGGCCATGGTGGAGCCGGGGATCGTCCCGATTCCACCGGTGATGACGCGCGTGGGCATGCCTTCGGTATGCGAGTCCACGGCGTGGAAAATGCGGCTTGTTCTCATGGAGGACCTTTCCTTCTGCTGCTCCGCAGCTGCCCTCTTAGGAGTCCTCAAGGGCGGCTGCGGAGCGGTGGATGACCTGGTTGGTTACTTGTAGCCCTTACCCAGGGCTGTTTCGGTATCGCGGACGACGGCGTCACGCACCGCCGGGCTCAGCGGCCCGCGCGGTGGGCGGCATGCACCGCCACGGAGGCCAACGATGTCCATGGACAGCTTGATGGCCTGTACGAATTCCGTCTTGCTGTCCCAGCGGAGCAGCGAATGCAGGTCGCGGTAGATCTCGAGGGCCCGCTCAAGGTCCGCCACATCGCCGGAGGTGGAGAGGCGGTAGAGCTCCAGCGTGGACTCCGGGATGGCGTTCGGGTAGCCGGCCACCCAGCCCACGGCACCAGCAAGGCCCATTTCGACCACAGTATCGTCGGTCCCGATCAGGAGGTCCACGTCCGGTGCGAGTTCCTTGATTTCGTAGGCCCGGCGGACGTCACCGCTGAACTCCTTGACGCCGACGATCAGGTCTTCCCCGTGTAGCCGGGCGATCAGCTGCGGGGTGAGGTCAACCTTGGTGTCGATCGGATTGTTGTAGGCCACGACGGGCAGTCCCGCATCGGCTGCGAGGCGGTAGTGTTCCACTACCTCTTCTTCATTGGCGCGGTAAGAGTTGGGAGGGAGCAGCATGAGGGCTCCGGCGCCCGCCTCTGCGGCCTGTTCTGCCCACTTGCGGGTTTGAAGGCCACCATAGGCGCCTACGCCAGCCATGACGGTGAACCCTTCGGGGGAAGCTTCCACCGCCGTACTGATGACGCGGGCGCGTTCTTCTTCACTCAGGGTCTGGTATTCACCCAGGGAACCGTTGGGGGCCACACCCTGGCAGCCTGCATTTGCCAGAAAGCGAACATGCTCGGCGAAGGCGTCGTAGTCCACGCTCAGGTCATCGTTGAAAGGCAGAGCGGTGGCGACGAGCACTCCGTGCCACGGCTTGCGGGTTTCGGTCATGATGGTTGGTCCTCTCGGTTGGCACGCTTGGCGCGTGTGCTGCGGCCGTGACGTACCTCACGGCCAAATCTACCATGTGACATTGCACAGGTCGTTGGTTTTTGCTGATCGAATTCGTTGACGTGAGGTTCCGCCAGCCTTAGCTGGCGGGAACTACGTACTGCTTGGCTGCGACCTTGCCAAGGGCTTCTGACAAGCCGGCATCAGTGAGCAGCTTCGCGATGGTTCCATCCTCGCGCTGGGCGACAATTCCGGCGTCGAGGGCTTCCTTGAGGCTCGTGTTGCCTTTGGTGATGGGGAACGCGGCTTCCGGGGCGTTCTTGATAGCGCCGACGCGCGGATCCGGCTTCTCGTTGGCCAAGGCCACCGTCACGCCCTGGACATCCTTGAACTGGAGCACCTGAACCCCGTAGGCGTCGACGTCCGCGTCAAGTCGACCGGCATCGAAATCGGCCTTCAACTCCACGCTGCTGGGGTAGGTCACCAGTTTGTCGCCCAAGATCTTCTTGAGGTCCTCCACCCAGAGGTAGCCGTCGATGGTGCCCACCTTGTTCATCTTCTCCAAGTCGGTAACCGTGGTGGCCCCGGACTTGGAAGCGATGCCCATGCCGTCGAGGTAGGTGGAGGCAGAGAAATCAACGGCCTTGAGCCGCTTCTCGGTGGCGTCAATCGTGCCGAGGGCGAGGTCGATATTTCCGCCTGAGATGGACTGGACGGCGTCGGCGTAGGTGGCCTGCTGGTAGGCCGGAGTGAGGCATTCATCCTTGGCGATCTTGTTGACGATCTGGATGTCGATGCCCGTCGGGTTGCCGGAGCCGTAACTGCTGAAGGGTGGGATATCAATGACTCCGATGGTGAGCTTGCCTGGAGCGACGGTTTGGATGTCTGCGTGCTTGGGCGTACACCCAGAGCTGCTGGCGTCCGAAGTCCCTCCGCAGGCAGAGACGCTTAAGCCCAGAGTGAGCGCGCTCGCCGTAAGGAGTCCGGCTGTCTTGATGCGGTTGCTGATCATGATTGCTCCTGTGATGTTGGGTTGGTAACGGTTGAAAGTGTTGTGCTCAGGCATGCCGGGCCATTCGCTTCTCGAAAAAGACGGTGATCCACGTGGCCGGCATCGAAATGGCGGCGTAGCAGAGGCCCGCCAGTGTGAAGACTTGGAGGTAGTTGAAGTCCTGGCTGCCCATGTTGTACGCGGTCTTCATCAGCTCCGGCACGGCGATGACGTAGGCCAGCGACGTACCTTGGAACATTTGGATGGCCACGCCCATGAGCCCGGGGGTGGCCGAACGCATGCCTTGGGGCAGGATGACCCTGAAGAACGTGTCACGTCGTGCGAGTCCCAGCGCGCTTGACGCTTCGAGTTGTCCCAGGGACACGGACTGGAGGCCGGCCCGCATGATCTCACTGGAGTAGGCAGCTGCGTTCCACGTGAGCGCCAGGCACGCTGCGGTGATGCTTTCGAAAGCGATTCCGAACTTTGGCAGGCCGTAGTAGAAGAGGTAGAGAATGACCAGCGCGGGCGCCCCTCGTCCCACCTCAACCACTACCAGGCCGAGGGTGCGCACCGCGAGGTTCCTGGCGCCCACCATGAGGCTGAGCCCAAGTCCCAGCGGATAGCCCACCAGGATCGAAACAGCGGCGATCATGATGCTGACACTGAGGCCGGACATCATCTGCGGGAGGTAGCCCGCCCATTCCGTAAGCCAAGTCATGCGAAGACAGCCTTCCTCATTCGGGAGTCGAGTCTGCGGGACAGGTAAGCGACCGGCAGGCTCAGTACGATGTACAGAACCCCCACCAGGATGTATGGCAGGATCCCTTCAACCGTGGGGTGCTGCCGGGCAAATGCCTGGGACTGGAAGACCATCTCGGAGACGATGATGGTGGAGGCGATCGACGAATCCTTGAGCAGGCCCGTCAGGTAGGTGGCGATGGATGGCGACACGATCCTGAAAGCTTGCGGAACCATCACTCCGTAGAAGGCAGCGCCGCGATTCAAGCCCAGTGCGTTGGCCGCTTCGCCCTGTCCGCGTGGAATGGCCTGCAATCCGCCTCGGTAGATCTCGGCGAGGTAGGCAATCGAGACGACGCCCAGGCCAACGATTGCTGCGCTGACTGGGTTGAATTTGAAGGTTCCGATCTGAATGCCGAACTTGAGCAGGAACAACCAGACGATGATGGGCACTCCCCGGACCAAGTCCACGAAGAGCCGTGAAGCCAGGCGGACAATGATGTTCGACGACGACAATCCGACGGCCAGCGGAATGGCACCTACTAATCCGATGGCGAATGCTGACAGTGTCAGGATGATGGTCATGGGCAGGCCTTGGAGTACTGCGGAAAAGGCGTCCATTTCAGCGCTCCAGGACTGCACGCAGGAAGCGCCGGGTCCGTGCCTCCTGGGGGTCGCTCATGATGGCACGAGGATCGCCCTGTTCGATGATCTTGCAGTCGGCCATGACCACCAAGGTGTCTGAAACGTCCCGGGCGAACTGCATCTCGTGAGTGACCACGATCATCGTCATGCCATCGGCCGCCAGTTCGCGCATGACGGCCAGGACCTCGAGCCCCACCTCAGGGTCCAGCGCCGACGTCGGCTCATCGAACAGCATGATGCTCGGATCAAGCGCCAACGCCCGGGCGATGGCGATGCGTTGTTGCTGACCGCCGGAGCACCTGCCGGGGTGTTGGGTGGCTTTCTCCTCAAGGCCAACGCGCTTGAGCAATTCCATGGAGCGGGCGTCCGCTTCGTCCTTGCTCCGCCCGAGCACCTTCTGCTGCGGGAAGCTGATGTTCTTCAAGGCGGACATGTGGGGGAAGAGATTGAAGGACTGGAACACCATGCCCACCGTCTGCCGGAGTGCAGCGAGGTCGCGGCCGTTGACGTCCTTGCCGGGTTCGATGATGTGTCCGGCCACCTGGATGCTGCCGGAATCCGGGCGTTCCAAGAGGTTGATACACCTCAGGAAGGTGCTCTTTCCTGCGCCGGAGGGGCCAATGAGAGCGGTGACCGTACCTGGTTCGACGTGCAGGGATACGTCGTCGAGGACAGTGTGGGCACCGTAGCGCTTTGAAATGTTGTCGAGCCTAATGCCCAGACGTGGTGCGAGTTTGCCGTCTGCAATGTCTGAAAGGGTCATAGCGATCTTCCATGTGGGGACCTGGAGGCCGTCGATAGATGTGGGCCATGTCACGTGATATGTGAAATGGTACATGGCACTAGTAGAAAAAGGGAAGGGCCTTTTTCGGCATCCCAAGTGCTCGGTAATTGACGATTATCAAGAAGCTTTGCTTCTAGTTCCAGGCGAGTACCCGCACGGTGCTCCTGCCGGGGCGCTGGTTGTCCTCGCGCCGCCTTACGTCAGCGCGTTCCGTCGGCCCTCAAACGCCCGGCCAAGCGTGACTTCGTCGGCGTACTCAAGGTCCCCACCCACTGGCAGGCCGGAAGCCAACCGCGTGACGGTGATCCCGATCGACTTGAGCATGCGGGCCAAGTAGGTGGCAGTGGCCTCGCCCTCAAGGTTGGGATCCGTGGCGATGATGATTTCCTGGATGGCGCCGTCGTTGAGGCGTGTGAGGAGTTCGCGGATCCGCAACTGCTCCGGGCCAATGCCCGCAATGGGATTGATGGCTCCTCCCAACACGTGATACCGGCCGCGGAAGGAACGCGTGCGCTCTACAGCGAGAACGTCCTTGGACTCCTCAACCACGCAAATGACGGACGGATCCCGCCTAGGATCGCGACAAATGTTGCACATTTCCTGCTCGGTGACGTTGCCGCACACAGTGCAGAACTTGACCCGTTCCTTCACCGTGGTGATGGCCGTAACGAGCCGCTTCATGTCCTCGGGATCTGCCTCAAGGATGTGGAACGCCAGGCGCTGTGCCGATTTCGGGCCCACACCGGGAAGCCGGCCGAGCTCGTCAATCAGCTCTTGAACTGCACCTTCGTACAAAATGTCCTCGTTTGTTTGGTATTGATGCTGTCATCAGCGGGGTTGCAGGGGAGAACCGTCCAAGGCGCGCTCTTCGATCAGCTTTCCGCCCAGAATACGCTCGACGGCAGCCCGCCCAAAGACCCTCGATTCCTCGATCGTCTCGTCCTCAGGGCTGGGGATATCCTCCGGCGCCGGCTCCGGCCTGGCTTGCGTCCGCACGGGCGCCTGCACCCGTCCGGCTTGGGCTTCGGGACTGTTGGTCAAGCGCTGGTACAGGCTCTGACGAGCCGACGGAGCGCTCGACGGCGTGCCCTCCTCAAGCGTCGCAAGGGAGCCGCCAGCGGGCTGGGTTTCCGTGGCTGTAGTGGGCCACGCCGCAGGTGCTGGGGTGGTCGCCGGTGCCGTGCCGGGCCAACTCGACGCCGGGGCGACGTCCCAGCCCAAAGAGCCGTTTTGATCGGTGTTGGTTGCGTGGCCATAGCTGGTGGTCGCCGGCGTGTCTGGAATGTCAGCCGCCGGGACTTGCGCCGCCGCCGGTTCGTAGGCAGGGACATTCGACGCGCCAGTGTCGGACTCGACGGGTGACTGGGGCCTGGCGCCCACATTGGATTCAGTGCCAACTACCCATGTGCCAGGTGCCTGTTCTACTGCCCTTGACCAGGGATCTTGCGAGGCCGATGGCTGTGAGGACGTGGTAGCTGCAGTGGCCGAGGTTGCAGCGGCATGCGGCTCACGTGTTGGCTGCGATGATCCCGACGTAGCCTGACGTTCCCCGGAAGCGGCCGCCGGCGTGCTGTTCGAGGCGGAAAATGCGGGTGACGGTTCCCAATCCACCGGCGGTTCTTCGTCCAGCGGCGGCGCATCTTCGTCGAGCGGAGGACCCCAATCCTCGTCAGGGTAGGCGTAGTCTCCAGCTGGTTCCTGGGTAGGAACCGGAGTTTCTACGGAAGCCGCCGCCTCTGCGGCAGGAGCTGGCGAGGATGCCGGCGTCGTTGATTCTGCCTGGACAGTGCTACTTGCGATTGGGCTGGCTGCGATTGGAGCCGCTAACTCTGGCCTGGCCGGAACCGGTGTTGCTACCTCAGGGGCGGTGGGGGCCAGGCCCCAGGCAGAGTCGACTGACGATGCAGGCGTCGGGGCAGGGACAGGGATAGCAGACGGCGCTGCCGCGCCAGGTGACGCCGGAACATCCCGGCTAGTAGGTGCTTTTGGGTTTGGCTCAGAGCTCGCTGAGCTGTTGCCGCCAGCCACTGCGACGATCTGGCAGTCGATGCCGATGGTCTTGTGGATTGCCTGGCGAAGGTTCTCGGAGTGATCTGCGCGCCCAAAAGCACCGGCGAGCCCACCGGTGGTGAAGGCGAGTGTCAGCACTTGACCGTCGAACTGTGCCACTTGGGCATTGGGTTCAACCAAGGCCCAGGTGCTGCGTTTGATCTTGGTCAGCGTCTGCAGGACTTCGGGCCAGGCTCGACGGAGTGCTTCGACGTCTCCGCCAGCGGCTGGCGCCGGCTTTGACGTGGGGGCCGGCTGGGAAACGGGTGCAGTCTGTGAGGCGGGTGTACTCTGCGGAGCCGGTTGCGGTGCGGCGGGAGGGGCCGTCGCAGCGGGTGGCTTCGTCGAGGGAGCATTCTGGCCGGGACGCTGTGTAGCCGTCGGCTCGTCCACCGGCCAGTCATTTGTGGTGACGCGGGGCGCGGAAAGTTGCTCGCGGGACACGGGCGTTGACGACGTTTCAGGCACAGGTGCAGATGCAGGCGCTTGAACTGGTGCTGGTGCAGGTGCTTGTGCCTGAACTGGTGCGGGTGCTGGAGCCCCAGTCGCGACCGATTCAGCTGCCGCCGGCGCTTGCGCGGGAGCCGACTGGGCGACGGGGGCAGCCGCCGGTGCAGAAGCCGCGGCGGAAGGCGTGCCAGAGGCGGCAGCCGGGACCCCGGCGTCGCCGGCGTAGTTCAGCCGACGCTCCACGCGGTCGATCCGGGCCGCAATGCCCCGTTCAGTCTGCTCGGAGCTTGGCAGCAGGATGCGCGCACAGAGAAGTTCCAAGTGCAGCCGCGGGGACGTGGCTCCGGTCATTTCCGTGAGCGCCGTGTTGGTGACGTCCGCCGCGCGGGAAAGCTCCGCAGCGCCCAGGTTTGTAGCCTGGTTGCGCATCCGGGCAATCTGGTCCTCGGGCACGCCGCGGAGGATGGCATGTGCGCTCTCCGGCATCGCCTGGACGATGATGAGGTCCCGGAAGCGTTCCAGGAGGTCTTCTACGAAACGCCGGGGATCGTGCCCGGTCTGGATGACGCGGTCAACGGCACGGAAGACAGTTGAGGAATCAGCAGCTGCGACGGCGTCCACGACATCGTCCAGCAAGGAAGCGTGCGTGTAGCCGAGAAGCGCAACCGCGAGCTCGTAGTCGAGGCCGTTGGGTCCTGCGCCCGCCATGAGCTGGTCAAGCACGGACAAGGTATCGCGGACGGAACCGCCGCCGGCTCGGATAACGAGCGAAAGCACGCCCGGAGCCACGGGAACGTTCTCCTGGTGGCAGAGCAACTCAAGGTACTTCATGAGCGGCTCGGGCGGCACCAACCGGAAGGGGTAGTGGTGCGTGCGCGAGCGGATGGTGCCGATGACTTTGTCCGGCTCCGTGGTGGCAAAGATGAACTTGATGTGTTCCGGCGGCTCTTCGACGATCTTCAGGAGCGCATTGAAGCCAGCCGACGTGACCATGTGGGCTTCGTCGATGATGAAGATCTTGTAGCGGTCCCGCACCGGGGCGAAAGTTGCGCGCTCGCGAAGATCACGGGCGTCGTCCACGCCGCCATGGCTGGCGGCGTCAATCTCAATAACGTCCAGGGAGCCGGAGCCGCCGCGCGCGAGTTCGATACAGCTGGGGCACTTGCCGCAGGGGGTGTCGGTGGGTCCCTCGGCGCAGTTAAGGCAACGGGCCAGGATGCGCGCGGAGGTGGTCTTGCCGCAGCCGCGGGGGCCGGAGAAGAGGTAGGCGTGATTCACGCGGTTCTTCCGCAGGGCCGTCATCAGGGGCTCGGTGACGTGTTCCTGCCCGATAACGTCCGCGAAAGAGTCCGGGCGATACCTTCGATACAGGGCAGTTGTAACAGTCACAAGTGAAACCTACCTATAGGGACTGACATTTTAAATAAGAGACCCCTCATGCACCCGCCAGAGCCCATCTACCCTTGCTACCTTCCGGTCCTGGGGGAGTTCAACAGGATGACGCCACATGAGGGGCCGTCGACAAGCTTACCTGAACTTGGTTATTGGTTCGAATCGGCGCAGAGGGCTGTGGAAAACGCTCGACGACGGGTGGTCGGGGCCGGATTCCGTGGGCGTTAAGGCAGATAGTCAGGCGCGTCCTCTAGCCCGAAATATCGCTCAAGCGTTGTGATTCCCCTGGATTTCATATCTGTGGCGATCTCCACGCCCACGAACCGGAGATGCCACGGCTCATATTCGTAGCCTGTGATGTCCTGCGCCCCGGCCGGATACCTGATGATGAACCCGTACTTCCAACCGTCCGTGGCCGCGAAACGTCCAACAGGAGTATCGGCGAAGCAAGCTTGCAGAGCACAGACGCCGCTGGCGTTGCCGATGTCCATGGCCAGGCCGGTCTGGTGTTCGCTGTAACCTGCGCGCGCAGCCAAGGTATCGGCGGTCTCCTGGCCGTATCGCGCGACGTAGTCAGCGTAGAGACTCTGTTGTTGAGAGTAGGAGCGGTATCCGCTGGTGGCCCGGACGTTGACCCCTGACGCCTTGGCTGCTTTCACGAACGAGTTGTATGCGGTTGCAGCCTCCGAGCGAAGCCGTTCAGTTGAAACCCGCGTAAGTGACGCCGGGACATAGCTCGGCGGATTCAGCATCCGGTGTTTGTTAACCACAACCTGGAGGCTGTTGGCCGAGTCGATGTCGTATTGGACGGCGACTGCAGCCTGCGGGGACATGAGCCCCATGGACAGCAGTGCGGCAGCGAATCCCAACCAGAATTTGCGCAGCTTCATCGGGTCCTCCAAGGCAGGTACTTCCGGCAATGGGGCGACTGTACTCCCGGAATCCAAGGCCGACAATCCTTGAAAACAAAACCTCGTCCGGTATCACCGCCACCCCCTCACCGGCCACGTCATGAAAGCCGGCTCCTCGTAGGGGTGGGCCGCGCGCAGAGCCAGCACAACGGCGTCGAGCACGTCCTCCTCAACCACGCACTCAACCCGCGTCTCCGGGACTTGTTCGCTTGATCCGACGTCGCCGATGAACGGCTGCGCGCCCGGCAGGGGAGTGAAGTGGCCAGTGCCGGGCGAAGTGAATGAGCAATGCGAGTAGTCGCCGATCCGTCCTGCGCCGGCGTCCCCGATCGCTTTCAGGAGGGCTGGAGTGTGGGTCTCGGGAACGTAAACGACCAGGGCGTGGAGCTGCGTCATGGGAACATCCTGTCAGTAACTTCGGCTCCAAAGCGGTCCACACCATTGCATATCTCCGGGTCACAGCGGACCATGGGTATGTACACCGATTGGGGCAATCTCAAGATTGTGAGCTGCGGGGCCTGGGGGCGAGGGGCCGGACCCGGCAGCTCAACGGTGATACCGCAAGAATGGGCGCGTTGGGGGCGTCCATTTTTCCGTTAAGGCGGGGTTTTGACCGACCCGCTTGGAGGTCCCGCCAGCCCGATTACACGATGCCGAAATTCTCAGGTACAGTAGTATCTGCTTTCGATTCGGAAGCAAGGAGAATTCGCCTAGCGGCCTATGGCGCACGCCTGGAACGCGTGTTGGGTTAACGCCCTCGGGGGTTCAAATCCCCCATTCTCCGCGTTTGGCCCCGGTCCCTGGACCGGGGCCTTTTGCGTTCCCGGAGACTAGCCAGCGTCCGCTTGTTGACCGGCATCCGCTTGTTGACCGGCATCCACTTGTTGCCCGGCGTCCACTTGCTGCGCCGCGGCCACGCGCTCCAGTACTTCGCGGCACGCAAGAATCGCGGGGTGGATCCGGCCGGCCGTCCTGGTGGACGTGAAGACTGTCCGCGTTGGCAGGCTGGGGAGGTCCAGTAGCTGGACGGGGCGGGTCCGACCTGTCCAGACGAGGTCCGGCATGAGGGCAACGGCGTTTCCCGATTCAATGAGGCGGATCTGCGCTTGGAGGTCGGCCGTTTCGTATCGGACGTCCGGTTCGAAGCCAGCGGAACGGCAGGCCTGCTCGGCCCAGTGCCGGGAGGCAGCGCCACGGGGCTCCATGACCCAGGGCATGTCAGCGGTGTCGGCCAGTGAGCTAACAAGCTCCCCGCCCAGTCCTATCGGGGGAGTTGCCAGCCGGATGGCGTCGCTGGTCAGCGTTGCCCGGTCCAACCCCGGGTGATGCGGCGCGGCGTGTCCGGGGTATTGCTCCGCGACCACGATGTCGAAGTCGCGCGCCCAAGTTTCGTAGAGAGCCGTCTCGGGTTCGCGCTGGGTCATTTCCACGCGCACTTCCGGGTACTCCTGGCGCATGATGCTGAGGAAGTCAGGCAGCAACGCAAGTGCAGCCGACTGGAACACGGCCAGCCGGACGGTTCCCGTGACCGTGGACAGCGACGCCGCCAGCTCGGTTTCCGCGCGTTCCAGTGTCTCCAGGAGGGCAGCGGTGTGTGCAACCAGGATCTCGGCTTGAGGTGTCAGCTGCACCCGGCGGCCGGCCTTGCGGAGCAGTTCGACGCCTGCTTCCTTCTCCAGCAGGGTCAGTTGCTGGGACACGGAAGAGGGGCTGTACTGCATGGCGTCGGCCACCTCAGCGAGGGTTCCGCGGATCTTCAATTCGTGCAGCAAACGCAGCCTGCGGACGTCCAGCAAGGCGGCCTCCAAAGAATCGGAATGGGTAATGAATATTCGTCAGAAAAGATCGCTTTTCCTAACGTGATTGTAGATCCATACTGATGGAAACAAACAAACTTCTCCGCCTCAGAAGGAGCTCCAATGACCAGCACCCTCCCGGTTGCCGCCGCCCCGCGCACCCAGGATTCCGGGCAGTTCGATGCACTGGCACAGGAAGCCATCGCGTTGGTCCGCCACTGGCTTACCGAAGCCAGCAAGATTCCCGTGGACGTGTCCGCCCAGCGGCTCGCAGGTGTCTTGAAGGACCCTAATGGCCTTGACTTCACGGTCGGATTCGTCGACGGCGTCATCCGCCCTGAGGATCTGTCGGTCGCCGGCCGCAAGCTCGCCGAGCTGGCCCCGAAGGTGCCCAAGTTCCTCCCGTGGTACATGCGCAGCGCTGTCCGCGTGGGCGGCGTCATGGCTCCGATCGTCCCGCAGGTAGTTATCCCGATCGCCCGCCGGGTACTCCGCGAAATGGTGGGCCACCTCATTGTGGACGCCACCGATGCCAAGCTCGGCCCGGCCATCGCCAAAATCAAGCAGGACGGCGTTCACCTGAACGTGAACCTCCTGGGTGAGGCTGTCCTCGGTGAGCACGAGGCACAGCGCCGCCTGGATGGCACGCTCAAGCTCCTGGCCCGCGAAGACGTTGACTACGTTTCCATCAAGGAATCCTCCACCGTGGCACCGCACTCGCCATGGGCTTTCGACGAGGCCGTGGATCACGTGGTGGAGAAGCTCACTCCGCTGTACCGCCTGGCCGCGTCTTTCCCCAAGCCCAAGTTCATCAACCTGGACATGGAGGAGTACAAGGACCTCAGCATGACCATTGCCGTGTTCAAGCGGATCCTGGACATGCCGGAGTTCAAGAACCTCGAGGCCGGTATCGTGCTCCAGGCATACCTCCCGGACGCGCTCGGTGCCATGCAGGAACTGCAGGAATGGGCCGCTGCACGCCGCGCACAGGGTGGCGCGCCCATCAAGGTCCGCGTCGTCAAGGGTGCCAACCTGCCAATGGAACAGGTAGAAGCTTCCCTGCACGACTGGCCGCTGGCGACCTGGGGCAGCAAGCAGGACTCGGACACCAGCTACAAGAACGTCATCAATTACGCCCTTACCCCGGAGCACATCGACGCCGTCCGCATCGGTGTAGCCGGCCACAACCTGTTTGATGTCGCCTTCGCATGGTTGCTCGCCAAGCAGCGCGGGGTTACGGAGGGTATTGAGTTTGAAATGCTTCTGGGTATGGCAACCGGCCAGGCCACGGCTGTCCGCAAGGACGTCGGCAGCCTTCTGCTCTACACACCGGTGGTCCACCCGGGCGAGTTCGACGTCGCCATCGCGTACCTGATCCGCCGCTTGGAAGAGGGCGCCAGCCAGGAAAACTTCATGTCCGCGGTCTTCGAACTGAGCGAAAATGAAGCTCTCTTCAAGCGCGAGCAGGAGCGTTTCCTGAACTCGCTGGCCCGCATGACGGACGAGGTCCCGGGTCCCAACCGCAAGCAGGACCGCCGCCTGCCAGCCGAGCCGGCCCCGCTGGAGGGCTTCCGCAACACGGCGGACACGGACCCGGCACTCCCGGCAAACCGCGCCTGGGGCCGTGACATCCTCAAGCGCATCCCCGGTTCCACGGCCGGCAACAAGATCGTGGAATCCACCAAGGTCTCCGACGCCGCCGAACTGGACCGCATCATCGCCACCGCTGTGGATGCCGGTAAGGCCTGGGGTGCCCGCCCCGCTGCCGAGCGGGCAGCCATCCTGCACCGCGCCGGCGAGGTCCTCGAAGCCCGCCGCGCTGAACTCTTGGAGGTTATGGCTTCCGAGACCGGCAAGACCATCGACCAAGGCGACCCCGAGGTCAGCGAAGCAATCGACTTCGCCCACTACTACGCCGAGCGTGCCAAGGACCTGGAAACGGTCGACGGCGCCACCTTCGTCCCAGCGAACCTCACCGTGGTGACCCCACCGTGGAACTTCCCGGTGGCGATCCCCGCAGGCTCGACTCTCGCAGCGCTCGCCTCAGGTTCCGCCGTCGTCATTAAGCCTGCAAAGCAGGCACGACGCTCCGGTTCCGTCATGGTGGACGCACTCTGGGAAGCCGGCGTGCCGCGCGAAGTCCTAGGGCTCGTGCAGCTCGAAGAGCGTGAACTCGGCACCCAGTTGGTCTCGCACCCGTGCGTCGACCGCGTCATCCTCACCGGCGGCTACGAAACCGCTGAGCTGTTCCGCTCGTTCCGCCAGGACCTGCCACTGCTCGCGGAAACGTCCGGCAAGAACGCCATCATCGTGACCCCGAGCGCTGACCTGGACCTTGCCGCTAAGGACGTCGTGTACTCCGCATTCGGCCACGCCGGCCAGAAGTGCTCGGCCGCATCGCTGGTGATCCTGGTGGGCTCGGTGGCGAAGAGTGCACGTTTCCACAACCAGCTGATCGATGCCGCCCGATCGCTGACCGTCGGCTACCCGGAAAACGCCACCTCGCAGATGGGGCCGATCATTGAGCCGGCCAACGGCAAGCTCCTGAACGCCCTTACCACCCTTGGCGAAGGCGAAACCTGGGCCATCAAGCCTGAGCGCCTGGACGAGACAGGCCGCCTGTGGTCCCCGGGCATCCGTTCGGGCGTCAAGCGTGGCTCGTACTTCCACCTCACCGAATTCTTCGGCCCGGTCCTTGGCGTGATGACCGCAGAGACCCTCGAGGAGGCCATCGCCATCCAGAACGAGATCGAGTACGGCCTCACGGCTGGCCTGCACTCCCTGGACTCCGCTGAAATGGGCGTCTGGCTGGACACCATCCAGGCCGGGAACCTGTACGTCAACCGCGGAATCACTGGTGCGATCGTCCAGCGCCAGCCGTTCGGCGGCTGGAAGAAGTCGGCCGTCGGCGCCGGAACCAAGGCCGGCGGACCGAACTACCTCATCGGTCTGGGCAGCTGGCTCCCCGCCGAAGCCAAGGCCAAGCGTGGCACGGTGCTTCAGGGTGCTGCCGCGCAGATTCTCTCTGCCGCAAAGTCTGTAGACGTATCCGCTGAAGAAATTCAGACCCTCCAGCAGGCACTCTTCAGCGACGCCGCTGCTTGGGAATCAGAATTCGGCACCCGCAAGGACGTCTCGGAGCTCACGGCAGAGCGCAACGTGTTCCGCTACCGCCCGATCCCGGTCACGGTCCGCCTGTCCGAAGGCGAGCGGCTCGCTGAGTTGTTGCGCGTAGTAGCAGCCGGTGCAGTGGCGGGATCGGCCGTCAAGGTGAGCGCCGCCGTCGTGCTTCCCGATGCTGTGGTGAATGTGTTCGCGAACCTGGGCGTCAGCGTCCGGATCGAGGACGACGCCGCTTGGCTGGCTCGTGCAGCAAAGTTCGACGCCGGTCGGCTCCGCTTGATCGGTGGCGACTTCGCCGCGCTGAGCGCAGCCATGGGTGGCCGCCCGGACGTTGCTGTCTACCACGGTGAAGTGACGCAGGCCGGCCGCATCGAGATGCTCCCGTTCCTGCGCGAGCAGGCCGTGTCCATTACGGCACATCGCTTCGGTACCCCGAACCACCTTTCGGACCACCTGATCTAGTCCCCCCAAGACACGCCGGAGTTTGCACAAACAGCCAGGCAGGACGTCCATAACGACGTCCTGCCTGGCTGTCTTCAAAAAGAGAAGCCCGCACCTGTGTGCGGGCTTCTTTTGAGGGGGTCTCAAACCGCGTATCCCAGGCGTTGCAGCCGCCGTCGCGCTGCGAGTTCGCTGGGCCCATGTGAACCCAGGGCCAGCCGTACCATGCCCAGAACAGCGCGGGCGGTGGTGACAGCAGGCAGGGGGATCGGGCCCAGTCGGGCAGGCCGCAGACCCAGCATGTCCCGGTACTTAGGTTCCAGGCTTGCGACGGCGGCAGCGAACAGGATCCGGTAGCCCGGCTGAAGCAACGGGCTCAGGGGTGGGCGGCGGATGAAGGCAATGGTCTCTGCCAGCCGCTCATCCGAGCGCAAAATCCCGGAGGCATACCAGGCTTCCAGCTCCTGGCGCACCTGGGCTTCGGTGAGCGGTGGATCTTCCACGCCCATGAGCCGGCCAGCCTGGGCCCACTCACGGACGTAGGCGTCCGGACCGCCGGGTATCGGGCGGCCCCAGATGCGATTGGCCCTTAGGAAGGAATCCGCGTAGGTGACGTGGACCCAGCGGAGGAGTTCGGGATCATTGGCGGAGTAGTGGTGGGATGCGCCGGTTCCGTCCACATAGCTTCCCCGGACATGCTCGTGGATCTTCCGCACACGGTAGGTTGCTGCCTCAGCGGCCTCTTTGGAGCCATACGTGACGGTGAAGATCCAGCGCACGGTACTGGCAAGCCGCCCGAGCGGGTCCTCCTTGAAGCCGGAGTGCTCGTAAACACCCGCAAGCGCGCCGGGGTGCAGGGACTGCATCAGCAGGACCCTGATTCCTGCCACGATGGTGGCCATGGAGCCATGCACAGCCCAGACGGCCGAGCCCGGAAGGTGATATCCGGCGTCGTTCCCTTCTGCAAGGCGCGGCACCCACTCAGGTGGCGTTCCGGATGTTCCCGTGAACGTGCGTTGCAGGTCGTACCTGTACTCGGTGAGGTAATTCCTCATGCATCCCATGAGACCGCTCTTCGCGGAACCTGTACAGAGAAATTTGTGCACGGCTCCTGCCCTCATGAAGCTGTCGAAAGGACAGGAGCCGCGCACAATCTAGGAGCGGATGCGGCGCCTTGAAGGTGCTGCCGCCACCAGGAGGGCCGCGATGGCGACGACGGCACTGAGGATGAGGCCCGGGCGGTACTGTTCCAGCATGGCCTGGGCGCTGACGGTTCCAGTCGCCCGTCCGTGGCCGCTCACCAATGCTGTGGTGACAGCCAGGACCAATGCTGCTCCCACCTGGGTGCTGGTCTGGATCAAACCGGCAGCCAGGCCTTGCTCAGAGTCCTTGATGCCGGTGGTGGCCTGGACGTTGATGGACGGGAAGGCCAGGGCGAACCCGATGCCCAGTAGGATGACCGAGGGCAGGATGTCCAGGGCGTAGTTGGGCGTTGTGCCCACCCGGAGGAACAGGACGTAGCCCAATCCAAGCGCCGTGAGGCCTGTGAGGATGAGCTGGGTGGCACCGAATTTCTCGATCAACCGGTCAGCAAAAGGTGCACTCGTAGCCACCAGCAGTCCGGCGGGCAGCAGCGCCAGGGCCATGCCCAAGGGCGTCCAACCCAGTACAGACTGCAGGAACATGGTGACGATGAACTGGAAGCTCAGGTAAGAACCGAAGAGTCCTACTGCGCTGAGGTTGGCCCTGGCTACCCAGCCTTCTTTGAGGATGCCGAAGCGGATCAGGGGGTGCTTCACCTTGTTCTCGATCACCGCGAAGGCCGCAAGAATGGCCGCAGATACTGCGAATCCGGCGATAGTTGCCACAGATCCCCAGCCCTGCTCGGGCGCTGAAACCAAGGTGTAGACGAGGCCGAGCATGCCCAGTGCGAGCGTTACGGCACCCCAGATGTCGTGCCCGCTGTTTTCAGCGGACGGCTTGTCTTTCGGAATGAACTTCATGCCCAGCAGGACCACGGCGACGGCGATCGGCACGGACACCAGGAACGTCCACCGCCAGCTCAGGCTGGTCATCAGTCCACCGACCACAAGGCCCAATGAGAAGCCGCTGGCGCCGAATGTGGTGAAGATGGACAAAGCCTTGTTGCGCTCGCGGCCCTCGGCAAAGTTGGTAGTGATGATGGAGAAACCTGTTGGCGCGGTGAACGCTGCGGCGAGGCCCTTGACGAACCGGGTGGCGATCAGGATTGCGGGGTCGTCCACCAGGCCACCCAGGAGCGAGGCTGCGGCGAACACCGCCAAGGCGATGAGGAATATGCGACGGCGGCCCAACAGGTCCGCGAGCCGGCCGCCCAGGAGCAGGAGGCTTCCGTACCCAAGGACGTAGGCGGACACGATCCACTGGAGGGAATCGGTTCCGAGGTTGAGTTCCTGTCCGATCGAAGGCAGGGCCACGCCAACCATGGAAACATCCAGCCCATCCAGGGCGAGGACGGTGCACACAACCATCAGCAGGAGCCACTGGGCGCGCGTCCAACGGACGGCTGAAACCACGGGTTCGGCGGATCTTTGAAGGGTGGTGGGTGATGTCATGCATCCAAGCTATATGACACGTCATTGAATGACAAGGAATATGACACGGAATATTATGACGTGGATTCTAAAGGCGGAATGGACTAGAATCAGGGCATGGCAACGACGCGTGATCGCCAGCTCGTTGAGCAGTGGCGCAGCATTCAGGACTCCTACTTCCGTACCGCAGGAGCCATCGACCGCGCCCTGGAAGCCAAGTTCGACATCGGCCTGAACGAGTTCGAAATCCTGGACCTCGTCGCCGAAAGCACGGACGCCGCTTGCCGCATGAAGTCTTTGGGGGAGCGCACGCCCATGACCCAAAGCGCTGTGTCCAAGGTGGTGGACAGACTCGAAAAAGCAGGTCTGGTCTCCCGCCAGACGTGCGCCGATGATCGTCGCTCCCTGTTTCTGGAGCTCACAGACGCAGGCCGCGCGCTGCATGAATCTGCTGCCGTGGAACACCGTGCGCTGCTCAAGGAAAACCTCGGGTAGGGCGTCCTGCCCGAACCTCAAGATCCCTTGAGCAAAAACTGAGGAAACCCTGCGCTTCGCTGGGGCCCGAAAGCCTTTATTTTCATTTTGATTCCCGCAACAATGGTGCTTGCACGCCAGGCTGGGGTTTGGTGCCGCTGGCTTTGGGGAGTGTTCTTGTGGGCAAGCATAGTGAATCTGACCGATATGTAGACTTGGTGCGCAGCGACGGTTTTCGTCGAATGCTCATCGCCGGAATCCTGGCAGCCGTAGCCTTTTTCGCTTTTGGTTTCCAACCCCTAAATTCCGTTTCTACCGGCTCCGTGGATGGTTCTGTGGCGCAAGGCGTCGTTGGACCTTTCTCGCTTGGCAGCCTTGTGCCGCCGGAAGCCGAAACCACAGTGATAGACACCATGCCCGAGCCGCCGGCCCAAGAAGCCGGCACGCCCATGGTCTACTTCGACCGCGCACTTGTCCGGACTGTGGCCAAGGACGGATCGTCCGGCCTGACGGTCGCTTCGTCCGGCTTGTCGCGTCCACCGGCCGGCAGCCTCTACGCGCCGCTTGAAGTCCTCAATCCGAGCTCTCCATACGGATACCGCTACAGTCCGTTGACCGGACTTCCCGGCGAATTCCACTGGGGCCAGGATTACGCCGCCGCATGCGGCACGCGCGTCTACGCCGCCGACGCCGGTGTTGTCAGGGCCGTCGGTTGGCACCCTTGGGGTGGAGGCAACCGTGTTGAAATTGAACATGGCAACGGCCTGGTCACCACCTACAACCACCTTCAAGGAATTGGTGTGACGCAGGGCCAGTCCGTGCGCGTCGGAGAAGTCATCGCCGAGGTAGGAACCACCGGATGGTCCACTGGGTGCCACCTGCACTTTGAGACGATCGTCAACGGCCTGCACACCAACCCCAACGGCTGGACCTATCTGCCCCTCAGGCAGCTCGATCCGCTGCAGAAGATCACCATGGTGAACTACCAGCCTGGAGTTGGAACAGGCGTCACTGCGTCGCCGCAGTGGGCCGTGCCGGTGTCAGACAGCACCAACCGGGCCGTCATCGGTGGCGACGACGAAGAGACCGTTGCTCCGCCGGTGGCCACACAGCCGAGCACTTCGGGCACTACGCCGCCTGCCACTTCGGGCACTACGGCACCGGCTACCCAGACGCCGCCTGCCACGCAAACGCCACCGGCTACCTCGACTCCTACGCAGACTGTTACACCTCCACCCACGGCAACGCCAACGCCTACGGTTACAGCGACGCCAACGCCTACGGCCACGGCGACGCCAAGCCCGACGGCGACTTCCACACCGACGCCCACACCGACGTCCACCACAACGACACCTGGCACAGCCACACCGGGCACGACGACTACTGCGCCCAGCACGACGCCGGCGGTCCCCAACACCGCCACCGCGCCCGCCGTCGTCGAGCCCGTGGCGCCCGTCGCTCCAGCGGCGCCCACTGATCCGGCTCCTGCTCCGGTAGCCCCTGCACCCGCACCCGTGGCTGTTGCACCGGCCCCCGTGGTGGTTGCACCAGCGCCCGTGGTGGTTGCACCAGCGCCCGTGGTGGTTGCACCAGAGCCCGTGCTGGTTGCTCCCGCCCCGGTTGCGGTCACTCAGACAGTGGAGCCAGTGGCTCCGGTGCCGGCGGCTCCTGTTCCGGCGCCAAGCCCCGTCGCTGTGCTTCCATCAACTACTCCGGCAGTGGTCCTTCCGCCTGGATATGTCCTCGTTGGCCCGGACATGGTCCAGCGGCCGGACGGCGTGATCGTGCCGTTGTCTGCGCTCATCCTTCCCGCGTCATAAGCCAGCGAGTAGGTACCCCTACGTTTCATGGCTTGGGCAGCTCCCCGTAAGCTCGATGGCGGCAATCCCGCCAGACGACGTCGTCAGGAAGCGATCACATGAGAACCCTCTACAGCATTCCCCTCACCTTCAATGATGGCTCTGAAGCAGACTTTGGACGCTTTGAAGGGAAGGCGGTCCTGGTGGTGAACGTCGCCTCCAAATGCGGCTACACCCGCCAGTATGCGGGCCTTGAGGAGCTCTACGGGAAGTACCGCGAGGAGGGCCTTGAAGTCCTTGGCGTCCCCTGCAATCAGTTTGGTGGCCAGGAGCCCGGCGCTGACGAGGAAATCGCGGAGTTCTGCGAACGCAACTTTGGCGTCTCATTCCCACTCACCAGCAAGGCCAACGTGCTGGGCAAAGAGCAGCATCCGTTGTTTGCCGAGCTGACCCGGGATGAATCCGGGCAGCCGGTCAAGGTCAAGTGGAACTTTGAGAAGTTCGTCATAAACCGTGACGGCGAGCTGGTTGCAAGGTTCCCCTCCGCGGTAGAACCTGACGCGCAGGAATTGGTTGACGCCGTTGAAAAGGCGTTGTCATAAGAGTGGTCGATCTCGAAAGGAGAAAGTAATTTTCCAACATTCCGCCAGCAGTTAGCCTGTTGTTGGCTTGCTGTCTGGTTGGATTGGCAGTACTGGAATGACACGGGGGACACCGTCTCCCACCAAACGCTAAGGCAGCTATGGAGCTCATCGAGGCCGAGTACCCCAAACCAGGTCATGTGCTTTTACACTTGAGCGATCTTCACCTGGTGGCCGGTCCAGGCACGCTCCACGGGTCTGTTGACAGCGCTGCCAGGCTGCAGGAGATCTGCGATCAGATCATTGCCTCCAAGATCAAGCCAGAGGCCATCATTTTCACTGGAGACCTTGCGGACAAGGGCGAATTCCAAGCCTACAAGCGCCTCCGGGACATGATTGAGCCGGTGTGCGATTCGCTGGGCGCCAAGGCCATTTGGGCCATGGGCAACCACGACGACCGCAAGAACTTCCGCTCTGCGTTCTTGGATGCCTCAGCCGTGAGCAGGCCCGAGGATCCTGTGGACCGTAGCTATTTCGTCAATGGGCTCAGGATTATCACCCTGGACACCACGGTCCCCGGACGCCACTATGGCGAGTTGTCCGAATCGCAGCTTCAGTGGCTGGCTGCAGAGTTGGCCACTCCCGCCCCGGACGGCACCATCCTTGCCCTGCACCACCCGCCGGTCCCGTGCGTCCAGGACCTCGCAGTGTTGGTGGAGTTGCGCGGCCAAGCCGCCTTGGCCGCCGTCGTCCGCAATTCCGATGTCCGTACCATCCTGGCCGGTCACCTGCATTACTCCACGACGGCGGGCTTCGCGGGCATCCCGGTGTCAGTCGCCTCGGCGACCTGTTACACGCAGGACCTCGGCGTGCGCGCCGGGGGACAACGTGGCCGGGACGGTGCCCAGTCCTACAACATGGTGCACGTCTACGAGCACACGATCGTGCATTCGGTTGTTCCCATGTCCGGTGGCGTCACTGTTGGCGAGCCGGTGGACGCTGCCGAAGTGCAGCGCCGCCTCACCGAAGCCGGCATCCGGATTCCGAGCCGTTCGCGGCGGGTACCAGCCCCGACGTCGCAGGAACTCGTCTCCCATTCGCGCCACCGGGACTGACCCAGCGTTTCTATTTCTCCCAGGGGGCTTTGACGGGGAAGTATTTCTCCAGGAAGTCGGTCACCAGTTCCGCGCGTTCGTCCGCTTCAACCTCAGGGAAGCTGCCATCGTTGAGGCAGAAGAGATCCATGTGCCGCTTAGCCAGCAACTTCGGAAGGTAGTGGAGTCCAGACCACAGCGTGGTATCCACGTAACGGACCTTGGCATTAGTCTGGGTCACTGCTTTGCCGGTGAGCAGCGCGTAGTAGTGGTAGAACGAGTTGGTTACTGAGATGTTGTCCGCTGCACGGAAGCGGCTGGCCGCGGTCTTGGAGAACTCAGCAGGGAATTCGTGCTCCATCTGGGCCACCACGCTCCGGCGCAGGGGAGCGGCCGTGTGTTCCAGGTGCCTGGTGGTGATGCGTCCGAAGCGTTCCCACAGCAGCTTGCGGTTAACGCGGGCAGCGTTCTCGAAGCCACTGCGTTCGGCGTCGTTCTCTCCGAGCCCAATGCGGGTGTCAGCCTCGATGAACTTGGTGATTCCGCCGGGGGTGAAGAACATGTCTGGGCCCACGGGACGGCCGAAGAACATGTCGTCGTTGGAGTAGAGGAAGTGTTCGGACAATCCCTCGATATGGTGCAGCTGGCACTCCACTGCTTGCGAGTTGTGGGTGGGCAATACCGACGGATCCGCGAAGAACTCCTCGCTGCGCACGATCGTGACCGAGGGATGGTCGGCCAGCCATGCCGGGGTAGGCGAATCGGTGGCGATGAAGATCCGGCGGACCCATGGTGCGAACATGTGGACCGAGCGCAGCGCATACTTCAGCTCGTTGATCTGCCGGAAACGGGCCTCATGGTCGTCGCCCTCGCCGAGGACAGCCCCGGCCTGCTGGGCGCGCCTCCTGGCGATGTATTCGGGGTCGCTGCCATCCACCCACGAGAAGACGATGTCGATGTCGAAGTCGATGTCGCTGGCGTGGTCCGCAAACATGTTCTCGATGGTCGGCCAGGTGAGGCCGTGCCGTTGCACGGTACCGCGAACGGCGTCCTGGCGCAGCATGGTGCGCCGGGTCAGGGAATTCTCCACGGGGAGTTCAAGGTGGTCGCCTTCGAACCTCCACAGTTCCAACTGGACACCGAGGGCAGGGCCGTACCAAAGCCCGCCGCCGAGTTCCACCCTGGGCCGGTACAGACGGAAGATCCGTGCCTTCCGGTTGGCCGAGAGTTCGCCGTCAGCCACCAGGACCGAGGTTTTCTTCTTGGCATCAACAGTCATGGAGTAGAACGGCTCATTGCGGAAGGCGGCAACCAGTGCTTCGCGAACGTCCTTGCGCGACTCCCAGTCGACCGCGATGACCGGCCTTTCGTCGTTGCCGCGAACCAGGATGAAGTCCACGCCGGCGGCGTCCAAAGCGGCGCGGATGGCCAGGAGGTCGGCAACCATTGCCTGCTGGGGCGTGAGGTCCCCGTTAAGGAGGGCGTACCGCCCGCGGTGACGGACGACGTCGGACCTGTGCTTCAGGTGGGCAACGACGGCAGGTGAGACCGCCTCGGCGATCGCATCTTCCTCTACGGTGGGGCTGCCGTGGTAAATCGGATCGACCTGTGCTTGCGTGATGGCTTTTCTCCGTACTGTTGTGAGTCGTTTCTGGGGAATGCGGGAGTCTAGATGTCCAGGGCCTCGCGCCAGCTGCGCAGGAAGGCTCCGCCGGCGTCGTCGTGAATGACGTCGTCCGCCAGCTCGAGGTCAGCGGCGGTAAGAATGGTGTAAGGCTTCACCGGAACGCCGTCTGCGGGCCGGACGTCCACGTGCTTCACATCGTGGTCGTTGTGGTGAAGCCAGTCTGCCATGGCGTAGTCCGTACGGGAATCACCCACGGTGCGCCAGGAGAGCGGGGTGATCCCTTGGGCGGCCAACATTTCCACTGCCCGGCTGGCGCCAAGGTCCTTACCCAAGCGGACGGATTCGATGTCCGTGGAAATGATGGTGGGGTCCAGGCGGTAGTCCACGGTGTCATCGGACTCAGGGGCGTGGTGGTCCAGGATGGCTGCGTTCAGGCCGTGACGGTCCATGATGTTCAGGGCATCGGCGTCGAAGAGTTTTTGCTCGGCCAGGTAATCTTCGCTGGCCACCTCAACGTGCTGCTCAACGGAGACCATGGCGCGCTTGGTCTCGTCGAAGAACATGTGCGCGGAGTATTCCTCGGCAACGAGCCTGCGGATGTCATCCCCGTATGCCTTGGGCACGGCGAGCTCGTGGTCCACGTGGATGGGTCCGGGGCCGGAAGCTGTGTAGCTGAACCAGACGGCACCCTTTTCGCAGATGGCGTGGATGATGGTCCCGGCCGGCATTCCGGCCTCGATCATCGGCCCCATGACCTGTTCGCTGATGAAGGCGTCCGAGCGGCCCGTGTTGAAGATGACGGGGATGCCGGCCGAAGCCAGCGCCACGAGGTCCGCGATGATATCCGGCTTGACGTCGCGCGTCACAGGGCTGGCGATGGGGCCGTCGACGTCCAGCAGCAGCGCGAGGGCTGGGGCCGTATGGGCAGCGGTCCGGTCGGTACCTTGGAGCGATTGAGTCATGCCCCTATTCTGTCAGTCCCCGAGGTGTGCATCACAGCTATGACGCCTGACGTCCGATAGTCACCGTTTGGCCACAACCTGCATGTGCCGGGGGTCACAAGTTCCGTTAGCGCAGCAACTTCCATAGGCTTGCAGGGTGATCTTCAAAGCTGTGGGCGAGGGACGCCCGTACCCTGACCATGGATATTCCGCGCCGCGTGACTGGGCTGCCCTTCCACCGCGGCCCGTTCGCCTCGATGAACTTGTCACCACTAAGCGCACCCTGGATCTGGAGGCATTGCTCGCAGAAGATTCAACATTTTTTGGGGATTTGTTCCCGCACGTGGTCCAGTACCAAGGCGTGCTGTACCTCGAAGATGGGCTCCACCGGGCAGTCCGCACCGCACTCCACCAGAGGACGGCCATCCACGCACGCGTGCTGGTGATCGATGGCTAGGCAGCCCAAGCGTCCCAAAGATGTGACGCAGTTGCACGGGCACCATGTGGTGACCGGACCTGAGCTTCGTGCGACGTTCGCCGAGGACGCCCGTGCCCAACGCAGCCGCTTCCGGCGCAGCGTCTTCCACGCCATTGTCCTTGTCCTGCTGGTTGGTGTCATAGCTGCCGGAGCAGTTGGTGCCTGGGCCATCATGAACGGTGTCATCAAGATTCCCACGGCGATCGCCAGCAAAGCGCCCACCAGCCTCTGCCCTGCCACGACGTTCGACTACGTACCGAACGAAACCGTGAACATCAAGGTCTTCAATGCCACCTCGCGGGCTGGGCTGGCTACTACTGTTGCCGACGAGTTCAAAGCACGGGGGTACAAGGTCCTATCCGTGGACAACAGCGACACCGCGTACTCGGGGATCGGCGTGGTGGTCTCGGGAGTAAAGGGCCAGGCGGCTGCATTCAACGTTCAGCGGAATGTGGCCGGAACGGATTACTTCCAGGACAACCGCGAGGACGAATCAGTGGACCTCGTCCTCACCCGGGGATATCAAGGCTTGGTGGAACCGCAACTCGTGGATCAAACTCCAGGCAAGCTCAGCTGTCCGCGCGAGGACCTGAGGATCGCGGATAGCTCCCGGTGGCCGATCATCCCCACCCGCCCGGCTCAGTAGGACGCGCAGCTCGATTTTCGCCACTCAAAGTGGTGGGCGATGCCCGGATATGGGTCGCCGCCCTGTTTGCTGTGGCGTTAGCCGGCCAAGGTGTCCGGGACTGCAGCATCCACGCGGACGGGCTTGCCCGCATCGTCGAACTGCGCTCCCGCACCTAGCTGGATGAATCGCACCGTTTGCGCCGTCTGGAGCTCGACGTCGGAGGCTGGGGCAGGCGCCGGAGTCTCGCCGTCGGGCGTTCTATTGCGTCGTGCGGCACTGGCAGACAATGTGCCGTGAATGAGCCGCGCCAACTGGGCGACGTCCGTGTCCGGGAGGTAGCCCTGCTGGACGCCGTCAGTCAGGATGTCTTGGAGGAGGAGGTTGAGGTCGCCCACGTGATCCGCGAGCTTCGCGAACGAGGCCGGGGAAAGAACGGCGGCCATCGCTGGCCCTGGCGGAAGATGGCGGCGGCTGAGGTCCTCCACCTGGGCGCGGACATAGAGGGCCAGCCTGTCCACTGGATTTTCAAGAGCTGCCAGCGAATCACGAAGGTCCACGATGAAACGCTCGGTTTCGTCCAGCGCGTACGCAATGAGCAACTGCTCCATGTCTGCGTAGTAGTTGTAAACGGCGGTGCGGCCAACGCCTGCATGGCGCGCGACGTCCGTCATGGTGAGGCCAGGCAGGCCGTGGGTAAAGAGGAGTTCACCGAAGGCGGTCAGAATACGGCGTTGGGTCTCGGCGCGTTGGGCAGCATTCGTGGCGGCCGTGATCCTGGGCATATAGACACTTTACAGTGATGTGTCACCAAGTACCGCCGGTTTGTTTGTCTAAATGAACGTAGGCGTGTCTACAGCTGTGCTGTAGACACGCCTACCCCAATCAGGGCAAGAATGATGACTCTTAGCTCTGACTCGAAGTCACGTGCAGTCCCGGTGTCAGTGGGAGAAGTCTGCTGAGATCTCGGCGAGGGTGCGCCCCTTCGTCTCCGGCGCGAGCCATTGCGAGAGGACTGCGCCGAGTAATGCGACGGCGGCGGCTACGACCATGGTTGCGCCCATGCCGATGTTGGCGATCGCCCAGGGCAGGGCGAAGGTGCCGAGTGCGGCTCCGATGCGGCTGAAGGACGCGGCGAAGCCCATGCCGACGCCACGCAGGTGGCCGGGGAATACCTCGGCCGGATAGACCTGGGTCATCGTGGTGTAGCCGGCATTGAAGTAGGAGAAGGCGAGAAACAGGACGAGCACGAGGAGCGCTGGTGCGTTCCCCCAGACTCCGATGACCAGCAGGATGCCCGCGCAGAGCCACTGCCCGGGCACAGTGAGGATTCGGCGGCCGAGCTTATCAATCAGAAGTACGCTGGTGACCACGCCCGCGACCGCAAGTGCGGACAGGCCGACTCCACCGGCCCAGCCGCCTCCGAAGCCGAATTGGTTGAGCACCTCGTCGGCGAAGGTCGCGATCGCGAAGTAGGGAGTGACCGCGCAGAACCAAAAACCTGCAGTGAAGACGGTGGCGCGCCAGTACTGCCTGGAGAACAGCATGCCGAAGGAGGCGTTCTTGATTTTGGTCCCACTCTTCGCGGCTTCGGCCTCCTGGATCATCCTCAGATCCATCTCTCCGGTGATGCTGTCGTGCATCTGGGGCGATTCGACGTATCTGCGTGCGATCGCGAGTGCTTCCTGATGCCGGCCCTTCGTAATGAGCCAGCTCGGCGACTCGGGGAGGCCCATGCGGGCGAGGAACAGGACGAGTGCGAGTACCGTGCTCGTGCCGAGTACTAGGCGCCAGGGGGTGCCGGCGTCGTGCAGGAGCGTGCCGATGATGAATGCCATCATGAAACCGACGTACCAAGCGATCAGAGTCAGCCCGAGCAAACGCCCGCGGAGCTTTGGAGGGGAGAACTCTGATAGCAATGGCCCACCGATTGAGTACTCTCCTCCGATCGCGACGCCCATCAGGAACCGGATGGCGGCCAGCTGTATCACGGCCCCGTCTCCGGAAGTTACGAAGAACTGGGCCGCTGAGGCGACCAGGAACAGGCCCATGTCAACGAGGAACATGGGCTTGCGTCCGAACTTGTCAGTAGCCCAGCCGGCAAGCGGGGAGCCTACGAAGATACCAACCAGTGGGCCTGCAGCGATCATGCCCAGCGATAGCGCGTCGAGCTGGAGATCTGACCGCATGAGTCCGGTGACAGGGCCGATGATTCCGAGAATGTAACCGTCGAGGAACATCCCGCCGATGAAGACTGCGACAAGCCGCACCATGAAGCGGCGTTTGAACTTGGAGCTGGTCTCTTTTGGTATGGGGGTGTCGACGGAGGCCGTCGTCTTGGTCGGATGGATCATTGAGATTTGTTCCCTTCTGGCTTCAGCGCAAACCGCTGACGGCACCAGAGCGCCGTTGCTTAGATGCTCGGACAGCCGCAGCCCTTAGCGCCCGGTGGACGATGCCGACTGGCTCGATGCCAGCCGACATGGCCGCGGGACGCGAGATGATTTCGGCGTCGTCATGTATCACTGCTTTCGAGATTCATATGGCAAGGCCTTCGTTACCAGCGCCCTTGTGCCGACCCATCGAGATCACGACCTATAGTCGAGGTCGGCAAACTGTGACATATGACTCATATATCAGAACTGTAAAGGTGTGATGCGCCACAGTCAAGAGCTTGAGAAGGCGTGGACGCTGGGAGAGCCATTGTTTCTGAGGCCGTTGACCTCGTTTAATTTCTGTGATTCGTTTCGTTTGCGAGCGCGACTGCAACTCACAGCACGGGGAATCCACGAGGGACAAGTGGCACATTCATTTGCAAAGAACGCCCGAGGAGAAACGTTTGGTTCGGCCATGGATGCCGCTTTCCTAGACGATGAGCCAGATCTGATCAGGGCCGTTGGCGACGGAGGAACCGTGATCGGTACCAGGACGGTCGGACGCCCAGCTCCGACTTCGACCCGAAAATCTATAGGTGCCGGTGTCCGAATCGGGATCTATTTGTGGACGCTACTTATCAGGGCGCGAGCGGAATCCCAGCCGCACCAATGTTGTGGGGTGATAGAGGACCCTTGATGGGATTGCAAGGGCTCGGCTCGGATGCAAGAGGAAATTCAGGGAGTCTTTGCTGTCAGGTTTTTCGGCATATGGAGGCTGGAACCGAGGGGTGTCAGGCTCGTGTACTCATTGGATCCCACAAGGGGATCCTTCACCGGCCGCGATTGCTTGGACGGGTGGCAGCATTCCTTGAGCTGCTGCAGCTGAACGCGCGACGATGAGCGTCGGATCGACGATCTCTTGACTGGCAATGCGTGCATCCAGCTCTCGCACGGGCATACGGACCAGGCGAACTTGCTCGGCTGGGTCAGACTGGTCGGCGTGACCTTCAGTTGTACCCGAAGTGCAGATAAAAACGTGTACGGGCCAAGCTGAGCGACCCGGATTCATGTAGTAGAGGTGGAGGGGTTGGAGATCCTTGGCTATAAGCCCGGTCTCCTCCTCGAGCTCTCGAAGCGCGGCCGACTGTGGCGGCTCGCCTGCTTGTCCAGCTCCAGCAGGCAGGTCGTAGATCCAACGCCCGATGGGGTATCGGTACTGACGGGTGAGCAAGACAGCGTCGCCGTCCACGACCAGTGTCGCCACCGCAAACGGAATGCTTTCGTCGACCTCGTACCGTGCTTCTGATCCGTCGGCGAGGACGACCGTGTGTTCGACTAACCTAACCCGGCCCTGGTGCGACACGCGCCGGCCCAGCGTGGTCCACGTTTGTTCCGGTTCTCCCATCCGACCACGGTATCAACGAAGCAGTTCGCGCCCGTTAGCCGATCCTTTACCGGACGTCCGGGTTCCAAGAAGTGAGATGGGGCGGCGCATCCAGACGTCAGCTGAGCTGCGCGAGCAGACGACGCTCGACACGTTCCATGACCCCCAGGAAGGTAGATTCGTCGCCATAGGCGCGGGTAAGGATGAGTCCACCCTGGATCATGGCAACGGCGTCCAATGCGTTCTCGTGCGCATCCCCGGCGTTGAGCCCGCCGCGCTGCAGCAGGGCGGCCAACGCGTCGACCCAGTCCACGAAGTAGGCCTTGACCTCACCGGCGAACGTCTCCTTCTCCTCGCCGAGTGTCATTGCGGCGAATAGGCAGACATTCTCGCGGGAGACGAAGTAGTCAGCGACCGCCTTAGTCATAGCCGAGACCGCCTCAGCGGCGTCTGTTGCGGAACGAAGCGGGGCGAAAACCTCATCCTCGAACCAGTCGCCCACCTGGTCCAGCACGGCCCTGGCCATGTCTGTCTTCCCCTCCGGGAAGAAGTGGTACAAGCTGCCGCGACCGATCCCGGCCTCCTGCTGGATGACAGACAGGGAGCTGCTCTCAAACCCTCGCCGGCGGAAGACACCGGCGAGGGCGCGCACGGCGTCCGGGCGTTCGAGGAGGGTGCGTGGCATTACAGTCCGAGTTCGCTCAGGCCGGGGTGATCCGCGGGGCGGGGCCCGGAGGTGTCCCAGAAGAACTTGCGCTCGGACTCGTTGATGGCGAGGTCGTTGATGCTCGCGTGTCGGTGTGTCATGAGTCCATCCTTGTCGAAGTGCCAGTTCTCGTTGCCGTATGCGCGGAACCACTGGCCTGCGGCGTCATGGTACTCGTACGCGAAGCGGACGGCAATGACGTCGTCGGTGTAGGCCCACAATTCCTTGATGAGCCGGTAGTCGAGCTCGCGCTCCCACTTGTCGGCGAGGAATTCGACGATGGCGGCGCGACCCTGCACAAACGTCGACCGATTGCGCCACCAACTGTCCTCGCTGTACGCGAGGGAAATGCGCTCGGGATCACGAGTGTTCCAGCCATCCTCGGCGGCACGGACCTTCTGGATAGCGGTCTCTTCGGTGTACGGGGGGAGAGGGGGACGAGACATGATGGCTCCTTCGCAAGCTAAGTTGTACCGACTGGTACAAGCTGTACTAAACAGTACAGCTTTTGGGTAATGGGCGTCAACCTCTTTCCTGACAGGAGTCGTAAACCAGGGGCTACCAAAGTTGGGTGGCAGCCTCTAGGATCTGAACTTGCTGCGCGTGGATGCCTTCTTGATTTCATCTCTCCGCGGTTCTTCGCTATATCTTCCAGCGAGGCCCAGACGCAGGAAGTTGCCGACCGATTGTTCGCTTTGCAACACGAGGGCGCCCTTCATTATGAGACTGGTCGAACACGGCAGCCGGAATAGGCGCTCACGCCGAGTGACCACGCGCGCACCGTCCGACTGGCCGGCACTGCTCACGGCCCTTACGACGCGGCTGGTCAAGTCGTAGCCGGGTTCTACATCCTGAACGCGACCGATATCGACGAAGCGATAGACGCGCCACTGCACGCTAGCCGATCCCTTGCGGGCTGAGCTAATGCGCCAAATAGCGCCGCCACTTATCGCCGAAAGTCACAAAAATGAGCTGCTGCAACCGTCGGCTCGCTGAGCCAGTGAGACGTCTCGAATCCGAAGGGTTAAGAGACGTAACCTACCGCCAGTCTCTCCGGCTAGTTAGACCTGGGCGGTGAAAACTGTCTCTAATGTTCTTCATTGTCATGGGTTCTCTGCCGGAGGAGACTTGGGGCGACGGCATCCAATCTCGGGCCGCCCTCGGGGCCACCCGGTTGGGGGCCTCACAGCACCTTGTAGCGGCTGGTGGATCAATGAGTTCTGTGACACCGCGCGAAACCGCCGCTCAGCGGTCGCGCCACCTCGCGCCGTTGGTGACTGTCGCCCTGATTGGATGTCTCGGCGGGTGCGAGTATGAACCCGGTAACGTCCCCCTGCCGTCCGCCAGTTCTCCGACTACGGAGGCCCGCATGGTCCCGCCGCTGCCAGAGAGTCGCGACACCGGCACGGTCCCACCTCTGCCGGAGAGCGGCGACATCGACGCCGGCACATACCTCGTCCCCGTCGCCGGCTATACGGAACCTTTCAAGATCACCGTTCCAGACGGCTGGTTTGCTCTCGACGGCCACAGCCTGGGCAAGGACGACCCGGATCACCCGGCTGAATGGGCCGTCTACATAACTCTTTCGCGCGCGTACTATGTGGCGAAGGACGCATGCACCTGGAGGGGCGCCCTTGCCGATTCCGGTCCGTCGGCCGAGGCCTTCGTTGACGCGATGGCGGCGCAGTCGTCAACGGCAAGCACCCCTCCCGCCAAGGTCATGGTAGGCAATTACTCCGGCTTCGAGTTCGACCACTCCGTCGAGGGCAACGTGGACATCACGGCCTGCAACGGCGGTCAGTTATGCATCCACTCAGAAGATACACAACGTTGCTCACGCTGGTACTTAACTCGGAATGAACACGAAACCTACCGGGTGGTCGACCTGAACGGCCAGCGGGCTGTCGCCGCGGTGGGCCATATCGACGAATCGATCAATCCGGAGCTGATGAGGGAGGCACGCGCCGTCTTCGACTCGATCGTGTTCTAGTCAGACAAGTGACCATCTGATCCGATAGGCGATCCCGCCCGCGGGCGCCGGCTCCTTCTCTGAACCCACCTGCATGTCTTTGAGCAAGACGCCCTTATGACCGTAAAACTGCAGGACTGTGAGATCTCGATCTCGACGGATACCTCTCGACCTAGCTCGGTCATATGCTCACACTAGAGACGTCAGCTCCGCCAGCGCTGAATTCACCGTCCGGTAAGGGATCCCGCAACGGGACGGCAGCGCTAAACCAACTGCCTAGCCACTGGGTATCTTGCACTTCAAACGATTCGCTGGCGAACGTCCCTGAGGGACTTGATGCCTTCGTGACGAAGGATCCTGACCGTCATGAAGACCACCAAAGCATGCAGGAGGACCAAGCCAAACGTGCCGCCAAATTCGCTGAGGAACACCGCCATCATCGCGATGGATATCAATGAGTAGACGATGGCAGCAACCAGCGGTGCCGGGCTCATCGTGCCTAACCCGCGTAAATTCCAGATTCCAATGAAGAGGCCCGCAAGGGACAACACACTGAATCCCACGATCACAGCCACAACGGTTGCGATCCAACCGACAGGTACGTGTTTTCCCGCTGCCTGGTAGTCCAGGAATTGCCCATTGATCTCAACCGTATTCGCGACAGTTATCCATGCCGTGAACAGTCCGAACATCAAATCGACGAAGCCCAGACAATAACGCCTGAACCTCGTCGGTCCATCCGGAAGTGTATCTCGCCGACTGCGCTGTCCGTTCTTGTGAGCATGGCGTACAACAAGCCGCGCCCGTAGCCTTTTGAGCTCACCGCTTACCACATGTGTTCACAGCAGATCTGTTGCGACGATCGTTGGAAACCGCCCCTTCCCGGGAGCATGAGGTGTAGACAAACTCGCGTAACATCGTGGGAACCGGACACTAAATTCATGAGGGGGACTGTTGCGGGCAACGGTCAAGGATGTGGCGCGCCGTGCGCGAGTGTCGCCGAAAACCGTCTCGAACGTCATGAACGGAATCGTGCCGGTCAGCGCTCCAACGCGGCTCAGGGTCGAGCAGGCAATGCAGGAGCTCGACTACGTTCCCAACCTTTCCGCGCGCGGGCTCCGCAACGGCCGTTCGGGCGTCATCGCTTTGGCGCTGCCGGACCTGGCAACTCCGTTCTCCGCTGAAATGGCCCAGAGCATTGTGGAAGTGGCCCACGAGCAGGGCTGGAGCGTCCAGATCGAGGAAACAGGTTCCGATCCGCAGCGTGAGCAGGAGCTGATGACCCGGGCGCGCTCCAACCTCATCGACGGGCTCATTCTCAACCCGGTGGTGCTGGATGAAAGTGCCGTCAAAGTTGGGGTGGCCTTGCCTCCCGTTGTGCTGTTGGGCGAAGTGGCTCAGGAGCTTGCGGACCGCGTTTACGTGGACAGTTTCGCGGCGGCGCGGGATATGACGTTGGCCCTGGCCAAATCCGGGCGTCGGCGTATCGCGGTGTTGGGCATTAACAAGACCAGGCAGTCTGCCACCTCGATTCAACGGAGACGGGGTTATGAGGCCGCGCTCCACATCCTCGGGATCCCACGCGATGAATCCCTGCTGATTTCGTGCGGACTGTGGACGCCTGGATCTGCAGCCGAATCACTGGCCCGCTATCTGGATTCCAACCCGCTGCCGGAGGCGTTGTTCTGTTTCACGGATTCGCTGGCCATTGGCGCCCTCAATGCGCTGTGGAAGAGGGGCGTTCGTGTCCCTGAGGACATCGCTGTGGCCGGATTCGACGACGTCACGGACGGGCGCTACGCCGTTCCCTCGCTGACTACCGTGTCTTTCGACAAGCGGACCATCGCCACCGAAGCGCTGCGCCTCCTCACTGAGCGCATGGCGGACAGGACCCACGGACAACGTGTCGTCACGGTGGACTACACCATTGTTGAGCGGGACAGCACCCGCTAAGCGGTCTCTGACATTTAACTGTGCGCGCTAACAATTTCTCTTGCCTCAATTTTTACAACGATGTAATGTGAGAGCCGCGTCACCCCCGGGTCACCCTTTTACCCGGCAGTGGGGATGCACCGAAGCCGGATTTGAGCAGCAGTTGTGTCCTTTTCAGCGGACCCTTCCAAAGGAGTGACGGGTGAAGCAGTTTGAATCTTTAACCGGGAAACAGTTGTCCCGGAGACAGTTATTGACGGGATCGGCCCTCCTCGGAGGCGGGCTTCTGGCCACTAGCCTCACAGGCTGTGGAGGTGCGGCCCAAGCCACCGGCGTCAGGGAGATCGGCTTCTGGCATCTCTTGTCCGGCGGGGACGGTACCAAGATGCAAACGATGATCGCCAATGCCAACCAAGCCAATCCCGGCTTCAAAGTGCACCCCACCGTGCTGGCATGGGGCCCGCCGTACTACACCAAGCTGGCCATGGCATCTGCCGGGGGCCGACCTCCAGAGGTAGCCATTATGCATGCCAGCCGAGTCCCGGGATATGCCCCGGGCGGCCTCATAGAGCCTTGGGATCTGGGGCTGCTGGCGGAGAATGGCATCACGCCGGAGAACTTCGCGCCGCGCATCTGGGAAAAGGGCCAGCAAGGCGGAAAAGTCTTTTCCCTGGCGCTGGACTCCCACCCGTTCATCATGTTCTACAACACTGACATAGCCGGTAAAGCCGGGCTGTTGGAAAGCAACGGCCAGCTGCAGGAAGTGAGCTCCCCGGAGGGGTTTAAGGCCATGGCGCTGGAGATGCAAAAGGTCACCAAGGCCCACGGATTGTCCTTTGGCTACCTGAACCTGGGCTCGCAGATGTGGCGGCTGTTCTACACGCTCTACAAGCAGCACGGAGCGGAAATTGTCCTCACGCCCGGACGTCAGATGGAGGCGGATAGGGACGCTGCGATCGAATCGCTGGAGTTCATGGCGTCGCTCTTCGACGACACCATCGCGGCCAAGAGCGGCGACATTAACACCGGTATTGCAGAATTCGTCCGTGGTGATTCGGGAATGCTCTTCAGTGGAGGCTGGGAACTGCCCACTATGAAGAAAGCAAACTTGCCGGTTGACGCCGTCACCATCCCCACTCTTTATGGGACACCCGCCTCCTACGCCGACTCGCATTCCTTCGTCCTCCCGCGGCAGCTCGCCGTTGATGAAACAAAACGGAAGGATGCGTACAAGTTCGTCAGTGACGTTCTGAAGGGTTCACTGTTGTGGGCTGAGGCAGGCCATATCCCGGCGTTCCAGCCCGTGGTTCAGTCGCCGGCCTACGGCCAGCTCACGCCTCAGATCCACTACGCCAACGCGGCGGACATCATCGCCTACGATCCCGAGGCGTGGTTCAGCGGCTCCGGCTCTGACTGGCAGACCTACTTTGCCGAGCATATCCAGAACGTGCTTCTGGGGCGCGATAAGGCAAGCACCGGGTGGGATAGCTTCGTGACCCGCACCAACGACCTCCTATCCCGCCCCAATCCGGTCTGACCGGCACCAGCGCACCGAGCGACAAAGGAGTCCTTCATGAGTTCCTCTACACTGTCCCGGCAGACCAGCCAACCACGGACAACACCCAGCCCAGGCATCAAGTCCGGGCTATCTCTCCGAAGAAGCAGGGACACCCTGAACGGGTGGGCATTTGCAGCGCCCTTCCTGGTGTTCTTCCTCGTCTTCCTTGTTTGGCCCATTCTGCACGGCTTTTACATGAGCCTCACGGGCAAATCCCTGACAGGCGCCAACGACGCTCTCATCGGTTTTTCCAACTACGCCGAAGCCTTTGCCGATGCCGGCATGTGGCGTTCACTGGGCAACACGTTGTACTTCACAGTTATCAGTACAGTTCCCTTGGTGCTGGTTGCATTGGTCATGGCGGCGCTGTTGAACATCGGCCTTCCAGCCCAGTGGCTGTGGCGGCTCTCCTACTTTGCCCCATTCCTGCTGGCCTCCACGGTTGTGTCGTTGTTCTTCGTCTGGATGTACAACCCGCAGCTCGGCCTGATCAACGATTTCCTGTCAAAGTTCGGCATCGGAAAAGTGGGGTGGCTTAACGATCCCAATGTGGCCATGTGGTCAATCGTGATCGCGACACTCTGGTGGACTGTGGGCTTCAACTTCCTGCTCTATCTGGCGGCAATGCAGAACATCCCCGTTCAGCACTATGAAGCAGCGTCACTGGACGGCGCCGGCGCCTGGCGCCAATTCTTCTCCATCACGCTGCCGCAGCTCACGCCCACCACCGTGATGATTGTGTTGCTCCAGATCCTGGCTTCCCTGAAGGTCTTTGACCAGATTTACCAGATGACAGCAGGGGGTCCGGGCGGATCTACCCGTTCCGTGGTCCAGTACATCTTCGAAACCGGGTTCACCGGATACCGGCTGGGGTATTCCGCAGCTATCTCCTACATCTTCTTCGGACTGATCGTGCTGGTTTCCGCGCTGCAGTTCGTCATCACCCGCCGCAGGAGCGCATAGCCATGGCAATCACCCTCACCCGTTCCACTCCAGCCACCGGAAACCGCCAAGTCATACGGCAGCCGCGCAAAAAACCGACAGTGGGCAAGATCGCGGCAGTCACGGTGGCCGCCTTCATTGCCGTCCTCTGGCTGATCCCGTTCGCCTGGGCCACGGTTACTGCGTTCAAGTCCGAAGCGGATGCGTCAGCGTCCAAGATCAGCTGGGTTCCGCCGTCGGGCTTTACCTTTGACGCTTTCGTCAACGTGTTCCAGGCAGGGAACATCCCGCTCTGGACGTGGAACTCGCTCTACACCTCCGCGGCCATCACGGCAATCACACTGGTGATCTCCGCTCTCATCGCTTACGCACTCTCCAGGATCGAGTTCAAAGGCAAGAAGGTTCTGATGGTCGTGATCATCGCGGCCATCATTGTCCCGCCACCCGTGCTGATGATTCCGCTGTTTTACCAAATGCTCGCGTTCAAAATGATCGATACCTCATGGGCAATCATCCTGCCGCAGGTGATTCACCCTGCCATGGTGTTTGTCCTCAAGAAATTCTTCGACCAGATCCCGCATGAACTGGAAGAAGCGGCAGTGATGGACGGTGCCAGTCGTCTCCGGATCTTCCTGCAGATCATCCTGCCGTTGTCCCGGCCCATCCTGGCCGCCGTCGCGATCTTCGTGTTCATCGGTGCGTGGAACAACTTCCTGTGGCCGTTCATCTCCACCAACGACGACTCCCTTCTGACCCTCCCGGTGGGTCTGCAAACCATCAAGAGCGCCTACGGCGTCCAGTACGCGCAGAACATGGCGTCTGCCTTGCTGGCAGCTTTGCCGCTCATCGTCGTCTTCCTGTTCTTCCAACGCCAGATCATCAAGGGCATCTCGACGACGGGACTCGCCGGCACCTGACCGGCCGCTTCTTACGCATCACCAGACCTAAAACACAACCAAGGAGACAAATGTCCCGCGCACGCATCACCCTCGATCGCGATTTCACCATCGGCGAGGTACCCCGGCGCCTCTTCGGCTCCTTCGTGGAGCATATGGGTCGCTGTGTATACAGCGGCATCTACGAACCCGGACACCCTGAGGCCGACGAGAGCGGCTTCCGCCAGGACGTCCTGAAGCTCGTCAAGGAACTAGGTGCCACCGTCATCCGGTACCCCGGCGGAAACTTCGTCTCCGGCTATAACTGGGAGGACGGCATCGGCCCGCGCGAGTCCCGGCCCCGCCGCCTGGACGGCGCCTGGCACACGGTGGAAACGAATGCTTTCGGCCTGCACGAGTTTGTGGACTGGTCCAAGCAGGCCGGCACGGAAATCATGGAAGCAATCAATCTGGGCACCAGGGGAGTGGATGCTGCCCGCGAGATCGTGGAGTACGCCAACCACCCGGGCGGCAGCTACTGGTCGGATCTCCGCGCCAAGAATGGCCACAAGGACCCGTTCGATATCAAGCTCTGGTGCCTGGGCAACGAAATGGACGGTCCTTGGCAGATCGGCCACAAGACCGCCGAGGAGTATGGGCGACTTGCCCAGGAAGCGGCCAAGGCCATGCGCTTCGTGGACCCGGACATTGAATTGGTGGCCTGTGGCAGTTCCAACTCCCGGATGCCTACGTTCGGTGCCTGGGAGCAAACGGTCCTCACCCACACCTATGACGAGGTGGACTACGTTTCCCTCCACGCCTACTACTTCGAAGAAGAAGGCGACGTCGGCAGCTTCCTGGCATCCGCCGTCGACACCGACTACTTCATCGAGTCAGTGATCGCCACCGCGGACGCCGTCCGGGCCAAGGGCAAGCACAAGAAGCACATCAACCTGTCCTTCGACGAATGGAACGTCTGGTACCAGCGTGGCCTGGACACTGAGGACCAGCCTCACAACGTGATCAAGGCTGGCTGGCGCGAGCACCCCCGTGTCATCGAGGACAAGTACAACGTGACGGACGCGGTGGTGGTGGGAACCCTGCTGAACTCGCTGCTCCGCCACGGCGACCGCGTCAAGATCGCCAACCAGGCGCAGTTGGTCAACGTCATCGCGCCCATCCTGTCGGAAGAGAACGGGCCGGCCTGGAAGCAGACCATTTTCCATCCGTTCGCCCGGATGGCTGAGCTCGCCAAGGGCCAGATCCTGCGGCTTTCCGTGGACTCGGACAAGTACGAGAATGAGCGGTTCGGCGGCACGGACCTTGTGGACGTCAGCGCCACGTGGAACGAGGAAACAGGGCGCGTTGCGCTGTTCTTCGCGAATCGCGGGCTGGAGGAAGCGGCCGACGTCGAGGCAGCCCTGCGCGGTTTCGACGCCCGGCAGGTTGTCCGTGCCGAAGTCCTGGAGATCCCCGAGGGCGGCGACAGGTTCACCACCAACACCCAGGACCAGCAGGGCCGGGTCGGCCTGAAGCCGCTGGAAGGCGTCAAGGCTACTGGTTCGGAACTCCGGCTGACGCTGCCCGCATTGTCCTGGGCCGTCGTCGAGCTTGAGGTTGTGAAAAACTAGCGCCGCACCCAACTGAGTCGCACTTGAGCGCGTTTTGAGCTCTCATAACGCGCACTACTGCGACTCAGTTGGGTTCGCGTACGACGGCGGGTGGCTGGCTAGATTGCGCAGCCGTCAGGGCCGCATGCCTCGGCATCGGACGCGCCCACGGGGATCAGGGGATTGGCTTCCTGCCACGCCTGGTTCAGCGCTTCGCTGAAGAGCGCCGCCGGCTGCGCACCGGAGATGCCGTACTTGCGGTCGATCACGAAGAACGGAACACCGGTGACGCCGATAGCGCGGGCTTCATTGATGTCCTCGTTGACGGCGTCCGAATATTTGTCGGTGGTGAACAGCTCTGCGACTTCCTTAGCCGGGAGTTCCAGAGCGGCGCCAAGTTCCGTGAGGTACTCCTGGTTGCCAATGTCCTTGCCGTGCTCAAAGTGATCGCTGAGCAGGCGTTCCTTGGCGGCATCCTGGCGGCCATGGGCTGCGGCGAGGTGGATCAGGCGATGGGCCGTGAAGCTGTTGGCAACCACTACCTTGTCGAAGTGATAGTCCAGGCCTTCGCCCTTGGCGGTCTCGGTGACGTGGGCGAACATCTGCTTGACCTGCTCCGGAGCCATGCCCTTGCGCTTGCTCAGGTAGTCCAACTCCGTGCCGTCATAGTGTCCCGGGATTGAAGGGTCCAGCTGGTAGCTCTTCCACTCGATGTCCACGGAATCACGGTGCGGAAACTGTGCCAGGGCCGTCTCAAAACGGCGCTTGCCGATGTAGCACCACGGACACGCGACGTCGGACCAGATCTCAATCTTCATGCTTTGGTCAACCTTCAGGGCCTGGCGCGCATTCCGGAAAAGTCTGTTATTTTCGTCACCCATTGCCGGGGCTGGTGTGCCCAGCCTAATGTGTGAAGCAGGTTATGCAGTTAGCCGGTGGGGGCGCTCTTCGCCCCAAGAATCGCGTGTGTCTGGGGCCGCGATGATCACGAGGTGAAT
Source organism: Paenarthrobacter sp. YIM B13468 (assembly GCF_042788025.1). Lineage (NCBI taxonomy): Bacteria > Bacillati > Actinomycetota > Actinomycetes > Micrococcales > Micrococcaceae > Paenarthrobacter > Paenarthrobacter sp. YIM B13468. The sequence goes on along the minus strand of NZ_JBHZPI010000022.1, from coordinate 15,664 downwards.
CCCGTGCGTGGGGTTCGCATATTTGTGGAGGCCTTCAGCATGCGCATTGGATTGATAGTTGGACCATGGTTCCCAGTCCCCCCGGAACGGTATGGCGGCACGGAACGGGTTGTGGATGCCTTGGCCCGTGCCTTATCCGATGCAGGGCATGACGTACTCCTGGCTGCGGCGTCTGACAGCACCTGCCCCGTTCCGCTGCTGCGTGGCTTCGGGCCGAGTGAGCCTGAAGAGTTGGGGTTGACGCTCAGCGAGCTGCACCACGTCATCAAGGCATATGCCGGCATGCAGGACGTGGACATCATCCACGACCACACCCTTGCCGGACCTCTCTATGCCCACCGGCCGCTGGATGTACCCGTGGTGACCACCGTGCATGGTCCGCTGACGCCAAGATACGCAGGGCTGTACCGGGACATGGCCAAGGACACCGGGATCATCGCAATCTCGCATGACCAATGCAGCCGCATTTCCGATCTGCAAATATCGGCCGTCATTCACCACGGCCTGGATCTCTCCACGGTTTCCGTGGGCGACGGTTCCGGCGGGTACGCGTGCTTTGTGGGACGCATGTGCCCGGACAAGGGGCTGCTGGAAGCGGTGGCCGTTGCCCGCGAGGCCGGGGTGCCGCTGCGTATCGCCGCAAAGATGCATGCCAAGGATGAGCAGGACTATTACCACGATGTCGTGGAGCCGGTCCTTGGTTCACAGGAAGAATTCCTAGGGGAACTTTCAGATCCGGAGAAGTACGAGCTCATGGGCGGAGCGATGGCCATGATCAATCCCATCCAGTGGCATGAGCCGTTCGGGCTGGTAATGATCGAGTCGCTGGCTACTGGAACCCCTGTATTGTCCACCCCCATGGGTGCCGCCCCGGAAATAGTCCAACACGGCGTCACGGGATACCTGGCGCAGACCAATGAACTCGCAGGGTTTGTGCAGGACGTGCAAGGGCTTAGCCGTGCGGAGTGCCGGCGTACCGTGGATGAGTATTTCAATGCAGCACGGATGGCGTCGGACCATCTGGAGCTTTATGCCGCGGTCATCGAAGAATTCAAGGCCGGAGGCCTTCCGGGTAACGGCAAGTTGCAAGACAATCAGAGGCAAGCCCCTATCAACCTGTGACTGATAAGCAGGACATTTCCCGAGGAAGGCTTCGTGGGCCATGACTGCTTGGAACGCCGATACGGAGGCAGGCGCTTCCGAGCTGGGTGCCGTGACCGTCGTCGAAGGTTCATCCTTCTGCATTTCCGCACATTCAGGTGACATTCACGGCGGAGGCTCCCAAGGCAGTTATTACCAGGACACCCGGATCGTGTCGCGTTGGATCCTGAGGATCAACGGAGCCCTCCGGGAACCATTGGTCACCACCAACCGCACCGCGTTCCAAGCCGAATATGTTGGCCGGGCCTGCTCCAGCGATGGTCGCTTCGACAGTCCGCTGGTTGTGCAGCATCAGCGGCATGTGGGCGCCGGGCTGCGGGACGATCTCACCATCAGGAACTACTCGGGCCAGCCGGCGCCTTGCGAGATCGAGTTGCTTATCGACGCCGACCTCGCCGACCTCTTCGACGTCAAGGGCGGCAGGGCAAGCAGGGCAGGATCCACCGAGAAAACGGCGCGCAAAAAGGAGCTCCATATTGAGTCCGTTCACACGAACGGGGAACGCCGGGGAGTGGCGTTCCGGGCTTCCGGAGCCAAAGCGAACCCGGAAGGACTGACATTCCACGTCACTATCCCGCCCCGTAGCCAATGGAGCACCAGCGTCATTGCCATTCCCCTGATCAATGGAAAGGGGCCGGACGAACCGTTTACGGAAACCACGGCGCTGCACCACACGATTGGCGTCCGTCGGCATATGGCCTGGACGGAGCACGTTCCCCGGATCGCTGTCATGGACAGTAACGTCGAAGAAGTCCTGGAACGAAGCCAGAGCGATCTTGGTTCGTTGCGGATCTTCGACCACGAGCACCCTGGACGTGCTGCCGTCGCAGCAGGGGCGCCCTGGTTCATGGCACTGTTTGGACGCGACTCGATTCTGGCGTCCTACATGTCACTCATGGTGGACCCTGGACTCGCGGCTGGCTCGCTGCAAACACTGGCCGGGCTTCAGGGCAGCAAAGTGGACGTCGACTCCGAGGAGGAACCCGGCCGCATGCCCCACGAGGTGAGGCTGGGAGTCACGGCCGGACTCTCCTTGGGCGGAACCGCCTACTACGGAACGGTCGATGCAACGCCACTCTTCGTCACGCTGCTGGGCGAACTCAGCCGGTGGGGTCTGGGGACGGACATCATCGATTCCCTCCTTCCCCACGCAGACCGTGCTATCTCCTGGATGGAGAAATACGGCGACCGGGATGGCGACGGGTTCATTGAATACCAGCGCCCCAACAGTCACGGCCTGATCAATCAAGGATGGAAGGACTCCTGGGACGGCATCAACTTCGCCGACGGCAGGATCGCTGAAACACCCATCGCCTTGTGTGAGGTCCAGGCTTACGCCTACGGAGCTTATGTTGGGCGTTCGCTGCTGGCGCGCGCCGCGGGTGATACCGCCGTCGAACGCCGTTGCGCGGATCGGGCGGAAGCGCTCAAGGAGGCGTTCAACAAGGCTTTTTGGCTGCCGGACAAGGGCTATTTCGCTCTTGCCCTGGATAAAGACAAGAAACCCGTGGATTCCTGCACCTCCAACATGGGCCACTGCTTGTGGACGGGCATTGTGGACGAGGACAAGGCAGCACTTGTGGCGGAGCAGCTGATGTCACCTGAGATGTTCACGGGCTGGGGGATCCGCACCCTGGGTTCGGACATGGGTGCTTACAACCCCGTCAGCTACCACAACGGCTCGGTATGGCCGCACGATACGGCGCTCGTGGCCACCGGACTCATGCGCTACGGCTACGTGAAGGAAGCCAGCCGCGTGGCGAGCGGATTGTTCGACGCCGCTGAGCACTTCGGCGGTCAGCTTCCGGAACTTTTCTGCGGCTTTGACCGCTCGGACTTTCCGGAGCCGGTGCCCTATCCGACGGCGTGTTCCCCGCAGGCGTGGGCAGCTGCGGCCCCGATTCAGCTGGCTCGCATCCTCCTGCGATTCGACCCCGATTTCACCCGGAAAGTCCTCCACCTGGCGCCCATCCTCCCGGACTCGTTCGGGGAGTTCAGGGCAGAAAACGTCCTGCTGGGGCGCTCGCGGATCACGATCCAGGCGTCCGGGGGAAACGGCACCGTGACGGGATTGCCGGCTGGCCTGCAGCGGCGCTCCGATCCCCGACCGCCATTGGCTGGGGACTTGTTCGGCTAACTGCCCGGATGCTGGCTAGAGCGTGTGCTCCATGACGAAGTCATGTTCCACGGTGTCGCCCAGTTTGAAGGACTTGGTGCCCACCCTCTGGAAACCACTCTTTTCATAGAAACGGATCGCCTTGGCGTTTTCACTGTTCACGCTAAGCCAGACTCCTGCCGCGCCCTTTTCCTCAGCGTCCGCGACGGAGGCCCTCATGAGGCGGGATGCGGCTCCTTGGCCGTGGTGGTCCGGGTGGACATAGCACTTGCTGAGTTCCGTGGAGGGGAGCGCCGAGAGCACAGAGGCTACATCCGGGTCGCTTGCCGGCTTGGCAATAAGCATGGTGTACCCGTTGAGCTGACCGTCGTCGTCGAGAACCAATACTGTGATGTGCGGATCGGCGAGGTAATCCACGAAGTTCGCCTCGGCCAGCGTCTTCTCGAGATGGGCCTGGATGTCAGCCGCTGAGGCGCCGGGCGGGCACGCCAGCGGGAAGGTGACGGCCGCAAGCTCGGCCAGTTTTCCGGCGTCGTCTGCTGTTGCGGTTCGGATGGTCTCGGCCACGTGGTCCCCCTTGGAGTTTGTGTACGGCTAATGCCCCTAAGAACGAATCCTAAGGGCATTAGCTGAACACAATCTCCTGGTTTACGTTTAGTCTGCTTTCACGGCGAGCACCGGACAGTCCGCCTCCAACAGGATCCGTTGCGAGACGCTGCCCATGATGAGTTTGCCAACAGGGCTGCGGCGGCGCAGGCCAATCACAATCAGCTCGGCGTTGTGCTCGTCGGCCGCATCGAGTACCTCAGCAGCGGCATCATGGCCCCGGACGGGCTGCTTGATGATGTGCTGGATGCCTTGGAGGGCAAGGCGCTCCTCGATGGTCTGGATTTCCGGTTCCTGCGCGTACCGGTTATCCACCAAGGCGTCCCCCTTGGAAGAGTTGATCACCAACAGGGTGTCGTTGCTTTTCTTCGCTTCGGCAATGGCTTGGGTCAGTGCGGCTTCGCCTTCAGGCGTGGGGACGTATCCCACCACGATGGTCATGGCTTCTCCTTGTTGTGGTGGCTGTTGTGGTGGATCCGTGTGCTGTTTTGGTCGGCTTGGATGGCGTCGTCCTCGCCCAGGAGCACTTCGCTGGGGTGGGCCGGGACCACGCTTGCTGGCACCGGACGGTTGCGGCGGACCAGCTTGAAGAGCAGCGGCCAGAGGATGACGATAGCCACGATGATGTAGACGACGACGGCGATTGGCTCGCTCCACAGCCCGGCGGGGTCACCGGCGAACAGCTGGAGGGTCCTGCGTAGCTGGCCTTCGATGCGCGGACCGAGGATGACGCCCAGAATGAGGGGCAATACAGGTAGCCCGAAGCGCCGCATCATGAATCCCAAGGCTCCGAGCACCAGCAGGATCACCAGGTCGAACGCCTGCAGGTTCACCGAGTAGGCGCCCAACGTGGCGAAGAAGAGAATGCCGGCGTAGAGGTAGGGCCGTGGAAGCTGCAGCAGTTTCGCCCACAAGGGTGCCAGGGGCAGGTTGATCAGAAGGAGCAGCAGGTTGCCGATGAAGAGGCTGGCGATGAGCGCCCACACCAGGGGACCCTGGCTGGAGAACAGCTGCGGACCGGGCTGGATGCCGTAGGAGGTGAACGCTGCGAGCATGACGGCGGCTGTGGCGTTCGTGGGCAAGCCGAGGGCAAGCATTGGGGTCAGGGTTCCGGCGGCTGCAGCGTTGTTGGCCGCTTCCGGGCCTGCGACGCCTTCGATGGCTCCCTTGCCGAATTCCTCCGGATGTTTTGTCAGCCGCTTCTCGGTGACATAGGAGAGGAACGTGGGGATCTCGGCACCACCGGCGGGAAGTGCGCCAAACGGGAAGCCGAAGGCCGTGCCACGCAACCAGGGTTTCCAGGAGCGGGCCCAGTCCTTCTTGCCCATCCAGGGCCGTCCGACGGGAATGATGTGAAGTGGTGAACGCCGCAAGTGCGCGGCAACCCACAGTGCTTCACCCACGGCGAAGATGGCCACTGCCACCACCACGATGTCCAGGCCGTCGGCCAGCATCGGCTGGCCGAATGTCAGGCGGCGCTGGCCTGTAACGGAGTCAATGCCTACCAGACCGATGGCCAGCCCCAGTCCCAGGGAAGCAAATCCCCTGAGCCGGGATGAACCCAGGACTGCGGTGACGGCCAGCAAGGCGAGGATCATGATGGCGAAGTAGCTCGGTGCGCCCAAGCTCACGGCGAACTGAACCACCAACGGTGCAAGTCCTGCCAGCAGGGCCGTACCGATGGTGCCGGCAATAAAGGAACCAATCGCCGCAGTCGCGAGCGCTTGGGCAGCCCGTCCGGCTTTCGCCATCTTGTTGCCCTCGATAGCCGTGACGACGGACGAGGACTCGCCGGGTGTGTTCAGCAGGATGGAGGTTGTTGAACCGCCATACATGCCGCCGTAGTAGATGCCGGCGAACATAATAAAGGCGCTGGTGGGCTCAAGGGCGGCCGTGACCGGAAGCAGCAGCGCCACAGTCATGGCCGGGCCGAGCCCTGGGAGAACGCCAACGGCCGTTCCCAGGAGCACGCCGATCATGGCGTACAGAAGATTCATGGGGGTGAGGGCGGTGGCGAAACCGTCCATCAAAGAGGACCAGACGTCCATCAGAGGATTCCTTCCAGGAGTCCGGCGGGCAGTGCAATGCCAAGGCCGAGGTAGAAGCCGTAGAAGGTGGCCAGGGAGAGCGCAACAGAGATGATTCCGTCACGGACATAGTGCCGGCTGCCAAGTGCCAGCACGCTGCCCCAGAACAGGACAGTTCCGGAGATGACCCAGCCGGCCCAGTCGATGAGCAGGATGTTGAGGATGAAGGCTCCTGCGAGCGGGAGCACCGTCTTCCAATCGGCGGGGTGTGCGAGGTCAATGTCCTCGCCGCCTTCCACCTCGCCCTTGCCGCCGCGGAGAACGTTGATAGCCAGCAAGATTGCGCAGACCACCAGAAGCCCGGCAACGACGAAGGGAACCGCCTTGGGCCCTACGGGGTCCGACTTCGAATACGGGGTTACCAGGCCGTTCGCGTCGAGGAAGACAAGGACGCCTACCGCGCCGAGCAGGAGGGCTACCCCCAGCTCGGCGCGGCCCTTGAGGCCTGTTGCTAAAGTGCTCACGCCAAGCCAAGCTTGGTGAGCACGTCCGCCACCCGCTTGTCCTGGTCCGTCAGGAACTTCTGGAACTCGTCACCGGTGATGAAGGCGTCGGTCCAGCTGTGGGTCTTGAGGGCTTCTTTCCAGCCAGCGGATTCGTGCATCTTCTCCAGCGCGGCAATCAGTGACTTCTTGTCGTCCTCGCTGATGCCCGGAGGGGCCACCATGCCACGCCAGTTGGTGAAGACCAGATCGATGTTGGACTCCTTCAGCGTGGGAGCGTCAACACCTTCAAGACGCTTCTCGCCACTGGTGGCCAGGACGCGGACTTCGCCGGACTTGATCTGCTGCAGGTATTCGCCTGCACCGGAAGCCGCGAAGCCAAGCTTGTTGCCCAGGATGGCCGGAAGAAGATCTCCACCGCCGTCGTATGCGACGTAGTTGACCTTCGTGGCGTCAATTCCAAGTGCGCCTGCCAACTGCATGGGCAGGAGGTGGTCGGGGCCGCCAGGCGAGGAACCGCCACCCACGGAGATGGATCCGGGATCGGCCTTCCATGCCTTCACTAGGTCATCGATCGTCTTGTACGGGGAGTCCTTGCTGACCATGATGGCGCCGGGCTCTTCAATGAGCCGTGCCAGCGGGGTGGTCTCGGTCAGCTTCGACTCGGACTTGTTGGTGTAGCTGGCACCCACCACGCCCAGACCCATGAGCATGGCGAGGTCCCCGTTGCCTTTTTCGTTGACGACGCGGGCCAGACCCACCGTGCCGCCAGCACCTGCAAGGTTGAAGACCTCCGTGTTGTTGGCGATCTTCTCGTCGTCGAGAACCTTGGCGGCCGCACGTGCGGTGGTGTCGTAACCGCCGCCGGGAGTATTGGGAACCATGATCTGGAGTCCGGTGATGGGACCGGCTGCAGCGCCGGAGCTGGACGAACCAGTGGAGCTCTTACCTGTGGCGCCGCAACCGGTGGCCATCAGGGCGATGCCGGCAGCAACGGCGGCGATTCGCAATGCGCGGATCTGGCGCATGGTGTTCCTCTTCTCAGTATGGAAATTCTGTGCAGGGCGATCAGCGTTGTGCCCCCGTGAGTTGATGCTAGGTCCCGGCGTGACGGTCATCACTCTTGTGTTCGCAGTGATCTTTAAGTTCATTGCGTTCACGCCTCTGCCGTCTCATAGGGCCTGGCCCCGCTGGTGCTCAGCGTGCTTAGGGTATAGTTCCGATACGCCAAGGCGGACTACTTTTGAAACTGTTAGCGGCCCTTGCATAAAGGAATCATCAAAGGATCCAAACAGTGACTCGACGAAGAGGAATGTCCTTGGCAGGGCAGTACCTTGTGCTGCAGTTGTTGATCGTCCTGGCGGTCCTGGTCGCTGTTGTAGCCATCTCCCTGGCCCAATCTGCCGCTGCTTTTGAACGCACTGAAGGGCGCCGCGCCTTGTCCGCGGCAGAGACCTTGGGCAACAACCCCACAGTGCGCGCCCTGTTGCCGACTGCCGAACCCCGCAACGGGTCAGCCCTCCCGGCCGTGGCCGAATCCATTCGCACTGTTTCCGGCTCTTCCCACGTGGCACTGGCAAAGTTGGACGGCACGGTAGTGACCTCCTCGGATCCAAGCCAGCTGGGCAAGCAACTTCTGCTCGGGGACAGCAGGGTCAAAGAAGGCAGGGCATGGACCGGAGTCCTGGCCGGCAATGAAGGCAAAGTTCTCTCAGCACACGTGCCGGTACTGGACGACTCCGGAACCATGATCGGTATTGCCGCCATCAGCAGGAACTATCCGTCCGCCCTTGAACGGCTGGAAGACGTGGTGCCCAACCTTCTCACCTACCTGGGCGTTGCGAGTGTCCTGGGCGTGGTGGGTTCCCTTCTGCTGTCCCGTCGTGTCAAACGGCAAACGCTGGGAATGGAGCCCCGTGAGATCACGGGACTCGTGGAAAACCGTGAAGCGATGCTGCAAGGCCTGAAGGAAGGGGTGGTTGCCCTTGACCCTCACGAGCGGATTACCGTAGCAAATGAGAGCGCCCGCCAACTCCTGGGACTGCCCGCAGACTGTGTAGGCCGGAAACTTGGCTCGCTTCACGTGGACCGCGCGCTCAAGGTGGTACTCACCCGGGAACAATCAGACCCAGACCAATTGGTGCTCGTGGGGGACCGGTTGGTGGTCATGAACAGGGTGGCCCTCAGGTCCCGTGGACGGGACATTGGCTCGGTGACAACGCTGAGGGACCGCACCGAGTTGTCGTCCCTGGAGAGTGAATTAGGTGCCACCCGAACCGTGACTGACACCTTGCGTGCCCAAGCCCACGAGTTCGCCAACCAACTCCACGTCATTTCCGGCCTGATCCAGATTGGCGAATACGATTCCGTGGTGCAGTTCGTCAACGGCGCCACCGTGGACCGTACCCGGCTCAACGACGAAGTGACCAGCCGCATCCAGGACCCGGCACTCGCAGCCCTCTTGATAGCCAAAGCCAGTTTGGCCACTGAGCGCGGCGTTGAACTGCAGATCGACCCGCAGTCCGGGCTCCCGCGCGTCAACGAGGAACTGTCCCGGGACCTCACCACTGTGGTGGGCAACTTGGTGGACAACGCGTTCGACGCCGTCACGGGGCTGGCTGGGGCGGCGGTGAGTGTGTTGGTGGTCAACTCAGCGGACGGTGTTTCAGTCACGGTTCGGGACAACGGTCCGGGCGTGCCCTCGGGCTCCGCTGAGGATATTTTCCGGCAGGGCTTTTCCACGAAGGAGCCGGGACCTGGCGATGCCCGCGGCTTCGGCTTGGCGCTCTCGCGGGTGATCTGCCGTCGTTCCGGTGGCGACCTGACAGTAGCCAACGATCATGGGGCAGTTTTCACCGCACGATTCAACAAAGGGGCAGTGTAATCATGATCAAAGTCTTGATTGTGGATGACGACTTCATGGTGGCCAAGGTCCACGCAGGGTTCATCCAACGGACCCCGGGGTTCGGCGTCGTGGGTGTAGCGCACACCGGCGCGCAGGCCATCCTTGAGACGCAACGGCTGCAGCCGGACCTGGTGCTGTTGGATATCCATCTCCCGGACATTAACGGGCTGGACCTGATGCATCAGCTCCGGGATGTTGCCCCGGACCTTGACGTGTTAGTGATCAGCGCGGCCCGTGAAACCGAGACGGTTCGCAAGGCGCTGCGCGGCGGCATTGTGCATTACCTCATTAAGCCTTTTTCGCAGGCTGATCTTCAGGAACGATTGCAACACTATTTGAACGCTTACCAAGGGCTGGACGCTTCCAAGGACGTGGCCGAGCAATCGGATGTCAACCGGGTATTCGGGCTGGATTCCGCTCAACGTACGCTGCCCAAAGGTTGCAGCGTGGAGACGCTGGAGCTCGTGGAGGCCGCGCTGAAATCGGCGTCGGGCGACGTCTCCGCCGCCGAGGTTGCCGAGAAATTGGGAACCTCCCGGGTGAGCGCCCGCCGATACCTTGAGTACCTCCATGACGAAGGTGCGCTGGATGTGAGGCTGAAGTACGGCGTCGGGCGTCCTGAAAGAAGGTATGTGCTGAAGGGGCGGTGATGAGTGCACCGGTGTGGTGCATCACTCGCCCTTGAAGGCTGATAGCGCAGCAATGGACTATGGCGCTGTAGACGGTAAGAATATAACCACAATCGCATATTGCCCGAAATGGTTATTTGACGGTTTGCAGAGAAGTGAGTACAAGGGGCTTGGAGTGGAAGATACTGTAACGAGCAGGGCCTTCGAGTTGCTGCGAAGAAGTGATGTCCACGTCAACGGCGGTGATCTGAATGACCTCTCCCTAACCCTGCCCGATGGTTCCAGGCTCGTCGTCCAAGTGAAGACCTACCGTGTCCCACCAAGTCCAAGTGCCCTGGTCAAGCTCTTTGCCCACCGAGAGTCAAGTTACCTAATAGTCACCGTCCGTCCGACTGAGTCCCTAACAGATGCGGCGCGCACCGGCGTGCTGAACCTCATAACTCTGGAGCCCGCCTCCATCATCATCAGTGGACAGGATCTGCTCCCCAAGAATCAGGCCATAGCGATCAAGGCAGTGCCCATCCGTCAGGGGATGCCTGCTTGGGGGCGCTATGCCCTCATCCGCTCCCTCCTGCTGGCGAGTGAACCGCTTATTCAAAAGGAATTGGCAGAATGCTCCGGTATCAGCCAACCGGCAGTTGTGAAGAACTTGAAGTATCTGGACGGACTTGTAGAACGAACGTCCGGCGGATGGTCACCCACGGATCGCAATAATCTTATGTCCCTGCTGTTGGAGAAGTATCCAGGTCCGCGGGGTGCTGCCACTTACTGGTACGGCTTGGATCGGCTACATGAGCAGGTGCGGGAAGCAACCAAATACGCGAAAGAAATGGGCGGGGAACCGTTGGTGTCAGGCGACGTGGCAGCCGACATCTATGCACCATGGCGGCTACCGGACAGCGCGACACTCTACGTTCGTCAGATGGTGGACTTCAGCCACGCCGGTTTCAGTCCTGCGACTAAGGACGAGGCCACGCTGATCTCTGTCATCCCGGAAGATCAAACCCTTTGGAGGACAGCCCCGGATATGGAGCGTGAGGGGTTGCCGCTTGTGGATCCCCTTGTGACCCTTTGGGAACTTACCCTGAGCGATGCACCCGACGGACCTGAAGCCGCAGATCATTTGAAGAAGGCGATACTGAGCGGCACAGCCGTATGAGGGCCATCCACGTTATTTCGATGTCCAATGCTTCGGATCTCGGATATCGTGCCCTTGCTGATGTGGCTGGTGCCGGCATCGATACTTCTTCGTATCGCATTGTTGGCGGCCACATGGTCCAGTTGCTTCTCCACGCATATCCAACGCCGGAAGCCAGAGAACGTAGCACTGCCGATGCCGACGCCGGAATCAAGCACACCACCGCGGTGGGCCAGGACTTGCACAAACACCTCTTGGCCCAGGGATACAGAGACACCAGAGGAAACCAGTATGTCCGCAAAGACGGCCAAGGTGGCGAGATGATCATTGACCTCCTCGTGCCGCATGACTCGGTGGGCAAGGTTGAGACTCAGATCATCAACGGGCGCGGCTTTGATGCCATCCCGGGCTTGTCCTTTGCGTTGTCCCAAGACCCGTTAGTGGTCGAAGTGAAGGTATTGCTGCTTGGCGGTGACGACTTGACGTTCACCGTGCCCGTGCCTGACGTAGAGGCCGCCCTGATCCTGAAGGCACTTGCTTGGAGGTACAGGTCCACTGACAAGGACCTGATGGACCTCACCGCGTTGCTGGAGATCGTCCGTAGGCACAAGGAATCGCTCTCCTCCTGGGAGTTCAGTGACAGCCGCCGGGGCACGAGCGGGCATCGTAAAGACGCAGCCCGCGCTCTGCACATGCTTCGCGACAGGCTCGACCGCGGCCTGGTTCGAGCAGGGGCCGCGGTGGCAAAACCTGCAAGATTGGCGGCGCTTATCAAGGAGAATATTCCGGCAGTTGGTTGACTTCTGTATAGGGAGCACTTGTACCCGGTCAGGCTTGACCTTGTGGTCAATTGATAAACTGGGTGCACGTCCACGATCAGGCTTTCTGACAAAGGAGCGTGAGTACCGTGCCTAAGACCGGCAAGAACGATCATGCCCGCAAAGACGAACTCCCATCCACGCTGCAGCGCTCTGAGCAGAAGGCCCAGGATACCTTCGCCAAGACCTACGACTCCGCCATGGAGACCTACGACAACGATGAGAGCCGGGCGGCCCGCACTGCCTTTGCCGCGGTAAAACACAGTTACGAGAAGGTGGGCGACCACTGGGAGGCGAAGGAAGAACGGGGTCCTTCTGATCAGCACGCGGCAGAAGGCATTGAATCAACGAAACCTACCGCCGGGGGAGTGGACGCCAACGCCTCCAAGGAGCATCTCTATCGACGTGCCCAGGAACTGGACGTCAAGGGCCGTTCGAAAATGACCAAGGACGAACTGGTCGAAGCTCTGCAGAAAGCCAACGACGCCGCGACCCGGAAGGCGCGGGGCGGCTAGTCTCTACCCCGCCACCGTCTTCAAATAATTCCGGATCCCATCGACCACTAACTGGTGGTCATCGTCCGAGGTCAGCCCGGACACCGTGATCGCGCCAATGACGCCGGCCCCGCGAACCCGGATCGGGAACGAGCCACCGGCGAGCGTGTAATCGTCGTGGGCAAGCCAGCCGCCTCCCAGAGGGCTGTGGGTGCGAGCGGAGAATTGTTCAGTCAGCAACGCTGTGCTGTGTTCAAAACGCAGCACCGAGGCGGACTTGCGGCGGATCCACTCTTCCTGGTCGGCCGTGGCTCCATGCAGGACGCAGCGGAAAAGCACAAGGTTGTGCCGGCGGATATCGATGGCAACCCCGTAATCGGAAGCGATCGCGTGGTTGGCAATGAGCGAGCCGAGGCGCCAGGCGTCGTGGTGGTCAAAGCTGGCGAAGACCAGTTCTTCCTCCTGCTGGCGGAGCTCGACAAGGCGGGCAGATTCAGTCATTTCGTTGCACCTTCTTCTGAAACAACAGCGTCTGAAACAGCAGCGTCCGCTTCGTAGCTGAGCCCAATCTGGCGGCGGATTTCATCCATGGCCGCCATAATGGCCACACTTTCGCTTGGGGGCAAGATGGTGCCGGCGGTCTCACCGGCACGGATCAGGCGTTCCAGTTCCGCTGCCTGATACTGCATTCCCCGGCTCTTCACGGGCTCCTCGAAACGCTCCACCACCTCACCGTTGACCCCGAAAACGGTGAAGGGCACTTGGTTGTACCAGGTGTGCTCGATGTCGATGTAGCCCTCTGTGCCGATGACCATCGCACGGTTGGCGCTGGCGGCGTCGAGTTCACAGTCAACCAGCGCCTGCCGGCCACCGGAGTACTCAAAGATTGCGGCAGTTTGCCGGTCCACGCCCGTTGCCGTCATCGAGGCACTGGCAAGAATGCGTTCCGGGGCCCCCAGGATGTCGAAGGCAAAGGAGATCGGGTAAATGCCCAGGTCCAGCAGCGCCCCACCGCCGAGGGCGGGATCATTCAGCCTGTGGGCCGGGTCCTTCGGAAGGCTCTGATTATGGCTGGCAACTACCTTCCGGACCTCGCCGATGCTGCCCTCCTGGATGAGTTCACGGATGCGGACCATGTGCGGAAGAAATCGGGTCCACATGGCTTCCAGAGCCACAAGGCCTTTGGATTCGGCAAGGTGCACGATCTCCCGGGCCTGGCGGGCGTTCATGGTGAAAGCCTTCTCCACCAGCACATGCTTGCCGGCGTTCAGGGCCAAGAGCGCGTTGGCATGATGGAACGGGTGCGGCGTGGCGATGTAGACCACGTCCACCAGTGGGTCCGCCACCAAGTCCTCATAGCTGCCGTGGGCGGTCATCACTCCATGCAGCTCAGCGAAGGCTTTGCTGGACTCCAGGGAGCGCGAGCCAACAGCCTGCACGGTAAAGCCGTTCTCGTTCAGGTCCTGCGTTTGGAGTCCGGCAATAAATCCTGTGCCGAGGATGCCCCAGCGGATTGTTCCATCGGAGGTGCCGTTGCTGAGGGTCACGTGCTTAGTCCTTCGTCGAGTCAGAAAGCGGGTACGCCACATACGCAAAACGCCGGGAGTCCGGCGACCAGCTGTTGACGTTGAGGGTACCTTGGCCACCGAAAAGTGGCCATGTATGGAGCGGCGTGGCCCAGTCCTGCGTAGAAACAAGTACGACGGCGACTGGCAGGTCCGCGGGGTGTCCTACGGTTCCGCTGAGGAACTGAAGGTAACTGGCGTACCGGCCATCGGGGGAGAGATGGGGGAACCAGTCGACTGTTTCGGATGCGAGGAGCCGCTCGAAGCCAGTGCCGTCCACGCGGATCCGGGCGAGCTGGGCGTGACCCTGCGTGGACGAAAAGGATTCCGTGTTCACGTAAAGCCATTTCCCATCGGGCGAGTATTCCGGCCCGTCGCAGTGGCCTGAACCGACATCAAAGCGGCCGGCGTCAATGCTGGCGGTAGCGCCGCGGTCGGACGCTATGGTCATCAGGCGACCTGGCTGCGTGAAGTCTCCCGCTTCGATCCCCACGTACGCCAATTCCTTGCCGTCCGGGCTGACGCCGTGGAGAAAATGGAAGGAGCCGTGGTCCTCGGTGATGCGCAACGCCGGTCCGCCGCCCAGTGAAGCACGGTAAATGTGGCCGTCGTTCGCGGACACGAAGATGCCCTGACCGTCAGGTGCAAGGACGTGATCGTTGTCCAGGTCCGGGACTCCGGTGAGAGAGATAGGCTCCAAAGAACCCGCGTCCAGATCGAAACGCCATAACTTCCCATCCCCGTTGAGGATGAGTGAGCTTCCATCCAGGGTCCAGTTGGGCGCCTCCAGCAGGATCCCGTCGGTGCTGTAGACCAGCTCAGCTTCCCCGGTCACCGACGCGATCCACACCTCGCAGCGCTGGCCGGATTGAAGGGTGCGGATCACGTCGGTACTGTCCTAGTCTTTGCTGCTGAAGGCGGCGTCGAAGCTGGTCTGGGAGACGGGGAAGTCGAACTTCTTTAGTGCGGCGAGGGCTTCGGGGGCGCCGTGGAGGCGGTCCATGCCGGAGTCTTCCCATTCCACGCTGATGGGGCCGTTGTAACCGATCGCGGCCAGGGCGCGGAAGGAGGATTCCCAAGGCACATCCCCGCGTCCGGCGGAGACGAAGTCCCAGCCCCGGCGGGGGTCGCCCCAGGGCAGGTGGGAGCCCATAACGGTGTTCCGGCCAGTGAAGCGCAGCTTGGTGTCCTTGCAGTCCACGTGGTAGATCCGGTCTTTGAAGTCCCAGATGAAGGACACGGGGTCGATGCCTTGCCACATGAAGTGGGAGGGGTCCCAGTTCAGGCCGAACGCGGGGCGGTGGCCGATCGCTTCGAGGGTCCGGACGGTGGTCCAGTAGTCGTAGGCGATCTCACTGGGGTGGACTTCGTGGGCGAAGCGGACCCCGTTTTCGTCGAAGACGTCAAGGATGGGGTTCCAGCGGTCTGCGAAGTCCTGGTAGCCGGCGTCGATGACTTTTTCCGGGACGGGCGGGAACATGGCGACGTATTGCCAGATGGAGGAGCCGGTGAATCCGACGACGGTGTCCACGCCGAGGGCTTTGGCGAGGCGTGCGGTGTGTTTCATTTCTTCGGCGGCGCGTTGGCGGACGCCTTCGGGGTTCCCGTCGCCCCAGACTTTGGAGCCGACGATGGCTTCGTGGCGGAAGTCGATGGGGTCATCGCAGACGGCTTGGCCTTTGAGGTGGTTGGAGATGGCCCA
>NZ_JBHZPI010000021.1:0-118408 GCF_042788025.1 Paenarthrobacter sp. YIM B13468 | reverse complement strand
CCTTCGGGTTGGGTAATGCTGATGGGCTTTTGGGTGGTCCGGAGCGGGCCTGTGAGTTCAGGGTCGGTGTAGTTTCCGTGCTCTTCAGGAATCGGCATGACGCCGAGATCAATCACCTGGGTGACTTCCTTGTTGACCACATCCACATACGCCACCAGCCCATCCACCGGGTGCGCCCAAGCGCTGTCCTCAGGGAAATCCTGCACGAAAGCCAGGCCCCGCAGGATCCGACGGCCCCTCTCGTCGTCGTACTCGAACACCCCCGCAGAAAGCGGGGCGACGCGGACCTTTTCAACCTCCAACCGACGGGCGGCAAGAGCAGCCAACCACCGTTCATCCGTGGCAAGCAGCGTCTCAACAACCTCGAACTCTTCCTCCAGCACGGGAAGTTCGCCGGAGACTTTGGTGTCCAGCTCTGTTGCGGACAGGATCTGGCCGCGCGTCACCGACACCAGGACATCGGTGGGAGCCCCGCCGGAGATGTCATGGATGAACACACGGAAGCGGCGGTCTTCTTGTGCTTGCCCACGGGCCGGATCCACAAGGCCCAGGTAGGCGATCCGCTGCTCGTGGCCAAGATATCCGGCAGCCTGCAGGAGGCTCTGCACCTCGGAGATTTCGGCGCCTGTTGCCAGTCGGTACTGGGTTTCCTGAACGGCGGCTGCGTCAGTTGCTGTCTGGGTTGCTGTGGGCGTCATGGCTGCCTCTTGTCAGGGACCCGTGATGGGTCAAGATTTATTTTCTATAGGTGTAGAGAATAACCAGAACGTAAGATGAGTCACAAGACCTGTCCGCCAAATATTTCTCCGGGAGCTCCGCACAGTGCCAAAGATTGTGGACCACGATCAACGACGCCTCGAACTGGTGGACGCAACCTGGCGGATCATTGCAAGGCTGGGCATTGAAGGCGCCACCATGCGGGAAATTGCGGAAGAAGCCGGCTTTGCCAATGGCGCCCTCAAGCCTTACTTTCCCACCAAGGATCTGCTGCTGACGTCAGCTTTCGGACACGTTTTCAACCGCACCAACCAGCGCATAGCCGCCGTGACCATGGGCTTGGCCGGCGTCGCCGCCCTGCGAGCCTTCTGCGCCGAGGTCCTGCCGCTGGACGAGGAACGCGTCAACGAAGCGCGCATCGTGATCCCGTTTTGGCAGAAGGCACTCAATGACGCAGCGATGGCCACCCTGCACAGCGAGTCCATGAACCAGTGGCACAGCACCATCACGGCACATACAGCAGCAGCCCGCGCGGCCGGCGAGATTGCCGCCCCCATCGGGGACGCCGCCGTCGCCGATCATCTGCTCAACATGATGCTGGGCGCCCAGATCGTGGCAGCGCTGTCCCCCGCAGAGCACTTTGCCCAGGACCTTGAGGGGCAGCTGGACAACTACCTGAGGCTGCTGGCGGGATAACTACGAGCCGGCTGCCTAGCTGCTGGCGCCCGACGCCACCACGCCGACGCCCAGTCCCGCAATAACCCCGCTACTGACACGCTCGACGGCGGTACTCACTTTGGGGCGCTTGAGCCACCGCATTGCCCTGAACGCCACCACTGCGATCATCGAGAGGTAGGCAAAGGCAATGACGGCAACCACGATGCCCAGGATGAGTGATGTGCCCATGGTGTCGCCGCCATGCGGGATGAATTGCGGGACGACGGCCAGGTAGAACAGGCCCACCTTCGGGTTGAGCAGGGTGGAGAGCGCTCCTGCGCCCAGCGCCGCGAGCCGGCTGTACGGCAGGGGTGCCTCAGCGCCTGCTCCCCCAACGGATTCCTTGGCCGCCTTGGCAGCTTTACGGGACTTGATGAACGAAGAAACACCGAGGTACAGCAAGTACAAGCCGCCCGCGATCTTCAGCCACCGGAAGAGCTCCGCCGACTGTTCCAACAGCGCGGCCAATCCGATACCCACCAAGGCAGCCCACACAATCGCGGCACCTGCCGATCCAGCCGCCGCAGCAATCCCGGCGCTGGGCCGGTTCAGGGCAATACGCAGCACCAGGAACGTATCCGGGCCCGGGGTCACGGAGAGGACCAGGCAGAGACCAGCGAAGGCGGCGAGGGATGCAAGAGTCACCCGCCAAATTATCCGGTACGAACGGGGGCTGCCGGAAAGCGTTCGCTTCCCGTCAAGGGCTGTTCGTGCATAGACAAGGCGACTCTGCGTGACGCCAACCACACTGGAATCATCGCCGCGCGCCTCACCGGCCGCCAAGACTTACGACCCGAGCGGAGTACCAATGGAGACTTACGACGCCTTGCTGGCCTCGATTACCGCAGCCCCCGGCCAGAACAGCCGCACGATTCTTGACCCTGCAACGGGTGCGGCTGTTGGTGAAACCCCCGTCCACACCGTGGAAGATCTTGACGCCGCTGTTGCAGCTGCCGCAGTTGCACAGCCAGCCTGGGCTGCCTTGGGCCATGACGCGCGGTCCGCTGCACTCATGAAGGCCGCCGACGCCGTCGAACGCTCTGCTGAAGAGCTCGCCCAACTGCTCTCCCGCGAACAGGGCAAGCCCCTGAACGGCCCGAACGCCCGCTTCGAAGTCGGCGCTTGCGCAGCGTGGCTCCGTGCAACTGCCGCCACGCCGCTGGACCCTGAGACGGTGGTGGACGACGGCGAAACCCGTGCCGAACTGCACTATCGGCCTATCGGCGTCGTGGGTGCGATCGGCCCCTGGAACTGGCCGATGATGATCACTGTCTGGCAGATCGCACCTGCCCTCCGGATGGGCAACGCCGTGGTGGTCAAGCCCTCCGAATACACTCCGCTGTCCGTGCTGGCGTTGGCCGCAATCATCAACCAGGAACTGCCCGAGGGCCTGCTATCGGTGGTGTCCGGTGGTCGCGACGTCGGCGAGGCCCTGGCAGCGCACGAGGCAATCGGCAAGGTCATGTTCACCGGTTCCACGGCCACTGGCAAGGCGATCATCCGTTCCTCCGCGGACACCGTCAAACGGCTCACGCTGGAGCTCGGCGGTAACGACGCCGGCATCGTCCTCCCTGACGCCGGCCCCAAAGCCATCGCCGAAGGCCTGTTCTGGGGCGCGTTCATCAACACCGGCCAGACCTGCGCCGCGCTGAAGCGCCTCTACGTGCACGAGTCCCAGTACGAGGCAGTGTGCACAGAATTGGCCGCTGTTGCTGCTGCGATGCCGATGGGAAATGGCTTGGACGAGAACAACGTCCTTGGCCCGCTGCAGAACCGCCAGCAGTACGACATCGTGGCCCGGCTGGTTGAGGCCGCCCGCGAGTCCGGTGCCCGCATCCTGCTCGGTGGTAACCCCGACGCCGATCAGCCCGGAAACTTCTACCCCACCACGCTGGTAGCCGACATCGACAACGAAAACCCGCTGGTAGCCGAGGAACAGTTCGGCCCTGCCCTGCCGATCATCAAGTACAGCACCGTTGACGAGGCCGTCGCCAAAGCAAACGCGCTCGACGTCGGACTCGGCGCCTCAGTCTGGTCCTCCGACCTGGCTGCCGCCCGCGAGGTCGCCTCCCGTATCCAAGCCGGAACCGTGTGGATCAACAAGCACGGCGCCGT
The DNA here is from genome assembly GCF_042788025.1 of Paenarthrobacter sp. YIM B13468. Classification (NCBI taxonomy): domain Bacteria; kingdom Bacillati; phylum Actinomycetota; class Actinomycetes; order Micrococcales; family Micrococcaceae; genus Paenarthrobacter; species Paenarthrobacter sp. YIM B13468. Next base: position 114,859 of record NZ_JBHZPI010000021.1, on the reverse strand, counting down.
GGACCCCCGCATCCCGTTCGGCGGCGCGAAGCAGTCCGGCTACGGGCTGGAGTTCGGCACGGAGGGCCTCAAAGCCTTGGGAGTTCCGCAGATCATCAACGGCTGACTTCCCGGTTTCCCGACCCAACTAAGTCGCAGTTGAGCGCGTTTTGACCCCTCAAAACGCGCTCAACTGCGACTTAGTTGGGTTGCCGGTCACAGGGTGGACCCGGTTGGGTTGCTGGGTGCTCAGCGTGAAACCATGAGCACCATGGCCCAGAAGATTGCGTATCAAGGTGAACCGGGAGCCAACTCGGATCTCGCGTGCAAGGAAATGTTCCCCGAACTCGAAAGCGTGCCGTGCGCCAGTTTTGAGGACGCGTTCGAACTGGTTTCCACGGGCGAAGTCGAGCTGGCGATGATCCCGATCGAGAATTCCATCGCCGGACGTGTGGCTGACATCCATGTGCTGCTCCCCCAGTCCAAGCTGCAAATCGTGGGCGAGTACTTCCTGCCGATCCGATTCGATCTCTTGGGCATTCCAGGCAGCACCATTGAAGGCGCAACAGAGGTTCACAGCCATATCCACGCTTTGGGCCAGTGCCGCAAGATCATTCGGGAAGCTGGCCTGAAGCCAGTTATCGCCGGAGACACGGCAGGATCAGCCAGGGAAGTGCGCGACTGGAACGATCCCCGCAAGCTTTCCCTCGCTCCGCCACTGGCCGCAGGCTTGTACGGTCTGGATGTCCTGGCCTCCGGTGTCGAGGATGACCCCACCAACACCACTCGTTTTGTGGTTCTGGCGCGGGAACGTGAAATCCCCACCAAAGAGGAGCTCCCGGGCCCCGCGATCACGAGCTTCGTGTTCCGTGTTCGCAACGTCCCCTCGGCCCTCTACAAAGCGCTCGGTGGTTTTGCGACCAACGGCCTGAACATGACCAGGCTTGAGAGCTACATGGTGGGCAACGAGTTCGCGGCCACCATGTTCATCTCCGACGTCGAAGGGCACCCTGCGGACGCACGTCTCCGCCGGGCGCTGGAGGAGCTGGAATTCTTCACCACGGAGGTGCGGATCCTGGGCGTCTACGCCGCCGATGGCTATCGCGAACGGAACACCGTCAACGCTTAGCTATGCCCCACTGTCAGCAAGCTCGCCGTACAGTTTCCCAACCCGGGCTCTGATATCGTCCCGGACCAAGCGCATGCGTTCCATGCCCTCGATGCCACGTTCGGATGGCTCGTCGGTCTCCCAGATCTCGAACAGCTTGCCGAAAGGCGGATCAAGTTTCGCTTCGGTTCCGAGGACGATGACCGCATCCACGAGATCCAGGACTTCGTCCGTCACCGGTTTAGGGTGTTCGCCCGTAATGTCGATACCCAACTCGGTCAGGGAGTCCACTGCTTGACTGTTCAGAGATGGGCCAGGCTTGGTACCCGCTGAGTAAACAGTGATGGTGTTCCCTGCAAGATCGCGGAAAAGCCCTGCAGCAAGTTGGGATTTGCCACCGTTCTTGCTGCAGACGAAGAGGACAGCTGGTTTCTTGTGTGTCATGTAGGCACTGATTCTTTCGTGAGGGACGCCATCAAATCCTTGATCCGGTGGCGGATTTCATCGCGATCCCGCGATATCGGACTCTCTGGTGGACGGCCGTTAGATTTGCCCGGAGCGTCCGTGGGCGAGTCCAGTCGGGAATCCGATCAGGACCGGTTCGGGTGAAGCACAGCAGCCCGACTCCGCTTCTTCGTTGATGCCCGTTGCGGGAACATCGCAACTGGTCCCGGCGTCCGTGGAGCACACTCCGGTTTCCGGCAATTCCAGCTGCACCAAGTCCGCGGCCTCGTGGTCACCGGCCAGTGCAGCAGCGACGGAACGGACCTGCTCATAGCCCGTGGCCAGCAGGAAAGTGGGGGCACGGCCATAGGACTTCATCCCCACGATGTAAAAATCCTTCTCCGGGTGGGAGAGAAGCTTGGCGCCGTGCGGAGGCACCGTCCCGCAGGAGTGGAACTCCGGGTCAATCAGTGGGCCGAGCTCGGTGGGTGCCTCAACAGCAGGATCGAGGTTGAGACGGAGTTCGCGCAGGATCTCCAAGTCCGGGCGGAAGCCGGTGCACGGAACGATGACATCGACATCCAGCGTGCGGCCGTCGACAGATTCAACGCTCACTCCGGAATCGAGCGTTTTCAGGCCAGCTATGCCGAAACGTGTGTGCAGCTCGATGCTTCCGGCTTCGACCAGCCGACGAAGCCTGGCGCCGAGCTGGCCCCGGGCGGGCAATCCGTCCGCGGATCCGCCACCGTAGACCTTATCTGCAGAGCTACCTCGCACGGCCCACAGGATCCGGGTGTTGGGTTCGTCCTTGGAGAGGTCGGCCAAATTGATCAGGGTGTTCGCAGCCGAGTGTCCAGCGCCCACGACGAGGACGCGACGGCCGGCAAAGCTGGTCCGATCCCGCCCCGTGACGTCAGGAAGGGGCGAGGATATGTGGTCCGCCGCAGCCTCTTCGCCAATGGCGGGCAAGCCTGACGTGCCCAACGGGTTGCGGGTTGACCACGTTCCTGAGGCGTCGACGACGGCAGCCACAACGTGATCACGGGTTTCGCCGTTTGCGTGCTCCACCCTGACCAGGAAAGGAGTGGTGTCCCGGTCACGGACGTGGGTCTTGTCCAGTCCTAGGCGGGTAACCGCGATAACTCGAGCGCCCGTCTGCAGCCGGGACGCCATGACCGGCATGTCTGCCAGCGGGGTGAGGTAGTTGTCGATGAGTTCCCCACCGTAAGGCAGCGCCGTGGGGCGGGGAGATTCCCAGCCCGTTTGCTCCAGGAGGCGGACGGCGGCGGCATCGATGTTGAAACGCCAGGGCGAGAAGAGCCGGATGTGGCGCCATTGTTCGATGGCCGCACCTGCGGAGTGCCCACCTTCAAAAATGACTGGCTCGAGGCCACGTTCGAGCAAGTGCGCTGCTGCGGCCAAACCGACCGGGCCAGCACCGATCACCGCGACGGGAAGATTCTTAGCTGACTCCACTGTGTCCTCTTTCATCCTTAAGATCCTCAGGCGTGGGTGGGTTCTTCCACCAGCGCCGTTGCTATGCTGTCTGCGTCCTCAAGTGCCGCCAGAAATCGTTCAGCATCCAGCGCTGCAGCACACCCTGTGCCGGCGGCGGTGATCGCCTGACGGTAGCGGTGATCAACCGCATCGCCGCACGCGAAGACCCCGGAGAGATTGGTGCAGGTGGTGGGCGAATCGACTTTGATGTAACCCTCAGCGTCCAGGTCTACCTGCCCGGCGACAAGCTCGGTGCGGGGCAAATGACCAATGGCAACGAAGATCCCTGTGGCAGCCTGTTCGCGGGTTTCTCCAGTGCGGGTATCTGTGAGAGTCACTCCGGTAACTTTGGTGTCGCCGTGGATCTTGGTGACGGCAGAGTTCCAGGCGAAGCTGATCTTGGGATTGTCCTTGGCGCGCTGGGCCATGATGCGCGAGGCACGGAGTTCACCCTTGCGGACCACAACAGTCACGGACTTGCCGAACCGTGTTAGGAACGTTGCTTCTTCCATGGCAGAGTCTCCACCACCAACCACGATGATGTCCTGTTCCCGGAAGAAGAAGCCGTCGCACGTGGCGCACCAGGACACGCCGTGTCCGCTAAGCTTTTTCTCTTCCGGCAGTCCGAGTTCCTTATAGGCCGAGCCAGTAGCCAGGATAACGGCGGGCGCTTCGTGCGTCTCCCCCGCGCCTGTGACCACCCGTTTGAGGTGAGCTTTCAGATCGACTTCCGTGACGTCGTCGAACACGATGCGGGCGCCGAACTTCTCGGCCTGCTCCTGGAGTCCGTCCATCAACTCAGGGCCCTGGATACCACCCGGGAAGCCCGGGAAGTTTTCGACCTCGGTGGTATTCATCAAAGCGCCACCTGCAGTAACCGACCCCGCCAGGACGAGCGGTTTGAGCCCTGCCCGGGCGGCGTAGATTGCCGCGGTGTAGCCGGCCGGGCCCGAGCCGATGATAATCAGTTGTTCGGCGCTGATGTCATTACTCACGAGAATCTCTCCTATGCGGGAAACCGGATTACTTGGACGCAGGGATGAGGGAGTCGATCAGGCCCTCGATGCGGGTCTTTATTTCATCCCGAATGGGCCGCACCGCGTCAACACCCTGGCCAGCTGGGTCTTCCAGGACCCAGTCCTCATACCGCTTGCCGGGGAAGTACGGGCATTCGTCGCCGCAACCCATGGTGATAACGACGTCGGACTCCTTGACGGCCTCTGTAGTGAGGATCTTGGGGATCTCTGCGGACATGTCGATACCAAGTTCGGCCATGGCCTCGACGGCGGCCGGGTTGACCTTGTCGGCGGGCTGGGAACCGGCGGAGCGGACCTCGATTTCCCCCTTGGCGAGGGTGGTCAGGAACGCGGCCGCCATCTGGGACCGGCCCGCATTGTGGACGCAGACAAACAGTACGGAGGGCTTCTTGGCGGTTTCGGTGGTCATGGCTTCTCCTCCATGGGTGGGGCAGCAATCATCTCGGGAGTGAAATAGCGCTTGCGTGCCCACAGGGCTACATACACAAGTGCAACAAGGACGGGTACTTCAATCAAGGGCCCAACGACTCCGGCCAGTGCCTGGCCGGACGTGACGCCGAAAGTGCCGACGGCCACGGCGATCGCCAGTTCAAAGTTGTTGCCTGCCGCAGTGAACGCCAGTGTGACGGTTTTGGCGTAGCCGAGGTTCAGCCACCGCCCAATCGCAATGCCCGCCACGAATATGACGAGGAAGTAGACCAGCAACGGCAGCGCGATCCGGAAGACATCCCAGGGTTGGGCCAGAATGGTTCCACCCTGCAAGGCGAAAAGCAGTGTGATGGTGAACAACAATCCGTAAAGCGCCCAGGGACCGACTTTTGGAAGGAAGTGGGCCTCGTACCAGTCGCGGCCCTTCGCCCGCTCGCTCAACGTTCGAGTGAGGAAACCAGCCAGCAGCGGTATGCCAAGGAAAACCAGCACTGATGCCGTGATGGCCCAGAAAGAGAAGTCTGCGCTGGTGGTGGGCAGCCCCAAGAGTGCTGGAAGCCACTGGAGGTACAGCCAGCCGAGGCCTCCGAATGCGATCACCTGGAACACCGAGTTGATGAACACCAGCACAGCGGCCGATTCGCGGTCGCCACAAGCGAGGTCGTTCCAGATCATCACCATTGCAATACAGCGGGCCAGCCCTACGATGATCAGCCCCGTCCGGTATTCAGGCAGGTCCGGCAGGAAAAGCCACGCCAACGCGAACATGAATGCCGGAGCCAATAGCCAGTTGATAACCAGGGACGTAACCATCAGCCGCCGATCCGCCATCACCCTGTGCGCGTGGTCGTATCGCACTTTCGCAAGAACGGGATACATCATGACCAAGAGGCCAACGGCGATCGGCAAGGACACCTCGCCAACTTTCAATGCTTCCAGCCCCGCGTTCAGGCCAGGAACAACACTCCCCAGAATCAGGCCGACAGCCATTGCAGCAATGATCCATACCGGGAGTAAGCGGTCCATGGCCGAAAGCCGCCCTGCGACGGCGGTGCCCCCTACGGGCCTCGAGGCTTTGGTCTGCGTGGAGGTGCTCACTGGTCTCCTGGAGTATGCCCTGCATCACCGAAGGCAATAGATTGATGAAGTTCGATATAAGTATCATCAGCTATATCGATGATTGTCAATCTATGTGCATAATGGATCCATGGATGCTCCGCAAACCCTTCAACTGCTATCCCCGGACGAGCTCCCAGCCGTGGAGAGGCCGGCAAGTGCTGGCGATGAAGCTTGCTGCGAGCCTTCAGCCCAGCCGTCCCTCGATGCCTATGAGGCTCAGGTCCGCGCCTCCGTCTTTAAGGCGCTGGCCGATCCCAACCGTCTTCGCCTGTTGTCCATCGTCAAGAGCGCAGACGGCGGCGAAGCGTGCGTCTGCGATCTCACCGAGCCCCTGGACCTCGGCCAGCCGACAGTCTCACACCACTTAAAGATCCTTGTAGATGCGGGACTTCTGCACCGCGAAAAGCGGGGAACATGGGCCTACTACTCGTTGGTCCCGGGTTCCATCGAGCGGACTTCCGGCCTGCTGGAGACCCTGTGACGAGCCAGACTAAAAGGACAGGCGAGACTACAGGGACAGCGGAGACTGCAGGGACAACACCCTCATCGACCAACATCCAGGTCCGGATCCGCAAAATGACCCGCCCCGATTGGCCGGTGGTCAGGGAGATCTTCGCTGAAGGCATCGAGTCCGGGAACGCCACCTTCGAACCCGCTGCTCCTGCGTGGGAGCAATTCGACGCTTCAAAGCTACAAGACCATCGGCTCGTTGCGGAGGCAGATGGCCGTATTTTGGGCTGGGCGGCGGTTTCGGCAATCTCCTCGCGAGCAGCGTATGCGGGTGTCGTAGAGCATTCCATTTACGTGGCCGGGGAAGCCCGCGGTTTGGGTGTAGGCAAGGCCCTTCTCCGCGCATTGATCAAGTCCACGGAAGAAGCAGGAATCTGGACAATCCAGGCCAGCGTCTTTCCCGAGAATGAAGCAAGCCTCCGGCTGCATGTTGTGGAGGGCTTCACGATTGTCGGGCGGCGGAATCGAATCGCCCGGATGCCTCTTGGCCCACTCGCGGGGCAATGGCGCGACACCATAATGATCGAAAGACGGTCCGCGACAGTCTGAAACCGGAAGTGTCTGCGAAGAGGGAGAGTCATGGCTATGAGCGAGTTTCCGCAGCTTGGCTCTGCGAGCGCGGACCAGACGGTGTTGGGCAGCAAAGCAGCCACGCTTTCCGGGCTCTCGGCAGCGGGTTTCAACGTCCCAGCGGGGTTCGTCGTCACGTCGGAGGTGGTCGGGCAACTCGGCAACGGTCTCGCCAATGCGCTGGAAGTTGCCGCCGCCAAAATCGGCCCGGGCCCGTACGCGGTCAGGTCCTCTTCCGCCGCCGAAGACCTCGCCGGGGCTTCCTACGCCGGCCTCTACGAAACCTTGCTGAATGTCGAGCGGGCTGACCTTGAGCATGCTGTCGGGCAATGCCTCGCTTCCGCGGGGGAGCACAGAGTTGCGGCGTATGAGACTGCTCTCGGAGCAGCGTCCCGGGGCGATGCGGCAAGCCCTTCCATGGCGGTACTCGTTCAACAGATGGTCCAGCCCAATGCCGCAGGCGTTGCCTTTACTGCCAACCCACTGACCGGTGACCGCGACGAAACCATTGTCACTGCGGTCGCCGGTCTTGGGGAGTCTCTGGTGTCCGGTGAAGCTGTCGGAGAGCAATGGACAGTCCGCGCCAGCGACACCACGCGCAACAGGGACGGCAACATCCTCACCTCGGACCAAGCACGGCAAGTAGCAGCACTGGCCCGTCGGATCCACGAACGAGCAGGAGTGCCGCAAGACATCGAGTGGGCGCTGGACCATGACGGCGCACTCTTCCTCCTTCAGGCCCGCCCGATGACGGCGCTTCCCCTGCCAGCAGTTTGGACAGCTCCGGGTGAAGGCTTATGGGCCAGGAACTTCCGCCTCGGTGAATGGCTTCCCGATCCTATGACGCCGCTGTTCGAGGACTGGCTTCTACGACGGATCGAGGCCGGGTATCTCGACGGCATGGAGGACGACATTCAGGTGCGGGTGCCATTTCGTTACGGCTCCGTCAACGGCTGGTACTACAACGCCCCGCCGATTCCGTCCCCACGGATTGTGGTGCCGTTGATAGTTCGAAGCCGTGGTCGCCTGCCGAGGTTCCTTTTCAACGTGCTTCTTCGGGTCTCCCACAATCCGGCTGCGGCACACCGCGCTGTTCTCCATGGGTTGGAGCTGAAATGGCGCCAGCAACTGCTGCCTGACTATCGGGAGCTCGTGCGCCGTGCAGAGCAAGAGGTGGACACAGCTCCCACGGCAAGGCTCATTGAGCTTGTAGCTGCCATCGCCCAGCACGCGGGAATCTACCTATGGTCATTGGCCGTTGTGGGCGGATCTGCCTGGAAAATGGAAGTGGCCCTGGCCAGATTCTGGCAAAGGCACCTAGCCACTCCCCTGAGCGACATCCCGGAAGGGCGGCTCGGCCATCAGGCGCTCCTCCGCGGCCTCACAGTCAGCACAGGCCTCACCGGCAGCGGTCTCACAGGCAGCACTGCGACACCACCGGAATCAGCCGTTTATTCCCTCGACTGGTACCACCAGACCCTCGGAGAGGCCGGCATCCGAAGCCCTGAAACGGATTCAACCACCGCAGGCAAGGAGGCTCTTGACGCACAGCGAAAGGCAGCCGAAGCCGCAGCGAGGGAAGTGCTGCTTGATAGTCCCAGGATCCTCACCCGCTTTGATTCCCTCCTCACGATGGCCCAGTACTACGCCGCCCTACGGGAGGAACAGTCCCTTTACCTCACTCTCGGATGGCCGGTTTTGCGCCGTTGCGCCAAACGGTTGGGAGAAAACCTAGCTGCCGCAGGAGCCATCGAGGATCCGCAGGACATCCATTTCCTCCACCTGGGTGAAGTAGTGAACCCCTCGGCGGACCACAGGGAGCTGGTAGGAAGCCGCCGGGCAACCTGGGAGATGCAACGGCGCCTGGACGCACCACTCATCATTGGGGAGCCCGGCAGGTTTGGAGCTGATCCCGTGGCAAGCGCAGTTGACGCAGCCAGGACAAGCCGCGAGGTTCCCGCGGGTGCGATTGTCGGCCACCCGGCCAGCACCGGACGCGCGACGGGCAGGGTGCGGGTTATGTCAGGCCTGGAGGAATTCGACAGCTTCCTCGAGGGCGAGATACTCGTGGCCCGATCCACCGCACCGGCATGGACACCCCTTTTCGCTCGAGCCGCCGCCGTGGTCACCGACGGCGGAACCCTCGCCGCCCACGCGTCGCTGGTGGCTCGGGAGTACGGCATACCGGCCGTCGTTGGAACCGGCAACGCAACCCGGCTACTCAAGACGGGCCAAGGAGTCACCGTGGACGGAGGTGCGGGCTACGTCGTCGTGACCGAATAACGAACTACCGCCCCACCGCCGCCTGTTCCTCCTCGCGGGGACGCGTCACCGTATCAGGCTGGCGGCCAAGCTTCCCTGGCCACCAAATCCGGTGTCCGATGTCGTAGGCGAGCGCTGGCACCAGCAGTGAGCGGACCAGAATAGTATCCAGCAGCACCCCGAAGGCCACGATGAACGCCAACTGCACCAGGAACATGATGGGAATGACTCCGAGCGCGGCAAAAGTAGCAGCCAGCACAACACCCGCGGACGTAATTACCCCACCTGTGACACCCAAGCCACGCAGGATTCCGGGTCGCGTCCCGTACTTCAACGATTCCTCGCGCACCCTGCTCATCAGGAAGATGTTGTAATCCACACCCAATGCCACCAGGAAGACGAACCCGAAGAGGGGAACCGTGGCATCGGCCCCTGGGAATCCGAAGACGCCGTTGAACACCCAAGCTGAAACACCCATGGCTGCCGCATAGGACAGGACCACGGACAACACCAGCAGCACAGGCGCCACAACGGAACGCAGCAGGAGCATCAGAATGAAAAGGATGACCACCAGGACGATGGGGATGATGACCACCAAATCGCGCTGCGCGGTGGTGTTGGTGTCCAGCGCAGTGGCCGTGACCCCGCCAACCAAGGCGCCGGCGTCGGCCTCTTTGACCGAAACCCGCAGCGACTTCACTGCCTCTTCCGCCTCAATCGAGTCAGCGGCAGAGTCGAGCGTCGCGTTGATCAGCACTTTTCCATCGCGAACGGCAGGTTCGGCAGGCGCACCGGGCGCGCCGGTGATTGGCACGTTGGACTCAGCCAGGAGGTAGGCGTCGCCCACGCCGTCCGCCGCTTTGACCTTGTCCAGCACTTCGTTCGCGGCATCTTCGGAGGCGACCACGACGGCGGGGCTGCCGCTGCCGGCGTCGAAATGCCGCGCCAGCGCGTCCTGGCCGTCCACGGCATCGGACGCCGAGAGGATGACGTCCGTTTGAGGGACTCCGTTGGCTTTCAATTGGAGAACACCGGCGGAGGCCACCAGGAGCAGAAGGACCGAAGCGACCCACACGACGCGCGGCCGGCGGGAAACCAGGGAAGCAGTTGCCCGCCACAGACCCTTTTGCCCTTCAAGTCCAGTGACCAGCTCGGGTTCGCGTTCGTCGTCGGGCAGGAGCTTGGGACGGAAAGGCCAGAAGGCAGCGCGGCCCAGCAAGGCCATGAGCGCCGGCAGGAGGGTAAGCGCGGCGAAGAGCGAGCACAGGATTCCGGCAGCTGCCACAGGACCCAGCGCCTTGTTGGAGTTCAGGTCGGAGAAGAGCAGGCAAAGCAGGGCGATGATGACGGTGGCGCCGGACGCAAGGATCGGTTCGAAGGAGGCCTTCCATGCCGTGATCACTGCGCTCGTGCGGTTGGTGGTGTGGGTTAGGGCCTCACGGAATCGCGCCACGTAGAGCAGCGCGTAGTCGGTGGCCGCACCAATCACCAGGATGGACAGGATGCCCTGACTCTGGCCATTCAGCTGGATCCAGCCCAGCTTGGCCATCGCAAATACCAGGAGAATGGCCGCGCAGAGCGCAAACACCGACGTCAGAAGGACTGCTAGAGGCAGCACGAGCGAGCGGTACACGAGCAGCAAAATGACAAACACGGCGCCAAGCGCCACGAGGAGGAGGATTCCGTCGATGCCGCCGAACGCGTTCACCAGATCAGCCGTCAGGCCGGCGGGACCCGTGACGAACGCCCGCATTCCTTCCGGGGCGCCGGGTTGAACCACGTCGCGCAGTTCCTGGATTTTGTCACGCAGCTCATCCGAGGACGCTATCGGCACGATGAACTGGACCGCTTTGCCGTCCGCCGAGGGAAGAGGCCCGACGACGGCGTCACCCAGCCTGAGTGCCTCGATGTCGGCTTTAAGCTGGGCTGCTTCGCCAAGCTGGGCCGGGGTGAAGGCGGTCCCGTTCTCAACGATGACCACTGCGGGGATCTCCTTGGAGTCCCGGAACTTCGCCTGCCAGTCGCCAGCTTCCGTCGCTTCGGCGCCTGCTGGGAGGAACGAAGCCTGATCGTTGGAGGAGACTTCGTCCAATCGCCCGAACGTTGGGCCGCCAATGCCGGCAATGCCAAGCCATGTGATGACGAGCACCACCGGTACCAGCCATCGAAGCCAGAACGGTACCTTCTGCGGGTTCATGGGTCCTTCTTCCGGAAGCTTGATAGTCTCTTTATTCCAACACAGAATATCTCTATCATGGAAGTAATCCAAGCATACGTGGATGCCGATACCGGATTTCCCGGAAGCTGCGAGTAATATCCGGAAGGCAGTTACGAAGGACAAAGCAGGCGGGAGGACGTCATGTCGGACGCTTCAAACCCGCGCCCGGAGGCTGGCGCGCCCCAGGACCTGGTGCGCCTTCTGCAGGACTTCACCCTGGAAGCCAACCACTACGTGGACGCCGCGGGCGGCAAAAACGACATGCATCGGACCGACCTCAACGCCCTGGCCGTCATCATGCGACACTCCGCTGCCGGGCGTGTTGTCACGCCGGGTGTCCTTCGCAGTGAACTGCGCCTTAGCTCCCCCGCCACCACGGCGTTGGTTGACCGGCTGCACGCTTCCGGCCACGTCACCCGTGACCGTCTCGGCACCGACCGTCGGCAGGTCCAACTGCACATGACCCCCAAGGCCTACCGGGATGGAAGCGCCATGTTTATGCCGCTGGCCATAAGGATGGGCCAAGCCATGAGTGGCTACAGCGACGCTGAATTGGATGTCGTCCGTCGCTTCATGACCGACATGATCGAGGCCACCATAGCGGCCCGCACGGAAACCGCGGAGAACGGCAACCAACCGCATTCCGCCTAAATCCACCGGCGAAGTTGTAGCGTTTCCCTATGAACGCGCAGCAGCCTGAAGATGTCTACACCCACGGGCACCACGAGTCGGTTGTCCGGGCCCACGCCTCGCGGACGGCCGAGAATTCGGCCGCGTTTGTCATTCCGCATCTCACCCCGGGGACGTCGGTCCTTGACGTCGGGTGTGGACCAGGCAGCATCACGTGTGATTTCGCGGGGCTGGTTGCACCCGCGCAGGTCATCGGTTTGGATCGCTCGGCGGACATCGTTGCCCAGGCAAGGGAGCTGGCCAAGGACCGTGGCGTAGAGAACGTAGAGTTCCGCACCGGCAACATCTACGATCTCGAGTTTGAGGACGAGTCCTTCGACCTCGTCCACGCCCACCAAGTCCTCCAGCATCTGACTGACCCCGTCGCCGCCCTGCGTGAGATGCGCCGCGTGGCCAAACCGGGCGCGATCGTGGCCGTCCGCGACGCCGATTTCCACGGCATGAGCTGGTACCCGGAAGTCCCCGAGCTCGACGACTGGATGGAGCTTTACCAGAAGATCGCCCGGCGCAACGGTGCCGAACCGGACGCCGGCCGTCGATTGGTCTCGTGGGCACAGCAGGCAGGCTTTGCCCAAGTGGCCCCCAGCAGCAGCAACTGGCTCTATGCCACAGCCCAACAACGGGCATGGCAATCCCGGGTGTGGAGCGAACGTGTCCTCCACTCCGCCTTTGCCGAGCAAGCCCTCGAATACGGATTCGCGAATGAGGCCGACCTCGCCCGGATCGCTGCGGGCTGGCACCGTTGGGGAGCCACGGACGATGGCTACTTCCTCATTCCCAACGGCGAGGTGATCGCCCGGGCCTAGGATGCGCGTGGCTTCCTGACCTTGTTTGACGTGAGTGGGACCTGAAATCAACCTCTTCAGGTCTCACAAAGGCCGCGGCGTCCCCAAAACAGGTCAGGAAGGAACTTTCCCAAAAAAACTTTGCCGAACCATGTAGAAAAGTGCCCCGCAGTTCCGACCCATGAGTGAAAGCACCCAAACAGGGCGCCACTTCATAAGGAGTTTGAGATGAAATACATGATCATGATGTTCGGGTCCGCCGAGGGCATGATGGAAACCGCCGATCCGGAGTGGGTCAAGGAAATGATCGGGTTCATGATCCAGATCGACAAGGACCTTCGCGATTCCGGTGAACTCGTCTTCAATGCTGGCCTGGCTGACGGAAGCACAGCGAAGCTCGTCAAGCAGACCCCGGACGGCGTCATCACCACGGACGGCCCATACGCCGAGTCGAAGGAATCACTGATCGGGTACTGGGTGGTGGATGTGGCCAGCGAGGAACGTGCCGTGGAAATCTGCTCGAGCATCGTCAAGTACTCGCAGGTGGTGGAACTCCGCGCTATCCCGGACGGTCCCCCGGAGGTTTAGTTTGGCCGTTCCCCCACGCGACATCGAGGACCTGCTGCGCACCCTGGCGCCGCAGGTCCTTGGCGTGCTGGCACGCAACCACGGGCAGTTCGACGCCTGCGAAGATGCCGTGCAGGAAGCCCTCATTGAGGCCGCACTCCAATGGCCATCCGGGCTGCCAACAAATCCCAAAGGATGGCTGCTGGCGGTCGCATCCCGCCGGCTGGTTGATGTGTGGCGCAGTGAAAGCGCGCGCCGAGTCCGGGAGGAACGCGTCGCCGCAATGGAAATCAGCTTCCAGGACAACACTGCGTCCGAAGCCGACGACACGCTGACCCTGATGTTCCTGTGTTGCCACCCCTCCATAAGGGCACCCTCGCAACTCGCCTTGACGCTGCGGGCCGTAGGAGGACTCACGACGGCGGAAATCGCCTCCGCTTTCCTCGTCCCCGAAGCGACGATGGGACAGCGCATCAGCCGCGCGAAACAAGGGATCCAGAAGGCAGGCGCCCGGTTCGACATGCCGCCGGAGTCCGAGCGGAAGGCGAGGCTCGGCGTCGTACTTCACGTCCTGTACCTGATCTTCAACGAAGGCTACGCAGCAAGCTCGGGCGACTCGCTGCAACGCGAAGACCTCACCACGGAAGCCATCCGCTTGGCACGCCTGCTGGTGAGTGCCGCACCGGCCGAGTTCGAGGCCACCGGTTTGCTCGCGCTGATGTTGTTGACGGACTCCCGCCGTGCCGCCCGCACCCTGGCTGACGGAATGCCCGTGCCGCTGTCCGAACAGGACCGGACTTTATGGAACCGCGGGCAGATAGAGGAAGGCATCGCGCTGCTGTCTTCCGTACTCGGCCGCGGCGCGGCAGGGCCCTACCAACTCCAGGCCGCGATCGCGGCCGTTCATGCGGAGGCGCCCTCTGATGCCGAAACGGACTGGCCCCAGATCCTCGCCCTGTACACGGTCCTTGAAGCCGTGGCGCCCAGTCCCGTGGTGACGCTGAATCGTGCTGTTGCCGTGGCCATGGTGAATGGGCCAGCCGCCGGGCTTGAGCTGCTCGCCGGGCTGGATTCCGCGATCGGGAGGTCTCACCGCCTGGCTGCCGTGCGGGGCCATCTGCATGAGATGGCAGGCTCCTATGTGGACGCGCGCGCCGCTTACCTCGTGGCGGCCAAAAAGACAGGCAGCCTGCAGGAGCGACGGTACTTGATGGGGAAAGTTGCGCGAATGGACGAGCATTGACGCCATATAGTCGAACCCATGGAACAGCGCATACTTGGTAGGACCGGCCGGTCGGTGTCCACCGTTGGACTAGGCACATGGCAACTCGGAGCCGACTGGGGCGACGTCACAGAGGAAGACGCACTTGCCGTCCTGGAGGCCTCGGTTGACGGCGGCGTCACTTTCTTCGACACAGCCGACGTCTATGGCGATGGCCGAAGTGAACAGCTCATCGGACGCTTCCTGCGTGCCAATCCCGGGCTTGACCTGACGGTCGCCACCAAGATGGGCCGGCGCGTGGACCAGGTGCCCGAAAACTACACCCTCGCCAACTTCCGCGCGTGGACTGACCGTTCACGGCGGAATCTGCAGCAGGACACCCTGGACCTGGTCCAATTGCACTGCCCTCCCACCGCCGTCTACACGCGGGACGAGGTTTACGACGCCCTGGATACCCTCGTCAGCGAAGGCGTCATCCGCAACTATGGCGTCAGTGTCGAGCGGACTGACGAAGCCCTTGAAGCCATTAACCGCGGGAATACCTCGACCGTTCAGATCATCCTGAACGCCTTCCGGCTGAAGCCCCTCGATGACGTTCTCCCAGCAGCAAAGCAAGCCGGCGTGGGCATCATCGCCAGAGTGCCGCTGGCCTCCGGGCTGCTGTCCGGAAAGTACACTCCGGAAACCGAGTTTCCGGAGAACGATCACCGCAACTACAACCGCGACGGCTCCTCATTCGACGTCGGCGAAACCTTCTCAGGCGTCGATTTCCCCACCGGTGTAAAAGCCGCCCAAGAGTTCAGCGCATTAGTGCCCGACGGCGTCAGCACCGCCCAGGCGGCCCTCGCCTGGGTCATCGCCCAGGACGGCGTCAGCACGGTCATCCCTGGTGCCCGATCTTCAGTGCAGGCTCATGCAAACGCTGAGGCGGGAGCGATGCAGTCCGTAGGTGCAGGGCTCATCGCTGGGGTCCAGGACATCTACGACCGGTATTTCCGCGCAGCGATCCACCCACGCTGGTAGCCGGCCTGCCGCCGTCGGACTGTCACCATCCGCTGCGGGTGGGGGTGTGCCCCTTTCGGGCCTCATCGGGCATCGACATTTCGGCGCGTAGTCCCAGAAGCCGGATGGGACGGTCGGGCTCGATCCGCGTCGTGACGTCCAATGCTTGCGCGAGAACTTCGTCCCGGTCGAAGGTCTCTGGAATCTTCCTTGCGTAGGTCTTGGTGAAGAACGGGGCATACCGGACTTTGAGGGTCAGCCCCACCACCGGCCGCCCCTCAGCTGCCACGTCTTCAAGGACGCGCGCTGTCAGCTCCTTGATGGCGTCGCTGATCTGGGAGGGCTCCGTGAGATCCTGCTGGAACGTGGTCTCGCGGCCGTGTGCCCGGGCAACCCACGGGGTGTCGTCCACTTCATTGGCACCTTCACCTCGACCGAGCTGCGCATACCAAGGGCCCATCTTGGGCCCGAACTCCGGCACCAAGTCCTGGGGATCGGACGCTGCAAGCTCGGCGACTGTGGTGATCCCCAGTTTGGTCAGCCGGGCAGACACCTTGGGCCCAACTCCCCACAGCTCCTTGGTGGCCCTGTTCCCCATGACCGTGAGCCAGTTTTCCGCGGTGAGCCTGAAGATCCCGGCAGGTTTGCCGAACCCTGTGGCCACCTTGGCCCTGACCAGGGTGTCGCCGATACCGATGCTGCAATGGAGGCGCGTTCGTTCCAGGACAGCAGCCTGCACCCGCCGCGCGTACGCCTCAGGGTCCTCGGTCTCTATCCCCACAAAGGCTTCATCCCAGCCCAGCACTTGCACGGTTCCACCGGGCTGCTCCCGCAGGGTGGACATCACCACGTCCGAGGCCGCCAGATAAGCTTCCTGGTCGACGGGAAGGATCACTGCATCTGGCACTTTCCGGGCAGCTATGCGCAGTGGCATTCCAGAACCCACGCCGAACGCCCTGGCTTCATACGATGCCGTGGACACCACAGCACGTTCCGTGGGGTCTCCCCGGCCGCCCACAATGATGGGTTTGCCTGCGAGCTCCGGGCGCCGGAGGACCTCGACGGCCGCAATGAATTGGTCGAGGTCAACGTGCAGTACCCAGGAGATTCCGCTCACGGCACCAGTTTGCCCCAAGCCGTGGCTTGTGCTGTAGCTTCCTGACCTTCTTTGAGCCCAGTAGCTCCGGAAATCAACCTATCTGGGGTGCATATCGACTGGTCAGCCCCCAAATAGGGTCAGGACCCCACGTGTCCCAGGCACCCGCCTCACCCGCATAAGCTGAGATGGTGCAGTTTTCTCTTTGGCTGGCCCTGGTTGGCGCCGGCACCCTGATCAGTTTCACTCCCGGCGCCGGCGCGATCTTCACCATGAGCAACTCGCTGAATTCCGGATTCCGACGCTCCATCTGGGGCATCCTCGGCCAGCAAGTTGCGCTTGTCATCCACATCCTCATCGTCGCTCTGGGAGTGGGCGTCCTCGTTTCCAATTCACCGGTCATCTTCAACGTCATCCGCTACGCCGGCGCCGCGTATCTGGTGTACCTCGGGATCAGGCAGTTCCTGCACAAGCCTGATCTGGACAAAGAGCAGATCGATGACAAGAAGAACGAGCCCGCACTGTCCATGTTCCAGAGGGGTGTTTGGGTCAATCTGCTCAACCCGAAGGCCATCGTCTTCTTCCTGGCATTCATGCCGCAGTTCATCCGCCCGGACCAGCCGTTGGTGCAACAATATGTGGTGCTGACCGCCACCGTCCTGGCGATCGACATCATGGTCATGTGGTTCTTCTTTGCCTTAGCCGCCCGTTCCTTCCAGCGCTTCACCCACGATCAGCGAGGCCAGAAGGTCCTCAACCGGATCTTCGGTTGCCTTTTCGTACTGGTTGGCATCCTGCTCGCAACCATCCACTAACCGAGCCAAAAGGCGCGCTAGCCCAGCGACGTAGAACCCCGCACCACCAGTGAGCTCTCCAGCGTCACGTGGGGCTCCACCAAATCCCGGCCTTCCATCAGCCCGCGGAGTTGCTCACCGGCCTTTCGTCCAAGCGGGGTCGCGGGCAGGTGCACGCTCGTGAGGCTGGGATTGCTGGTGGCTGAATATGGGAGGTCGTCAAAGCCTGCCACAGCCAGTTCTGCAGGAATCCGTACGCCCGCCACGCGCGCTTCCTGCAGCACGCCATACGCATGGGTGTCGGTACCGCAGACGACGGCGGTCACCCCCTCACGCTGCCACGTGGGCCAAGCGTCGGCGAACGCGGCGGCGGCAGCACCGACGTCGATCGCGGTACTGATGACGTGCCCATCGGCTACCGAAAGCCCGCACGCGGCGGCCTCCTCAAGGAAGGCTTCCCTGCGCAGGTGGAAAGTGGTGGTGCCGGTAATGCCGTCCACGTAGGCGGCGCGGGTATGTCCAGACGCTGCGAGGTGCCGTGCCAACTCACGTGCGCCTTGCGCGACGTCGAGGTTTACGGACGGGGCGTAGGACTCGAGGCCGGGGGCATCAAGGAGCACAAGTGGTCCGGCCGCGGACAGGTCCTGAAGAAACTCAGCACTCGGGGCGCCCACGAGCAGGCCAGCCGGACGAAGTGCCAACAACTTGCGGACATCCTCGGCCTGCGGCGACTCCCCGGCGTCGGTCACCGAGAGCAGCAGTTGGTATTCCGGGCCGAGAGATTCCCGCGCTCCGGCGATGACGTTGGCGAAGAAGGGGTTGGACACGTCCGGCGTCACGAGAATAACGATGGAGCTGACTCCGCGAGCCAGCGAACTTCCAATGCTGTCAACCACATAGCCAAGTTCGGCGATCGCGGAGCGGACCCGGGAGATGTTGTCCTCGGAGACCCGTCCTTGCGTCTTGCCGTTGGCCACCAAGGACACAGTGGCGGTTGAAACGCCGGCCCGTGCCGCCACCATGGCAGCGGTCACACGGGGCGCACGGGCGTTCCGTCGGTCCAAGGTATCCATGCATCGATCGTAGCGTCGTTGCAGCCCTCACAAATGCCGCATGGCATCAAGCGCTTGACGTAATCCACGTTAAGCGTTTGACGTAACTCATGATGCAGTGCCAGAATCACCCTGAATGCTTACCGCCCTGCTTCCGGCAAGAACCTGGCAGGCCCCAATGACGTGGAGAGAAAACGTGGACCCTAAACCCATGACAGCACGCAAGAAGATCATTCTTGACTGCGACCCTGGCCATGACGACGCCGTGGCATTGCTTCTGGCCCACGGCAACCCGGACATCGAGCTCCTGGCAGTGACAACCGTGGTGGGAAACCAGACCCTGGAGAAGGTCACACGCAACGCCCTCTCGGTAGCCACCATTGCCGGCATCACAGGCGTCCCGTTCGCCGCCGGCTGCGACCGTCCCCTGGTCCGCACCATCGAAACGGCACCCAGCATCCACGGCGACTCCGGCATGGATGGTCCGGAGCAACCCGAGTCCGCAATCGAGCTGGACCCGCGCCACGCCGTCGACCTCATCATCGAAACCGTCATGGCACATGAGCCCGGCACAGTCACCCTGGTCCCCACCGCAGGGCTGACCAACATCGCCATGGCTGCCCGCAAGGAACCACGCATCGTGGAGCGCGTCAAGGAAGTTGTCCTCATGGGCGGCGGCTACCACGTGGGCAATTGGAGCGCCGTGGCGGAGTTCAACATCATCATCGACCCCGAGGCCGCCCACATCGTCTTCAACGAAAAGTGGCCCGTGGTGATGGTGGGCCTGGACCTCACGCACCAGGCGTTGGCCACCGACGATGTAGTGGAAAGTATCGCGTCCATCGGGACCAAGCCTGCCAAATTCGTGCTTGAACTGATGGAGTTCTTCAAGAAGACCTACAAGGACGCCCAAGGCTTCGATTTCCCGCCGGTCCACGATCCGTGCGCGGTGGCCTACGTCATCGACCCCACCGTGATGACCACGCGCAAGGTCCCGGTGGACATCGAACTGCAGGGCAAGCTCACCCTCGGGATGACGGTGGCCGATTTCCGCGCACCTGCTCCTGAAGACTGCCACACCTCAGTTGCCGTTGACCTGGACCACAAGAAGTTCTGGGATCTTGTCACCGATGCGATCGTCAGGATAGGTGAACCAACGCTCGACGCCGACGCTGAAGCCACCACTGCTGCTGAAACCGCCGGTGTACTCGCAGGAGAGGCCAAGTAATGTCTTCGCTCGCAGAAACCAAGTCCTCCCGCGGCAACGTCACCGCGCTCATGGTCGCCCTGCTAGCAGCCTGCGTTGCGTTCCAGCTCAACGCCTCCATGCTCAGCCCTGCCTTGGTCACCATGGGCAACGAGCTCCAGACTGACCAAGCCACCATCGGCCTCTCCCAGACCTGGTTCTTCACCGCCGCAGCCCTGTTCTCCCTCTTCCTCCCCCGCCTTAGCGACATCGTGGGCCGCAAGAAGATCCTTGCGGGCATGATGCTCCTGATGGCGGTCGGTTCGGTCATCGCGGCACTCGCACCCGATGTCACGTGGCTCTTCGTAGGCCGCATCATCCAGGGCGTCAGCGGTCCCACTGTCCCGCTCTGCCTCATCATGCTCCGCTCCGCAGTGAGCAATCCGCGCAAATACGGCACCCTCATGGGCCTGATCACAGCAGTCAACGGTGGCGTTGCCGGCGTCGACTCCTTCGTGGGGGGCTACTTCGCCGAGAACTTCGGGTTCCGCAGCATTTTCTGGCTCATGGTCGCCTTGGCCCTGGTGGCAACAGTGCTGATCTTCGTCCTGGCGGGAGAGAGCAAACCTGCTGCCGGAACCACTATGGACTGGCTGGGCGTGTTCTTCATCGTGATTGCGGTAGGCGCCCTCCTGACAGCCTTGAACGAAGGCTCCAAACTAGCCACCGCCTTCGACGCGGGGACGTTAACGCTGGCTATTGGCCTGATCCTGGTTGCCGCCGTCGCGTTCTTCGCCTTCTGGACCGTCGAAAAGCGCGCCAAGCAGCCCATGGTGGAAACCGTGCACCTGCGGCAGCGTTCCACGTGGGCACCGCTTTTGACCACCACACTGACCATGACCGGCATCTTTGCGGTCATCAATGGGATCGTCCCGGCGTTTGTTCAGGCGGCCGAACCCGGCTTCGGTGTGGGCCCCACCGAGATGTCGCTCATGATTCTCACGCCGTACGCACTGCTGGGTTGGCTCTTCGGCCCGATCAGCGGCAGGCTCGCCCCGGTCCTCGGCTACACGAAGGTCCTTCGCATCGGCCTGCTGGGCAGCCTCGTGGCCCTGGCCATTATCGCGTTCTTCGGCCTGAACAACCTGCCGATGATGATCGTGGGCACGGCCTTGCTGGGCATCATGTACGCCGGTACCGTCAACATCATGCTGAACGGACTGGGCGTAGTCCTCTCGCCCCAAGGCAACCCGGGCTTCCTCCCCGGAATGAACGCGGGCGCTTTCAACCTCGGCGCCGGCCTAAGCTTCCTGGTCCTGCCCGCGGTCCTCGTTGCGACGTCCGCACTGGGTGACGCAAAGGCGTCGTACCTCACCGTTGTGGTGGTGGGTCTAGCCATCACCCTTGCCGCCTTCGCCGCCTCGCTACTGATCCCCAAACCACTCAACGCAGAGGTTACAGAGGCAGAGCCGGTCGAAGCTGAGATCGCCAAATGAGCACGGATACCAGCGCGCGCACGGCGGGGATCGTCGTCGTCGGCTCCCTGAACGCCGACCTGACCATCTACTGCGACCGCCTTCCCAAGCCCGGCGAGACGGTCCACGGCAATGGCTTCGCCGTAAACCCCGGTGGCAAGAGCGCCAATCAGGCGGTGGCGGCCAGCAAGCTCGGCGCCCAGGTCAGCCTGGTGGGCGCAGTGGGCGATGACGCCAACGGCAGCATGCTCCTGGAGTCCACCGCCGACGCCGGCGTGGACGTCACCCGCGTTCGACGCTCGGACGCCGCGACGGGCGTCGCGGTCATCTCGGTGGATGCCAGCGGCGAGAACAGCATCATCATCTCGGCCGGGGCAAACGGGACGCTAACCCCGGCAGACGTGCGCGCAGCAGCGGACACCATCAAGAATGCTGCGGTGGTCTGCCTCTGCCTTGAAGTCGCGATCGATACTGTGATCGCCGCTGCGCAAGCAGGAAACGACGCCGGCGCTACCGTCGTGTTGAACCTCTCGCCTTACGCGGAGGTACCGGAGATTCTGGCCGAGTTGAGCGACGTGCTGCTGGTCAATGCGCACGAGGCCTCACTGTTCCTTGGTGGCGAAGCCGACGTTCCTGACGCCGATGCGGAGGCCGAAGCATGGGAGCCGGTACGGAGCCAGTTTGCCGACAGGGGTTTGCAGCGAGTGCTTGTGACGCTGGGCGCCCACGGGTCTGTTGTGCTGGATTCGCTCGCCCGGGGTACCCAGGACCAGATCACCCGCATCGCCCCTACCCGGGTTTCGGCCGTAGACACCACCGGTGCCGGTGATGCTTTCACGGGAGCCGTCGCTGCACGCCTGGCTGCCGGAGAATCACTCGCGGATGCTGCCAGCTTTGCCTCAGTGGCTGCCGCGTTGGCCGCCACGAAGAAGGGCACCCAAGCCGCCTACCCGACGCTTGCCCAGGTAGAACAGTTGCGGGGCGTTTAGTCCCACCCAGCTAGGGGACAGGACCTGTTCTGCTAAGGCGTCAATGGAGCGGGTGTTGTCCCCTGGTTGGATAAGGCTTGGGTTAGCCAGCCTTGCGCGCCGCGCGCTGGGCTGAGCGCACGGCGGCCTTCCGGCTCAGCACGCCGTGGCCCGCGAACAGCCTCGGGACGACGAAGTACACCGCCGTGGGAACAACGAACGCCGTCAAGACGAGCGCGCGCAGCACAGGGTGCCATGGCTCCATGATCGGCCCGAGCAAGAGCATGCCGATGGAAACCAGGGGGAAGATCGCGATCCATGTGATCAGGGCGCGCATGTGCACGGACGGCGCCTGGGGCCGCGCCTGCGACGGCGCTTCAGGCCGCGCAGAAGCAATGGTCTCCTTGGCAGTCGCCGGCTCGGCAGCGTCGATTTCGGTAGCAGCTTGAGTGGTCATGGCATTCTCCAACCAGATAGTTGCAATTAGCTTGGTTTCACCATAACCGCACTCGACACCAAATACAACTACTTAGTTGGGAAATGGTAATCTGTATTTATGGCATGGGACACAGAACGCACCAAGTCACTGCTGCTCGAGGCGGCGACGTCCGAGTTTTGCACGCGGGGACTTGCCGGAGCCCGCATTGATCGCATCGCCGCAGAGGCGGGCGTCAACAAAGAACGCATCTACCAGTACTTCGGCAACAAGAACGGCCTTTTTGACGCCGTTATCGTCGCCGCTCTCAGCTCCCTCATGGATGAAGTTCCCATCCACGGCGAGGGACCAGAAGCCATGGCCAACTATGCGGGCCGCCTGTTCGATCATCATCAAGAGGACGCCACCGCACCGCGGCTCCTCTTCTGGGAAGGATTGGAACGCGGCACCGAAGTTGTGGGCCTGCCCAAACGGATGGCTAACTGTGCGTCCAAGGTCAACAGCACCATTGCAGCCCTTCCCGGAATATCAAGGGAAGATGCCGGTGATCTCCTCATCACCATCGTGAGTCTTTGCGATACCGCCCCCGTGCTGCCCGCACTCGATGGACTCATGGCTGGGAACGACCCCGGCCGCCTCCAGAGGCGACGCGCCGCCGTCGTACGTACCGTCTACCTGGCCGCCTCCGCGCTGGCTGCCGAAGCAGCATCTCCCGGGTCATCGGCCACAGAAATTGCGACCGCTCCAGTGGCCCATTAGCCACATTCACTGGACGTCCCATACACCCTGTGACAGCTTTGACAGGAAAAGTGACTTCGTTGTGAAGTGGCCCCTAGCCAAGAAGGGGTGCCATCAACCATGCTTGCTGCATGTACTCAACGACGAGCCCATACCGCATCATCACGGTCTGCACTGGAAACATCTGCCGCTCGCCCATGGCAGCGCTCATGCTCACCGAAGCCTTCGAAGCGGAAGGGCTCGGCAAGCTGGTAGTGGTCGACTCAGCGGGCACCACGGGGTACGAGGTGGGGCACCCCATCGATCCCCGGGCGGCCCGCAAACTGACCGCCCACCACATCGCATCCGAGGACCACGTCGCACGCAAGTGGCGGCAGGAGTGGTTCGCTGAGCGGGATCTCATCCTGGCACTGGACGTCGATCATTTCGGCTGGCTTCAGGAGGGCGCGCCGGATCGCGAATCTCTGGCCAAGGTCCGGATGCTGCGCAGCTTCGATCCCATGATGATTGGGCGCAGCTCCCTGGATTTGGGCATCGAGGATCCTTGGTACGGCGGCCACACCGACTTCGAGAACACCTGGACCCTTATCAAAGCCGCTATTCCAGGCATTGTGCGCCACGTGAGCGCTGAAATTGCGGAAGACTCCGGGAGTAGCGCCACCGACTCCCGAGACGGAGCCACCGAGCAGCAGCAGGTAACCTCTATGTCATGACCCCTGCACCCGTGATCATCGCCATCGACGGGCGGTCCGGCGCGGGCAAGACCACGCTGGCCGTTGAGCTTGCGGCCCGCCTTCGGGAGCACCACAAGGTTTCCCTTTTCCATCTGGAAGATATCTATCCCGGATGGAACGGCCTTGCCACAGGCATCGAAAGGTACGTCGCAACGGTCCTGGCACCCTTGAGCCAAGGCGAGGCAGCAGAGTGGGTCAGTTGGGATTGGGAACGGCATTACGACGGCGCGCTGCGCGTAACGTTGCCAGCCGAAATCGTGATCGTGGAAGGCGTCGGCGCTGCAGCCAACGCCGCGCGCCCCATGCTGGACGCCGTCATCTGGGTCGAAGCCGCCGGTGACGACCGCCGACGCCGGGCTTTGGCTCGTGACGGAAACACCTACGAACCGTACTGGGACACCTGGGCCGCGCAGGAAGATGTTTGGCTCGAAGCTGACCCGGTCATGGGCGCAGCAGACATCCGCGTCCAGAACCTCGCGGATGGCAACGCTCCGGATGACGTCCTGCAGGCCATGCGGTACCTGCCGTCACTGGCAGCGATCCTCTCGCCGGAACTCAGCGCGCGTCGCGGCCTGCAGCTCCGGTCCGAAAAGATCAGCGCCGCTCCTGACGCCGAGACCCTCTTTCAGGACCTCTACAGTTCCTCGACCAACGCTGTTTGGCTCGATTCCTCCAACGCATCCGTGGTTTCAGGGACGTCCCAGGCCGCTGCCCGCAGCCGCTTCAGCATCCTGGCCGACGACGGCGGCACGTTCGGACAGTCCGTCCAGCACCGTCAAGGAACCACGCAAGTAACGGCCGGAACAGCCACCGTGGAAACCGCCGGACCCTTCTTCCGCTGGCTCGATTCCGTATGGGGACGCCGGGCCGTGCGGGCACCCCGCGGCTACGATGGCCAGTTCACGCTCGGTTGGTTGGGCTACCTGGGCTACGAGCTCAAGCGGGAAACCGGCGGGAACGACGTCCACGCCGGGACTCCCGACGCCGCACTGCTCTTCGCTGGGCGAGCCGTGGTACTGGATCATCGCGAGCAAACAGTGTGGCTGCTCGCCTTGAACGCGCCCGACGCCGATGAGTGGTTGCGCGAGGCTCGAACCGCCGTCGGGGCTGCTTCAGCCGCCCCTGCTTCCGCCGTCGAGCCTGTTTCCGAAGCGGCTCCGGAATTCACTTGCCGTGACAGCGCGACGGACTACAAGCGCAAAATCGCCGACGCCCAGCATGAAATCAGCGAAGGCAACTCGTACGAAGTCTGCCTGACCACCATGCTTGAAGCCCCTGCCGGCGGGCTTGACCCGTGGCAGAGCTACCTGGCGTTGCGCCGCCGCAATCCGGCACCATTTGCCAGTTACCTTCGGTTCGGCGAGCTGATTGTCGCGAGCACTTCTCCCGAGCGCTTCCTGCGGATTCTCTCCGACGGCGGCATGCGGGCCGAGCCGATCAAGGGGACGCGTGGGCGTTCCGCTGATCCCACGGAGGACGCCGAACTGCGCCGTGACCTGGAAACATCGCTGAAGGACCGCGCGGAAAACATCATGATCGTGGACTTGCTGCGCAATGATCTGAGCCATTTCGCCATCCCGGGCTCGGTGACGGTCAGCCGGCTGTGCGCGATCGAAAGCTACGCCACGGTGCATCAAATGGTGAGCACCGTGGACGCGCACCTCCGCCCGGGCGCTCCACGTGCAGAGGCCTTGGCTGCCGCTTTTCCTGCTGGTTCAATGACCGGGGCGCCGAAGATCAGCACCATGGACATTCTTGACCAGCTTGAGGCGGGTCCCCGAGGTATCTATTCAGGAGCAATCGGCTACTTCTCGCTGAATGCTGCCACGGACCTTGCGGTCGTGATCCGCACCCTCGTGGTGAATCCCGACGGCGACGGCGGGCGAACGCTCAGTCTTGGGGTCGGAGGGGCAATCA
This sequence comes from Paenarthrobacter sp. YIM B13468, assembly GCF_042788025.1. Lineage (NCBI taxonomy): Bacteria > Bacillati > Actinomycetota > Actinomycetes > Micrococcales > Micrococcaceae > Paenarthrobacter > Paenarthrobacter sp. YIM B13468. The sequence continues at coordinate 89,024 of NZ_JBHZPI010000021.1, read as the reverse complement.
CCGCCGATTCGGTGGCCGACGACGAGTACGAAGAGATCCGGACCAAGGCCTTTGGCGTGTTGTCGACGCTCGGAGCTGGCTTCCCGGGCTGAGTCTGTGTACAACTAGAGGTCCTCGCATTACGGGCCGCACATGTTACGCAAACTACTGGAGCGTCGCGGTCAATCTCGCGACGTTATCCACATACTTGGCCAACGGGGGTCTGTCCATCCAGTCGTCCAACGTAAGCTCACGGGATACCTCGCGGTACGTGGACTCCACGGCTCGCATGAGGTTCACGGTTTCGGCGCCCAGGAGCATCACCGAGACCTCCATGTTCAGGGAGAAGGAGCGCATGTCCATATTGCTGGAACCAAGAACCGCAACCTCGTCGTCGATCGTGAAGTGCTTGGCATGGAGCACGTACGGCGCGCGGTACAGGTAGATGCGGACACCTGCCCCGAGGAGTGCTTCGTAGTAGGAGCGTTGGGCGTGGTGGACCAGGAATTGGTCACCCTTTTCGGAGACGAAGAGTTCCACATCCACTCCCCGCTGGGCAGCAGTGGTGATCGCATAGAGCAGGGAGTCATCAGGCACGAAGTACGGGCTGCAAATGGAGATCCTGTGCTGCGCCGAGTAGATCAAGGTATTGAACAAGCGCAGGTTGTTCTCCGTGGCGAACCCCGGACCGCTCGGGACCACCTGGGCCGTGACGTGTCCCGGGGAGGGCTGGGAGGGAAGACGAAGCTGGCTTTCGAGTGACTCGTCGGTTTCGCTGAGCCAGTCCGTGGCGAAAACCACGTTCAGGGTGGCCACAATGGGACCCTCGAGCCGGGCCATGAGCTCAACCCATTGACGGCCCGCACGGCGATGCTTCGGGTTGTTGTAGGACGGCTCGATCAGATTCTGCGAACCCGTGAACGCCAACGTCCCATCGATAACCAGGATCTTGCGGTGGTTCCGGAGATCCGGGCGGCGCCATTGGCCGTGGATAGGCAACAGCGGCAACATTCGCTTCCACTGGATCTGGCCTGCCTTGAGCCGGCGGACCAGCCGACGGTAGCCCTTGATGCGCAGCGTTCCAATGTGGTCGAAGAGCAACCTGACGGTGACTCCGCGCTCGGCAGCCTTCTCGAGTTCGGTGAGCAACTCGTCCGTCACGAAGTCGCTGCTCATGATGTAGAACTCCGCGTTGACGTAGTCCCTGGCGCCCCGGACCGCCTCGGCCATGGCTTTGATGGACTCCTTGTAGCCGGGAATGAGCTCCACCTTGTTGCCGTCGACCATGGGCAGCGAGCCAAGGCGGTGGTTCAGCTCGCCCGCTGACTTCACCCACTCCGGGCCGGGATAAGTGCTCACGGGATCGGCCAGGTCAGAGGTGACGGCGCGAACGCGATGATTAACTTGTTCCTGCTGCTCACGCCGCCGCTTGGACAAGCGGAAATTGCCAAAAAGCAGGAAGAGCACGAATCCAACGGTCGGGACGAGGAAAACAGCCAGAAGCCACGCCATGGCCGTAGTGGGGCGACGGTTGCCAGGGATGATGCCCAGCAGCACGATGCGCATGATGACTTCCGCAATGACCCAAGCACCCAGGAGCCAGGTCCATTCCGCGCCTATCGGAAAAGGAAAAAGCACTCCACAACCCCCACGGTTCAAGAACTAACGGTCACCACAGCCTATCCGCCCGCCCGTTTGGAGGGCCGCACTAAGCTGGGAACATGACTTCTCCCGCCCCCACGGTCCTCGTTTTCCTGGATCCGGCCTTCGAAAACGGCCGCATTGCCGATTCCAGCCAGCCCCAACTCATGGCCACTGACCTCGGTGCCACCCGTGGGGATGGCGTGTTCGAGTCCCTCTTGGCGGTCCAGGGCAGGGCCCGAAAAGTACAGGCGCACCTGAACCGGCTGGGCACTTCCGCAGCGGCCTTGGATTTGGCGATCCCGGAGCAGGATGTTTGGCGAAAAGCAATCGACACCGCCATCGCGGAGTTCCGCGCAGTCCACCCGGCGCCAACGCCGGAGGAGGACGAAGTCGTGGTCAAGCTGATCGTGACCCGTGGCATTGAAGGTGCGGCGAGCCCCACATGCTGGGTACAGGCCTCGCCCTCACCCGCGGGCAGCCGCCGGCAGCGCGAGACGGGCATCGACGTCGTACTTCTGGACCGCGGCTTTGACACCGAAGCAGGCGAGCGTGCGCCGTGGCTGCTGTTGGGAGCCAAGACACTCTCTTATGCCGTCAACATGGCGGCGTTGCGCTACGCGCACAAGCAGGGTGCCGATGACGCCATCTTCACCTCAACAGATGGCCGTGTCCTTGAAGGGCCGACGTCCACTGTCTTGCTCGCCCACCTTGACACAGTCGACGACGGCGACGGTTCCGTTAGGACGGTTCGCCGGCTCATCACGCCGCAGCACGATAGCGGGATCCTTCCGGGCACGTCGCAGGGCGCACTCTTCGCCGCCGCGAAGGCAGCAGGGTGGGAGCTCGGCTATGGGCCGTTGGTCCCGCAGGACCTGTTCGACGCCGACGCCGTTTGGCTCATTTCGAGCATCCGCTTGATCGCGCCCGTGAACCACATTAACGGCCACGAGATCGGTACTCCCGCTGTCCGGAAGCAGCTCACGGAGGAACTGAATGAGCTGTTTGCCGGAATCGAGTAATTCCGGCCGGCCAGACTGAGGCCTACTCTGCTCCGCTTGGAACTTAGCAGATGACAAGTAGAGTAATTGCTCGCATGACTCATCGATAAGGAACTCTTAGCCTCAGCATCGAGCTCCCCAAGGGTTCAATCGCGTTCCTTATCCTCCTTGCACTGGGTGTTCGTCATGTGATGAATCTTGTTCTCGTGTTAGTTGGATCACGTCCATCTGATGCCACTTCAAACTTTGCTGGCTAACTTCCCGGAGGGAATATGGGACACAGCTCCCCCACAACAGCCGAGGCATCGGCACCCGAGGTACAGTCGCCGACTGGCACCTCGCAGACAGGACTTCGCCGGTCCATGGAGGCCCGGCACCTGGTGATGATTGCCATGGGCGGCGTCATCGGCTCAGGCCTGTTCGTCAGCTCGGGCTACACCATTGCCACCGCGGGCCCCTTGGGCGCCGTTCTCGCGTTCCTTATCGGAGCCGTGGTGGTCTATCTGGTGATGGCATGCCTCGGGGAACTCGCCGTTGCGTTCCCCGTTTCAGGTGCCTTCCACATCTACGCCGCCAGGACCATCGGACCTGCCACCGGCTTCGCCACGGCCTGGCTCTACTGGCTTTGCTGGGCGGTGGCGTTGGGTTCGGAATTCACTGCCGCCGGCCTGCTCATGCAACGTTGGTTCCCTGGCGTCGACGTCTGGATCTGGTGCTTCATCTTCGCCAGCGTCCTGTTCACACTGAATGCCATCTCATCGCGCGTCTTCGGTGAATCAGAGTTCTGGTTCGCGCTCATCAAGGTTGCCGCCGTCGTCGGCCTGATTATCCTGGGCGGCACCGCTTTGATGGGCTTCCACCCGCTCGCCGCAGGCGAATACCCGTCGCTCACCAGCAACTTCAGCACACCCGAAGGGCTGTTCCCCAACGGCTTCACGGGCGTCTTCGTCACCTGCCTGGCAGTCTTCTACGCCTTCTCCGGTTCCGAACTGATCGGTGTCGCCGCCGGCGAAACATCCAATCCGGGCGCCAACATCCCCAAGGCCATGAGGACCACGGTCATCCGTCTCATGATCTTCTTTGTCGGCGCGATTACCGTCATCGCGGCCACCATCCCCTATGAGAAGGTCAGCGTGGACGAGAGCCCGTTCGTCACCGTCTTCTCGATGCTCGGCATTCCGTTCGCCGCCGACATCATGAACTTCGTGATCATTACTGCGCTGTTGTCTGCTGGAAACTGCGGACTCTTCTCCTGCGCCCGCATGCTCTTCTCGCTGGCCGACGAAGGACACGCACCCAAGGCGTTCAGGAAGCTGACCAAGCGTGGGATCCCGATGATTGCCCTGTGCGTGAGCATGCTCGGCGGCCTGGCTTCGCTCATCAGCAGCATTGTTGCACCGGCAACCGTGTACCTGGTGCTCGTCTCGATCGCCGGGTTTGCAACTGTGGGCGTATGGATGTCCATTGTGGCCTCGCATTTCGTGTACAGGCGCACGTTTATCAAGAACGGCGGCGACCTCAGCACGCTCCCGTACAAAGCGCCGCTCTTCCCGCTGGTTCCGATCCTTGCGTTCGCGTTGTGCGTTGTGTCCTTGATCGGCATAGCGTTCGACCCCAACCAGGTGGCGGCCCTGCTGTTCGGCGTTCCGTTTGTGGGGGCGTGCTACGCGTTCTTCTACTTCAAGTACGGACGACGGTCCAAGATTGCCGTGGCTTCCTGACCTTCTTTGCCTGCAGATCAGCCCCTGCGCAACCATTTCGGGTTGCCCAGGGGCTGATGTCGTTTGAAAGCAGGTCAGGACCCCACACGGCCCACCCAAATTCACGACGGCGGCACTCACCCCGGCGTTCAGCGGCCGTGGCTTCCTGACCTTCTTTGCCTGCAGATCAGCCCCTGCGCAACCATTCCGGGTTGCCCAGGGGCTGATGTCGTTTGAAAGCAGGTCAGGACCCCACACGGCCCACCCAAATTCACGACTTCGGCTTGGCCGTCCGGACAGGGTGCTCGCTCAGGATGGACAGCCGGTTGAAGGCGTTGATCCCAATCGCGGCCATGCAGAGGACACTGATTTGCTCGTCGTTGTAGTGTTCCCGGGCCCGCTCGAAGAGTTCGGGGCTCGGCCGTGACGTGCTCATCCGGGTGATCTGCTCAGTAATTTCCATGGCCACCCGCTCAGCCGGCTCAAACAGCGTCACTTCCTTGTAGACAGCTACCAAGGACAGGCGCTGTTCCGTTTCGCCGTACCCCAAGGCGCGGCGATGGTGGAGGTCCAGGCAGAATGCGCAACCGTTGATCTGCGACGCAAGGTAGTTCAGAAGTTCGATGGTCCGTCGCGGTACACCTGTGCGGTCGGCTTCCCCAACCACCTGTTGGGCATAGTGGCTCAGTGTTGCGTAGAGCTCGGGCTGCTGCTTATCCAGATAACCGGCGAGACGTGCTTTTGTTTCCTGTTCAGGCATGCTTGGAGCCTAGCGCAGGACATCACGCCAAACGCCGCGGGATGTGAGAGAGGGACCCCCAAAACGCCGCAGGACGTGACAGAGGGACCCCCAAAACACGGCGGGACGTGAGAGAGGGACCCTCAAAACACCGCGGGACGTGAGAGAGGGACCACCAAAACGCCGCCGGATGTGAGAGAGGATCCTATTCGGTGGCGTCGAGCGCCAGGTGGATACCGTTCTCTGCCAGCCACACCGGGTTGAAAGCCTTGCTCAGGTAGTTCGTTCCGGCGTCGGGCGCTATGGCCACCACCACCGAACCGTGGGGTGCGGCCCGGGCTACCCGCAGGGCAGCGGCCACAGCGAGCCCGGATGATGGACCCAGCGCAAGCCCTTCTTCGTCGAGGAGCCGATGCACCGTGGAGTAGACCTCGTCGTTGGGGATGCGCAGGAAACGGTCAACAATGGAGCGGTCAAAGGCCTTGGGCCATTCAGCCTGGGGCCAGGAGTTACCCACCCCGTCCACCAGGATCTCCCCGGGGTGTCCACCGCTGTAGGCGGAGCCGTAGGGGTCGGCACCCACAACTTCAAGGTGCCCGCCCGGCCGCGATGCTGCAACTTTCTCTTTCAGGAACCGGCCATTGCCGCTGATGGTCCCGCCGGTTCCGATCCCGGCCACGAAATGCGTCACAAGGCCGTGGGTCTGCTCCCAGATCTCCGGTCCGGTGGTTTGGTAGTGCGCCGCGGGATTGGCAGGGTTGTCGAACTGCATGGGCCGCCAAGCACCCGGCGTCTCCGCGGTGATTCGCGCTGCCACAGCTCGGGCGTTCTCCGGCGATTCCGAGGGCGCGCTCCAGTCCGTCAGGACCACGCGCGCACCATAGCTGTGGAGTGCGGCGAGCTTCTCCTGGGAGATGGTGTCGCCGGTAACCACCACGACGGGATGCCCAGTCAGCCGGCCAATGAGTGCCAGCCCGATCCCGGTGTTGCCGGATGTGCTCTCCACAATGGTTGCGCCCGGCTGCAACTCCCCTGAGCGCTCGGCCGCCCGGACCATGCTCAGCGCTGTGCGGTCCTTGATGGATCCGCCGGGGTTCTCGGACTCAAGCTTGATGTGGATGGTGCTGCGCAATCCACGGCCCAGGGCCTCCAATTTCACCAGCGGAGTGTTGCCCACTTTGTCCAGGACGGAGGCATCCAGGCCGTCCGGCAGCCCTGCCGCCGAGTGTGCGCCATGTTTGCGGATTGCAGTACTCATATGGTCCCTTCCCTTTCCGCCATAGGCGGCAATTCCAGCGCCACCACATCACGCAATTCCTCTCGCGCACGCTCCACGAGGTCCGGAGCCGACGGCCGATCCGCCAGCACATCGGCCAGTCGGCCCACGACAGCGCCAGTCCCCTTCCCGAGCGGCTGCGCGGCCCCCGCTTCGAGCAGCAGATACGACGCCGTCAGCGCCTCAATAGCAAGCAATTTCTCCAAAGCCCCCAAGGACTTTTCGAGTTGCTGCAAGGCCAGCGGCGCCAAAGTGGAGTGGTCCTCGACGTCGGCCGAGAGGGTGGGTGCCCCGAGCGTCGCCGGCGCTGCCAGGAACTTCAGTTCGGACAGCAGTCCCGCTGCCGAGTACCAAAGCAGCCCGGGCAACTCCTCCTGGACAAGGGCTGCGGCCGGTCCGGATTCAGAAACGGCATTCGACGACGAAGCCTCCAGGTGCCCGGCGGCAGCCTCCAGATGCCTGGCCCGGATCACCCGCTGTGGCGGATACAGCTTGGCGATGCGCCGTTCGCTGGCAATCCCCACGTGCGCCAACGCAAGCCGCAGGCCCTCAAAGGAAAGAGCCAGTTGCATCGGTTGGAAGTTCCCGCCAGACACCATTTGCCCGGATTCAATATCAACCAAAGGGTTGTCGCCACGTCCGTTGAGCTCCACGTTCAACGCAGCGCCGAGCTGTGAAACCAGGGAACGAAAAGCGCCATGTGTCTGGGGCGCAGCACGGAATGACAAAGCATCCTGCACCGAGACCTCGGGACGAACGTCCTCCAACCAGCCGCCGCGCAAAAGGTAACGAACCGCGGCGGCCGAGTCCTTCTGCCCGTCCACCGCCTTGCCCGCTTGGATAGTCGGCGAAAACGGGCTGAGGTTCCCGCCGCCGTCGTACCTTGCGATGGCCTCAAGCGAGAGGGACAGCGCGACGTCGGCGAGTTCCGCCAGCTGCTGCAGGCGCACCAAGGCGAGGGTGCCGGCGCCTACGGAGTACGCGTTGGCGCTGACCACTGCAAGGGCCTCACCGGGAGCTAGTCGCAGCGGCTGAAGTCCGGCGTCGGCGAGCGCTTTCGCCCCGGGTACCAGGGTGCCGTCCCCATCGATCGCTTCACCTTCACCGATGGCGACGGCGGCGACGGCGGCGAGCTGGGTGAGGTCCGATGAGCCGACTGAGCCTTCGCGGGGGATGGCGGGAAGAACTCCACGGTTGAGTAGTTCGGCATAGAACTGGGCGGTCTCCGGGCGTACACCAGAGCCGCCACGGCTGAATCCGATGAGCCGGGAGAGGATCACGGCGCGGGCGGAGGGCCGGTCCAGATAGCCGCCCACACCACTGTTGTGGTATCTCACTACTTGGATTTGATAGGCAAGGACCGATTTCTCCTCCACAGCCGTATCGCGTCCGGATCCGAGGAGGGTGTTGAGGCCGTAGACTCTCTGACCTGAGGTCGCAGCGCGCTCCAGCACTTCGCGTGAGCGGCCGATCAAAGACAACGCATCGTGGTTGAGTTTCACGTGAAACGCCGGATTCAAGGCAGCCTGCGCCACGCTTGCAGGGTCCACGGGCGATGTGCCGATCACCAGGGTCCTGGGTTCGGAGGACATCGTCAGAAGTCCAGAAGATTCTGGCGGAAGCCACCGTCGCCGTAACTCTTCCTCAGCAGGCCACGGCGTCGCAGTTCGGGGGTGAGCTTGTCCAACACGCCGTGCACAGTCACGGGGTCTACGAAGCCGGAGAAGAGGAAGCCGTCGCCGCCCACGGCCTCGCCGGTTTCTTGAAGATAGTCCGCGATCTCGGTAACCGTGCCGATAATCGAATCGCCGGCACCACCGCTTCGTGCCTGCAGGATCTGGCGCAGGGTAGACCCCGGAGGCGCTGCCTTGGCGAAGTGCTCCAACGTGCCTTGGTTGCTGTTGGTGCTCAATTCAGGCAACGGCGCATCGAGGTCGAACTGCTTGAAGTCGATCACAGAGAGGTAGGAGATCGAGTTGAGCTGGCTGTCGATATCACGCTGTGTAAGCTCGCGGCGCTGCGCACGCAACTCCTCGGCCTCGGCGGATGAACCAACCACCGTGGGCTTCAGCACGAAAAGGACCTTAACGTCGTCGAGGTTCCTGCCCGCCTTCGCAGCCTCGGCACGGATGGAATCCCGGTAAGCCTTCATGCCGTCAACGCCACGCGCCAAGGCGATCGCCACATCTGCATGCCCACCCGCGAACGCTTTGCCCCGAGGAGAAGCACCGGCCTGGACCAGTACGGGCTCCTCCGGCAGAGGCGCCGTGTTTAGTGGACCCCTGACCTTGAAGAAGTCGCCTTGGTGGTTAATCGGATGCACTTTGGTGTGGTCGGCGAACACGCCCGCCTCAACGTCCTCAAGCACGGCGTCGGGTTCCCAGCTGCGCCAAAGCTGCCGGACGACGTCGACGAATTCTTCCGCCTTCTCATACCGAAGGTCGTGTTCAATCTGCTGATCCAAACCGTAATTCTGTGCTGCGAGGTCACTGCCGGAGGTGACAACGTTCCAGCCGAGCTGCCCCTCGGAGAAGTGCTGCAGCGTGGCCAAGAGCCGGGCGGCTGTGAAAGGCGGATAGAACGATGCGCTGACCGTCGGCACAATTCCAAGGTGCTTGGTGGCGGAAAGAAGGTACGGCACCAGGGCCAATGGATCATGCTTGGGCGCAAAGGAGGCGTGTGCCAGCGAGACCTCGGCGGAGCCGCCATAAGTATCAGGAACAGTGAGGGAGTCCTCGATAATGAAAAGGTCAAGGCCGGATTGCTCGAACGCGCGCACAGCGTCTTGATACAGGGCAGGTTTCTTCCAGTCGTAACCCAGGCTGTAGCCGGGAGTTCCCCATCCCTGGACACCGAAACCGTGCCCCACGAACCATCCAAAATGCAGCATGGACTTGAGTGTAGAACTGCCTTGTCCGTTCACCGCGACCTGATTTCTTGCGAAGTTACAGGGGGTCGTACTGCGTCAATTATGCTCCCGGGGCGTCATATTTGGGCTGCTACTCCAGCACCGGCCGGTTACGCAACATGACGAGCACGTAACCGCCTGCAAGTGCGGGCCGCCACCGCGGGATGCTACTTTTTTCTTGAGTAATGAGCACCAGCGCAAAGCCCTGACTTGCTGGTCGGCAACCCTCTCTCCGGCGGGGTGCCTCAGGTGACTACTCGGCGTATCGACACTTCGAACTGCAAGCGTGACTGAGGAGCACCAGCCAATGCCTGAACCCACTGAAGAAAAACTCTCCTACCGCCTGATTACAGGCCCGGATACCCGTGAATTCTGCGAGCGGATCACCACGGCCCTCGCCGACGGCTACGTGCTCCACGGCAGCCCGGCAGCCACGTTCAACGGCACGGATGTCATCGTGGCGCAGGCGGTCGTCCTGCCCGCTGCCATCGCCAACGCAGACGCCGCCGTCGCGAATGCCGTTGACCAGCTGGAGAACGACGACGACGACGAAGCATTCGAGGGACACGCATGAGTTACGCAGGTGACCTGACCCCGCAGGACGCGTGGGCCAAGCTTGAAGAAGGCGCCATCCTGGTGGACGTCCGCACCGAGGCCGAGTGGGCCCACATCGGCATTCCCGACACGAAGGCCACAGAGAATGATCCCCTGTTCATTCAGTGGAACCTTGCCGGTGGCATCCCCAACTCCCGCTTCATCGAGGACTTGCAGCAGCAGGCACCCGAGGGCGAGGGCGTGGAACTCGTTTTCATCTGCCGCTCAGGCCAGCGCTCCATCTCCGCCGCCATCGCCGCGACGCAGGCCGGGTTCACTGCCTACAACGTGCTTGAGGGCTTCGAAGGTGACCCGGACCGCTACGGCGAACGCACCATCAACGGCTGGAAAAACCGCGGCCTGCCAACGAACCTGGGGAACGACTAAGTGACTTTCAATCCCGATGCCGCCAGCTGGAGCCCTGACACACAGGCAGTACGCGGTGGCCTTGACCGTACCAACTTCCAGGAGACGTCCGAACCCGTTTTCCTGAACTCCGGCTTCGTCTACGAATCCGCTGCAGCCGCCGAACGCGCCTTCACCGGCGAGGACGAACGTTTCGTTTACTCCCGCTACGGCAACCCGTCCGTGGCCACGTTCCAGGAGCGGTTGCGGCTGCTCGAAGGAACCGAGGCATGCTTTGCGACGGCGTCCGGCATGTCTGCGGTCTTCACCGCCTTGGGTGCCCTGCTGGCAGCCGGGGACCGCGTGGTTGCAGCCCGTTCCTTGTTCGGCTCCTGCTTCGTGATCCTCAACGAGATCCTGCCGCGCTGGGGTGTCGAGACGGTATTCGTCGATGGTCCCGACCTCGACCAGTGGCGTGCTGCCCTCTCAGAACCGACCACCGCCGTGTTCTTCGAGTCGCCCTCCAACCCCATGCAGGAAATCGTGGACATCGCCGCCGTCAGCGAGCTTGCGCATGCTGCGGGAGCCACCGTCGTCGTCGACAATGTCTTTGCCACTCCGCTGCTGCAGCGTTGCGGCGAGCTGGGCGCGGACGTGATCGTGTACTCCGGTACCAAGCACATCGATGGCCAGGGGCGTGTCCTGGGCGGTGCGATCCTGGGCACCAAGGAATTCATCGATGGCCCGGTCAAGCAGCTGATGCGCCACACCGGTCCGTCGCTCTCCGCGTTCAACGCCTGGGTGTTGACCAAGGGCCTGGAAACCATTGGCTTGCGCGTGAACCACAGTTCGGCCTCCGCTTTGAAAATCGCGGAATGGCTGGAGCAGCAACCCGCCATCAGCTGGGTCAAGTACCCCTTGCTGAAATCGCACCCTCAGTACGAGCTCGCAGCCAAGCAAATGAAGGCCGGCGGTACCGTGCTGACATTCGAGTTGCTGCCCTCGTCCGGGCGGTCCGCCAAGGACGCCGCGTTCGCGCTGCTGGACGGACTGCGCGTCATCGACATTTCCAACAACCTGGGCGACTCCAAGTCCCTCATCACGCACCCGGCCACCACCACCCACCGGGCCATGGGACCGGAGGGGCGTGCGGCAATCGGCCTTTCAGATGGTGTGGTCCGGTTGTCTGTGGGGCTTGAGGACGTAGACGATCTCATCCTGGATCTGGAGAAGGCCCTCAAACAGGTCTAACCTTCATGCCATGAGCGTGAAGCATCCCTATCGCCGTGCCGGAACGGTCATCGTTGCCGGCACGGCGGTGTGGTTGGCAGGGATCTCACCGGTCTCGCGCGTCTACATCACCCCCGGTGCCGCCGAACGTCTTGGTATGCTCGAGGCCGGGCAGCGTGGCTGGGTTATAGGGCAGCACCTCGCTGCTGCTGGAACCGCCGCGGTGCCGGTGGGATTCGCAGCCTTTGCCCGTCGCCTTCCGGGCGGACGGGCAAAGCGGTGGGCTGTTGCAGCCGCGGCCGCCTTGCTCGCAGGTGCCCCGCTCTTTGTATCCAGTTTGTCGCGTCGGGCCTCGGACCTGGAACGCTTTGCCTACGGCCGCGGATCCAATGCGCCATTCCTGGCCTACTCTGGGCTCCACGTTCTTGCCTTGGCGGCGCTGGGCGGAAGCCTCCTGGCATCCCCCGCCAAACGATGGATCGGAGTCACTGCTGCAGCCAGCGCGCCCATCTACGGCGCCATCCTTGTGGCCAAGAAGGACATCCCGCCTTTCGTGTTCTACCTCGTCGAAGGCTTAGCGGGGGCGTACCTGATGACGTGGGAAGAGACTGACTCAGCAGAAGCCTAGGGCCTGCGGACCCTGGTCAGGATGGGCGCCCGCTCCTTGCGCGAGTCTGCGGTGGCGCCGCGAATCGTCGCCTTCACCGCATGCCCAACCACGGCCCCCAAGGCCTCGTTGCTGGGCGGACTCCCCGGCGGATTTTGGGCGTCGCGTTGCCGATTGTTGAAGCGTTCTGCTGCTTCGCGTTGCTCCCGGGCTCCGTTCCCGCGCTCAAGAATGTCCGAGATTCCGGCCTTCACGAGCTCCAGTTCACCTTGGTCATCCAGGACAGGGCTCAGGTAATCCACCAAAGCCCAGACAACGTCCGCTGCCGGTTGGGGACGGAAGTCGCCGAAGTCCAGAAGGTCTCCGCCAAGTCCCGAATTGCTCGCTTGCCAACTTGCCATCCGGAGCAGGGCTGTCGGCACCGAGGCGGGCTCAACGCCGTCGAGCATTTCCAGGGAAGCGGTCTCAACCAATGCCCTCACCAGCACTGCAATCACGGCTGCGTCCTCCGAACGGAGGCAGACGTCAGCCACCCTGACTTCCACGGTGGGATGGTTGCGGGAGATACGGGCGTCGAAGTAGATCATGCCCTCGTCAAGGAGAACTCCTGTGTCCAGGAGGCGCTGGACCATGCGCCGGTAGGCAGTCAACGAGCCAAAAACGGCCGAAGGCCCGGACGTCGGCCATCGGTTCCAGGCCTGGATCCGATAGCTTTCGAAACCCGTAGGCAGCCCACGCCAGTAGGGGGAATTGGCGCTGAGGGCCGTCAAAACAGCAAGTTTGTCGCGGATGTGGTCAAGGACCACCACGCCCTCTTCAGGTGACTCCACGGCGGTGTGCACGTGGAAACCGCAGGTCAGTTGCTCATGGGCCGTCAACCCAAAGCGTTCAAGCATCACCGCGAAGCGGGGATCCGGGGTGGTATGGGTGTTCTTGGCCAGGGGCGAGGTGGCAATCGCGGCCACCCGGGCGTTGTGCTTCCTGGCGGCGTCGTTGGCCATGGCACGGCCACTCCGGATCTGCTGGAGGAGCTCGGTGTGGGTATGGCACGGACGGGTCTGGGTTTCGATCTGTTCCAGCTTCAGTTCGTGGGTAAGCCCCATCCCGGTTTCAGGCGCCGCTTCCGGTCCTGCCAGCAGCGCATCCGCGAGCAGCGCATCCGCGAGAGCCAGGGGCTCGCCGGTCACAGGATCGACGATGAGTAGCTCTTCCTCCACCCCGAAAGTCCGCATGGCACCATTCTGCTTCATGCGGCATCCCGGATACAGCAACCCGGGGTCACTTACGGCCCATGTGAGGGTCGATTATGGGCTCTAAGTGACCCCGCGTTGCAGGAGGGCCTAGTCCTGGAAGTACTCCACCTTGGCGCCAATGGTGTTCAGCCGCTCGGCCAGGTCCTCATAGCCGCGTTCGATGACGTAGATGTTGCGAAGCTCCGAGGTTCCACGGGCAGCCAGCATCGCCAGGAGCAGGCACGCTGCCGGGCGCAGCGCCGGCGGGCAACCGATCTCCGCGGCCCGCCACTTGGTGGGTCCGTTGACGTAAATCCGGTGCGGGTCCAGGAGTTGGACTTGGGCGCCCAGCTTGTTGAGTTCCGTCAGGTAGATGGCGCGGTTCTCGTAGACCCAGTCGTGGATCATGGTCTGGCCCTCGGCGTTGCCCGCGATCACGGCAAAGAAGGGCAGGTTGTCGATGTTGAGCCCCGGGAACGGCATGGGGTGGATCTTGTCCTGCGGCGCGTGGAGTTCGGAAGGCTTGGTAGTGACATCCACCAAACGCGTCCGCCCATTGCGGGCCATGTATTCGCCTGAGATTTCGAGCTTCTGGCCCATCTGTTCCAGGGTGGCAAGCTCGATTTCCATGAATTCGATGGGAACCCGGCGGATGGTGACCTCGGAGTTCGTTACGATGCCTGCGGTGATCAGGCTCATGGCTTCGATGGGATCCTCGGACGGGAAGTACTCGATCTCCACGTCAATGGCTGACCGGCCAGTGATCTTCAACGTCGTGGTACCGACGCCCTCGATGGTCACACCCAAGCCCTGCAGGTAGAAGCAAAGATCCTGGACCATGTAGTTGGGGCTCGCGTTGCGGATCACCGTGGTGCCCTCGCGGTGTGCGGCAGCCATAATGGCGTTCTCGGTGACGGTGTCGCCACGTTCGGAGAGGACGAAAGATCGGTCCTGCACATCGGCAGGGGGTGCCACCACGGAGTAGAAGCCGGACTTCGCGCCCACCGTGAGCCCGAACTGGCGCAGTGCCTGCATGTGTGGTTCGACGGTGCGCGTCCCGAGGTCGCATCCACCGGCATAGGGAAGCAGGTATTCGTCGGTCTCGTCCAGGAGCGGGCCGAGCAGCATGATGACGCTGCGGGTGCGCCGAGCTGCCTCCACGTCCATTGATTCAAGGTCCAGGACTTCGGGCCTGCGGATACGGAGGTCGCTGCCGTTGAGCCAGGTGCATTCGACGCCGATGGACGTCAGCACCTCCACGATCCGGTTGACTTCCTCAATGCGTGCCAAGCGACGCAGCGTGGTGGTCCCCCGGTTGATCAGGCTTGCACATAGCAGGGCGACACCGGCATTCTTGCTGCTGTTGACGTCCACTTCGCCGGACAGCGTGTGGCCGCCCTCTACCCGGAGGTGGGTCATCTGCGGCTTGCCTACTTTGACGATGGAACGGCCGAAGATGGCCTCCAGTCGTTCGATCATTCTGAGGCTGAGATTCTGCTTGCCCTGCTCCATCCGGGCGATAGCGCTCTGGCTGGTTCCCAGCTCAGAAGCCAGCTGCCCCTGCGTCCAGCCCTTTTCGCTTCGTGCGTCGCGGAGCAGGAGGCCCACATTTTCGGCGGTAGGTTGCGTCATACTCAAGAAATATCACAAATGAGCTAGAAGCGCTGAACAAATCGCTGATTGAGCGGCAAAGATCACAGAGTACCCGCATAGTGCGATATCTTGGCTAACGCCAGACGAAACTCCACGTTCCAGCGCCGACTGCTGTCAGTACCGCAGCGGCAGCGATGACGAGGCCGCCGAGGAGTACCCAGACGTCCAGGAGGGAGTAGGTGGATTCCCGGGCCCACGTTCTCTTCCCGCCGCCGAAACCCCGTGCCTCCATGGTGATGGCCAGCCGGGAGGCCCGCCGGACCGCCTGGACCAGCAGCCCGAAGCTCTGTCCAAGCGTTGCCTTCAGCCGTTGCAGCGGGCTACCCTGCGAACCCACTCCGCGGGCACGCCTGGCCATGCCGATGGTCTGCCATTCCTCAGCCATCAACCCCACCAAGCGCATCGCGGCCAGCGAACCGAGGACAAAGCGGTGTGGCAGCCTTGCCTTCTGTGCCAGCGCATCAGCCAGATCGGTTGGATCTGTGCAGGTCATCAGCAGGATCGCGGGCAGCGCGATCGCCAAGCCGCGCAACATGAAGCCCAGCCCCAGCTGAAGGGAACCTTCGCTGATGGACCAGAGTCCGACGTCGAGCAGTACGGCGCCACTGTCAGCCGCCACGATTGCGGTGCTCCAGCCACCAATCGCTGCAGCGATGATGAGCGGCCAGGCCCGCTGCCATAGAAGCCCCAGCGTGAGGCCGGCCAGCGGGAACAGGGCCAGCTCGGCGACGAGGGCCGTTGAAGCGGATACCCAGTCGATCGACAACGCCAGCACCAGCGAAATAAGGAACACGGACACGAACTTCACCAAGGGGTTGGCCCGCGTGAGGAGAGCCTGGTTGCCGCGCAGGTTCAAGGCGTCCCTCATGCGGCACCGGCTTCCTGGCGGGCTGACTCGCTCTGTGAGTCAGGCACGCGCGGCGTCGCCGGATCCAGCCGGAGCTCCGTGCCGCCAAGGACCGCACTGAATTCTTCGTCATGCGTCACGGACACAACGGCCGTTCCGGCGTCGAGCAGTTCGGACAGGAACGATGCCAACTCTGCCCAGGTGTTGGCGTCCTGGCCGAACGTGGGCTCGTCCAGCACCAGCACCTTAGGATGGGCCGCGAGGACCGTGGCCACTGACAACCGGCGCTTCTCCCCACCGGACAAGGTGTAAGGGTTCGCGTCCACCAAATGCGTGAGCCGCAAACGCTCCACCAATTCATCCACGCGTTCTTCACCGTGCCCCAGATGCTTGGGTCCGAACATCAGCTCGTCCAGGACCTTGCCCGTTACGAACTGGTGCTCCGGTTCCTGGAACACGGTGCCAATGCGCGAAATCAGCTGATCCGCCTTCCACTTGAACGGGTCGATTCCAGCGCCCTCGGAAAGCTCGACGGCGGCACTCACCTTGCCGTCCACTGGCGCCAGAAGTCCGGCCAATGTGAGTGCAAAGGTGGACTTCCCTGCACCGTTCGGACCTGTGATGGTAAGTGCCTGGCCAGCCCGTACTTGTGCACTGATACCCGATTGCACGGGAACGGGTGGGATGGTTTTGAACCGGCGACGGCGAGGCTTCTCACGGGAAACAGCCAGGTCCTGCGCCACGAGGAGGAACTGGGCGGTGGATTCATGGCCGCCCGTTTCCTGAGTTGCGGTCCTGCGGGCGCGAGTAGCCGGAACGTACCCCGGCACCCACACTCCCGCTGCCATCAACATGGTCCGTGCCTCTGTGAGCACCTGATCTGGGGGGCCGTCCAGGAGCACGCCGCCCCCAGCCGAAGGGGGCTGGAGGACCACGATCCTGTCCACCAGGTCCTTCCACACGGACACACGGTGTTCCACGACAACCAAAGTGGCACCGGTCTTGTCCAGGCATCGCTCCACGGCGTCCCGGACCTCAAGCACACCCACTGGATCCAGGTTGGCCGTAGGTTCGTCGAGCAGGATCAGCCCGGGCCGCATCGCCAGGATGCCGGCCAACGCAAGGCGCTGCTTCTGCCCGCCGGAGAGTGCCGCCGTCGGGTGATCCAGCGCCAGACCGCCGCCTGCAGCGGTGCGCAACCCAACGTCGTCGAGCGCTTCATGGACGCGGGCCCAAATTTCATCCCGGGGAACGGCAAGGTTTTCGGCGCCAAACGCGACGTCGTCACCCACACGGGAGAGCACTACCTGGGTTTCCGGATCCTGCTGCATCAGACCTGCGCGGCCGCGCTGTTCGCGGGGAGCGACGCCGTCGATCAACAGCGAGCCGGTCTCGTCGGAATCCTCTTCCTCATCACCCAGCACACCGGCGAGGGCATGGAGAAGTGTCGATTTCCCTGCGCCCGATGGACCCAGCAACAGCACACGCTCGCCGGGCTCGATCCGGAGGTCGAGGTCCTGGATGGCAGGTGTGGACCGCCCGGCATGCCGCCATCCCCACCCTTGGGCGTGGATGGCGGCAGGCCGCACGTGGTTGCTGCTTTGCGTGGCAGGCATTAGTTGAAGACGGGCTCCGAAGCAGCCTTGCGCGACGCGAAGGAGCTCAGGACGCCGGTCTTGGCCAGCCCGCGGGTGGCAACCCAGGACAGCGCGCCGGCGATGATCGCACCGGAGAGCGTGGTGAAGGCGATGTAGGCCAGCTTGTCGATTGCTTCGTAGGCGATGTTCCAGCCCCAAGGCAGGAAGGAATCGTTGAGACCGCAGAAGAGGCCCGAGCCCGCACCCGCGAGGAGTGCAGCGGACAGGTCGAACTTCCTGTACCGGAACGCAGCGAAGACGAGTTCCGCACCCAGTCCCTGGAGGATGCCGGAGATGAGGACGGTGGTGCCGTACTGGGAACCCATGATGAGTTCGCCGGTTGCGGCGACGGCTTCGCAGAACAGGGCAGCGCCCGGCTTGCGGATGATGAGCATGCCCAGGACGGCCGGGATCATCCAGCCACCGGCGATCAAACCGGTGAGCGGAGGATACGTGGCGTTCATGGGGATGGATACGATTGCGGCGCCCTGGGACCAGGCCCAGAAGATCACGCCGCCGGCGATGGCAATCAAAGCTGCCACCACGATGTCTACAACACGCCAGTTATAACTGGTTTTCTTCACGCTTGCCGTGGTCATTTTTCTGCCTCCTGAGGTACAGGAGGGGAAAGTGCTCCCCGGAAACCCCCGGCCAGCCTTGGCCGCCCGGATCCGGACACTCTGAGAAGCTCGACTCCCTTGCGCCGGTACTAACCGGATCAGGTTCGAGGGTCTGCGGCTGTCCGCACTCTCAGCGCCCTCGCGTCTCCTGCATCTCTGCAAGGTCCGACGGCGGCGCTCCCCTGTCGTTATTAATCTGCCCTTATGGGCGTGGTTCAGTTTACACCTGTAGGTGTTCGTGCGCGCTGGGGTTGGTCACAAAGCGGTTGGCTGGCCTTTCCTTGCGTTGCGGGGCCCGCTCTGCGCCCCAATCTCACGACTTGGCACGCACACCAGGCCCCGCAACCAGACCTGAGACAATGATCCAGCAGAATCGACGCGGCAAAGGGGCATTTCATGACGAACCATCCCATTACGGACAACCCGGTTCCCGAGCCGCGGCTGGCTGCGAGCGTTATCCTGCTCCGCGACACTCCGGGCGGCCTCGAAGCCTTCGTCCAGCACAGGGTTGGCACCATGGACTTCGCCGCCGGCATGGTGGTCTTTCCGGGAGGCCGGGTTGATGCCGCCGACCAGGATGGATGGGAATATCCGGCTGAGCTGCTGGAACGGCATGCCGCAGACTGGAACCTCAGCTCGATCGCCGTCGATCCCGAACAAGCCCCGGCAAAGTCAGGCATGGTTCTCACCGCAGCCCTGCGCGAGGTTTGGGAGGAGGCCGGGCTTCGCCTTAATGCCTCAGACCTTCGTCCCTGGGCCAACTGGGTCACGCCGACGGACATGCCCAAGCGCTTCGACACGTACTTCTATGTAGCCAAGCCTGCTCCGGAAGCAGCACCCCAGCACCAAACCACGGAAGCGTGGCAATCACTCTGGATGCCGGTGGATGGGATCCTGGCGGCCGAGGCAGCCGGTCAATTGCAGCTGATGCCACCCACGTATTACCTGCTCAAGGAAATTGCCGGTCTCGGAACCGTAGATGCCGTCTGGGAAGCCGAACACGATGTTGTCCCTGTCCTTGCACCACGCGGTTCCATGGCAGCTTTCCTCAAAGAACGGGAAAACCGTCGCTAGTCCCACCCCACCGGGATGTGAGGCTAGGCTGGGGGCATGAACCTCTTTTTCAAGCTGCTGGGTGCAGGAGTAAGCCTTGCAGCCGGATTCGTCGGCACCAAGTTGGTCAACAAGGGCTGGGAAAAGGCCACGGGTAACAAGCCGCCCACAGGCCACGACGATATGGAAACGAGCCTCCGCTCTGCCTTGTCGTTCGCGCTGATTTCGGCCTTCGTCAGCACGCTCATCCAGGTTTTCGCGAGCCGTGGCACCCAGCGTGCCATCGCCCGCTTCGCCAAGACGCAAGATATCGTCTAGGCCGCGCATAGGCATTCCAACGCGGGGTCACTTAGGCTCCCTCACCGCCGTCGGGAGGGTGCGTAAGTGACCCCGCGTTGTTCTAAGCGTCCGGGGTGGAACCGTCGCCGGCCGCCCTTTGGACAACCGCTTCAAGCTCATCCTTGGTGAGCAGTTCGCGGTGCCCATGCTTGGTTCGGTAAGCAGAGCGGCCCACCATGTGTGCGGAGACCGGTGCAGTGAGTAGCTGGAAAATCCAGGCCACCACGAGAACCGGCCAGACCCACCATGTACGCATTTGCAGGCCCATGGCCGCGAGCATGAGGAAAAGACCCAGGACCTGCGGTTTGGTTGCCGCGTGCATGCGGCTCATGAGATCGGGGAACCGCAGGAGGCCAATTGCGGCCCCGAGCGACATGAGGGCACCCACCACAAGAAACACTGCCGTCACTACGTCGATCACGGCATCCACACCGGTGGCTTCAGGAGTCATTGCCCTGATCCCTCCGATCTGCTACAAATCGGGCAAAAGTTACGGAGCCTACGAAGCCGATCACCGCGAGCGCCACGAGCAACACCAGGTTGTTCAGGTGCCGGTTCATCGCCATATCGATCGCAAGCGCTGCGCCGAGAATGGCCAGCAGGACATCCGATGCCAACACGCGGTCCAACAAGGAGGGGCCTATGGCGATACGGATGATCGCTCCCACCGCCGCCAAGCTGAGGATGACAGCCGTCATCAGCAGAACGAGTTCTTTCACAGAGCTGCTCCTTCCAGGCCCGGGCTTGGTTCATCCTGGAGTGCGTCGAGTTCCTGGCGCGTTCCCATGATCCGGATCAGCGCGGCCTCGATGTTCTGGACTTCCTGACGGATCTTGGCGATTCCGGCTTCCTCATAAATATTGAGCGCGTGTAGGTAAAGCGTGGACGTCGAGCGGTCCACTTCCACCACCAACGAGCCCGGGATCAGCGAGATAACGTGCCCGGTTGCCGTCACTATGAGGTCCGAATGGCTGCGTAACGGAACAGCGACGACGGCGCTACGCACCTTTGGCCCCTTCACTACGGCCAGGTAGAGGACCAGGAAGCTCGCTGCCGCCACTTTGCCCAGGAATACCATGGCGAAGGAAATAGCGCGGAGAACATTGAACCTGCCGCTGAGCTCCACCGGCGGAAGATAGAAGAACTTGGCCACGAGCACAGCGATGAGCGCACCGAACAGCAGGTTGCCCGGGCTGAAGTCCCGCCACAGGGCGCCCCAGACGATGACCAGCCATACCAGTAGCGGCAGTTCAGTGCGGAAGGAGATCGGTTTTCGGCTCATCTGGCAGCCCCTGACTGACCTACGGACGGTACCTGCGCGGAGTCTCCCAGGACTGAATGAATGTAGGCGGTGCGGTCCAACATGATTTCCGCCGAGCCGTCGGCCAGGTGGAAGAGTGGGCCCGCAAAGACTGTGAGCGCAACACCGAAGACCACAAGGCCCGCGGTGGAGCCCACCATTGTCCGGGGAAGTACCCCCACGTTGCCTGGGGTCTGAAGCACCGGGTCCGGGTACTCGGCGTCCTCGGGCTTGCGCCAAAATGCCCTGTTCCAAACACGGGCAATTGCCAACAAGGTGAGAAGGCTGGTGACCACACCACCCACCACCAAAACGATGGCCAGCGGCGTACCTAGTTGCACGCCTGCTTGGAGAAGCCCGAGCTTGCCCAGGAAACCCGAGAACGGCGGGATGCCCGCAAGGTTCATTGCCGGGACGAAGAACAACAGGGCAAGGAGTGGCGAGAGCTTGGCTAGGCCACCCAAGCGGTCAATGGACGACGAACCGCCCCGCCGCTCAATCAAACCAGTGACCAGGAACAAGCTTGTCTGCACGGTGATGTGGTGCGCCACGTAGAACACGGCCGCGCCAAGGCCCGTGATGGAGGACATTGCCAGGCCGAACACCATGTAACCGATGTGGCTGACCAGGGTGAAGGACAGGAGACGTTTGATGTCGCTCTGCGCCAAGGCACCCAGGATGCCCACCACCATGGTCAGCAGCGCCACCACCATTAAGGGCACGTTGAGGGTGTCGCCGGGAAAAAGGAGTGTCTCGGTGCGGACCATGGCGTAAACACCCACTTTGGTCAGCAAACCGGCAAACACGGCTGTGACAGGAGCCGGAGCGGTCGGATAGGAGTCGGGAAGCCAGAACGACAGTGGGAATACTGCCGCCTTGATTCCGAACGCCACCAGCAGCATCACGTGCAGGAGATTCTGGGTTCCTTGATCCAACTCGGCCAGCTTGATGGCGAGGTCCGCCATGGTGATGGTCCCTGTAGCTCCGTAAATCATGGCGATAGCGATGAGGAACAGGACCGACGACACCACGGACACCACCACGTACGTGACGCCGGCACGAATGCGGGGCCCCGTCCCACCCAGGGTCATCAGCACGTAGCTTGCCGTCAGCAGGATTTCGAAACCCACGTACAGGTTGAATAGGTCACCTGTCAGGAAGGCATTGGAGACGCCCGCCACCAGGATCAGATAGGTGGGGTGGAAGATCGAGACGGGCGCTTCCTGGTCGCCATCAGCCATGCCTTGACCGGTGGCGTAGATCAGGACCGCGAGGCTTACCACGGTGGAAACCACCAGCATGAGCGAGGAGAACTGGTCCACCACCAACACCACGCCCCACGGCGGCAGCCAACCACCGAGCGTGACGGATGTGGTGCCTCCCTCCCACACGGACGCCAGGAGCAGGCATTCGAGCAGGAGTGTCGCGCTGAGTATTACGATGCTGACGACCCGCTGGGCAGCCGTGTGCCGGATCAGCACGAACGCGAGGGCTGCTCCGAGGATCGGAAGGAGGACAGCCAGTGGCGACAGGTTTGCGAGATTCACGCGCTGCCTCCTTCCCGGCTGGATGCCGTTTTGGGTGTTTCCGTCGCCTCTGGGTGCAGCCGTTCTTCGGGGGTGGACGCAGTCACCACGAACTCCGATGTTTCCAGCGGGACAATGGCGTCGTCTTCCGCGTCGAAGCTGGGAGTCCGGGCTACGCGGCGGTCTTCGAGGTCATCCTGGATCTCGTCTTGCCGTGCCAAGGCCCAGGTGCGGTAGATGATGCCAAGCATGAAGGCAGTGACGGCGAATGATATGACGATGGATGTGAGGATCAACGCCTGGGGCAGGGGGTCGTTGTACTGAGTGGAGGCTGTTTCCTTGTCGAACAGGGGAGCAAGGCCCGCGTACCCTCCCGTACTGAGGATCAGGAGGTTGGTGGCGTTGGCAAGCAGCATCAAGCCAAGGAGGACGCGCGTCAGACTCCGCTCCAAAATCAGGTAGATGCCGCAGGCATACAGCACACCCATGACTATCAGGAGGGTCAGGTTGATGCTCATGGGTTGCCCTTCCCGGAGGCGGCAGTTTCAGCGGACGCAGACTCGGCGACCCTGGTCCTTCCGGCCTTCGCGCCCTTCTCTTCAAAATGTTCGTCGATTTCGGCGCCCAGGCTGCGTAGAACGTCGAGCGCCAGGCCCACCACCACTATGTAGACGCCGATATCGAAGATCGTGGACGTGACGAACTTGACGTCCCCGAATACGGGCAGCCAAAACTCGATGATCGCGCTCTGGAACACCTGTCCGCCGAGGAGAAGGGGCACGAAACCGGACGCTGCGGCGGTCGCAAGTCCCGTCCCCAACAACGTTCCGGCACTCACTGTCGCCGCCTCGCTCAACTCGAAGCGTCCACCGGCAAGGTAGCGGATAGTGAGGGCGAGGCCTGCGGTCAAGCCGCCAGCGAAGCCACCCCCGGGCAGGTTGTGGCCCGCAAGGAGAAGATAGATGGAGAAGACGATCATCGAGTGGAAAATCAGCCGGGTGACCACTTCGAAGATGATGGATCTCCGCTCGGGGGCCAGCGTCCTCCCTGCAACGAGCCAGGCATCACGGGTCACGTCCGTGAACTTTCTCGCCAGGGCCAGCCGGGCGCCGTCGCGGGAGTCACGGTCGACGCCGGTGCGGCGCCCCACGCTGCCTTCCGGCACTGCCTCTGAGGTTCTGATGCGATCGCCGCGGCTACGCACGAAGATCAGGCTGGCAACGCCCGTAGCGGCAACCGCTAGGACCGAGATTTCGCCGAAGGTATCCCACGCGCGGATGTCCACGAGGGTCACGTTGACCACGTTCAAGCCGCCGCCGCCTTCGTAGGCCAGCCGTGGAAATTCAAGGGAGACAGGAGGGGCGACGCGGGCCCCCATGGCGTAGATAGCCACGAAGATCATAGTGATACCGAACGCCGCGCCGATGATCACGCGGATCACCCGGAGGCGGCCACCTGTCCGGTCCCGTAGTTCGGCGGGTAGGCTGCGCATTGCCAAAACGAAGGCCACGAGCACGATGGTCTCCACCAGCATCTGGGTAAGTGCGAGATCAGGTGCACCTTGCAGGGCAAACATGAGCGCAATGCCGTAACCAGTAACAGACACCATGAGCACCGCCAGGAACCGCTTGTTGGCGCGGACAGCAGCCAGGGCGCCCACCACGATGCCCACTCCCGCGATCAACTGCAGCGGAGAGTTCGGATCGATGAAATAGACGTCGTCGGGCAATGGTTTGTTGTTCAGGAGCAGAGCCGCGAGCGGCACTGCGAAGGCAACCGTGAGGATGACCGTCAGATAGAAATACAGTGAACCACGCTGGGTGCGGCCCGTGACCCACACTGCGACGTCGTCCAAAGCGCCAATCGTGTGTCGGTAGGCGCGGTCGCCGTCCACCCAATCGGGAACCAGGCTTTGCACCCGTGCAACAACGTTACGGCCGTAGAACATTGCGGCACCGGCCACAAAGGTGATCGCGGTCAGTCCCAGGGCGGGCGTGAGCCCATGCCACAAAGCCAGATGTCCGGCGTCGACGGCTTCCTCTCCATCCGCGAACAGCGCTGCGTAAGGCCGGATCCAACTATCGACCGGCGCGGGCCACAGCCCGTAAACAATGGTGAGGAAGCTCAGGAGCGCGGGCGCGGCCAGGAAGGCGGGCCTGATGGCTTTGAAGGGCGTGCGCTCTATACCCGGCTTCGTGGCAAAGGCACCCCACATAAAGCGGGCGCTGTAAGCGAAGGTGAGGATGGAACCGATCACGAGACCGATGAGGATCCAGATGCCCCAGGCAGCTGCATCATGACCATTTCCATAGTGCACGAAGGCTTCAAAGACGGACTCCTTGGCCACGAAACCCGCCAGCGGCGGCACCCCCGCCATGGATGCAGCCGCAATCGCGGCCACAACCCCCAGGGCTCGTGAGGAGCGGAAGACGCCGGAGAGTTTCCGGATATCGCGCGTCCCGGACTGGTGGTCGATGATGCCGACCACCAGGAACAGCGCCGCCTTGAACAAGCCGTGGGCCAGCAGAAGCCCAAGCCCGGCAAGGGCGGCGTCAGGTCTGCCCAGGCCCACCACCATGGTGAGGAAACCCAGTTGGCTCACTGTTCCGTAGGCCAGGATGAGCTTGATATCGGTCTGGCGGAGGGCCCTGTATCCGCCCACCAACATAGTGGCCAAGCCGAGGCCCAGGACCACGGGGAGCCAGAACTGCGATTCGGCGAATCCCGGCGCCAGGCGCGCGACGATGTAGATACCGGCCTTCACCATGGCTGCGGCATGCAGGTAGGCGCTCACTGGCGTCGGAGCCGCCATGGCACCCGGAAGCCAGAAGTGGAAGGGGACCAGCGCCGATTTGGTCACGGCACCCACCAGGATGAGAACGACGGCGGCCCCCACCATCCCGCTTGTGGTGCCGTTAACGAGCGTCCCGGCTTGGTCGAGGATGGTGGAGATCCGGTAGCTTCCTGCGGCTTGGCCCAGGATGATGAGACCCACCAACATCGCCAGCCCGCCCGCCGTCGTCACCATCAGCGCCTGCAGGGCAGAACGCCGTGCGGCCAGGCGGGTGCGGGCATAGCCGATGAGCAGGTAGGACAGGACAGTGGTGAGCTCCCAGAAGATGAACATCATGAGGAGGTCGTCGGACGTCACCAGGCCGAACATGGCACCGGCAAAAGCCAGGAGTTGGGCGCCGAACCCACCGAGCCCAGGGTCCTTGTTCTTGAAGTACCGGGCGCAATAGACCAGCACCAAAGAGCCAACGCCGAGGATGAGCAGTGACATGACCCAGGCGAGCGCATCCATCCTGAAGGCAAACTCGAGCTTCAGGTTCGGAATCCAGGGGAATACTTCTTCTATGCCGGCGCCGGAATATACGGGAGCGTGCTGGAGGACCAGCCAAATGAAGGCCACCGCGGGAACCGCTGCGAGGACATAGAAGGCGTTCCGACCAAGTTTGCCAAAGATCAAGGGCGCCACAGTTGCCGCTACAAAGGTGATGGCGAGAACTGTGATCACTGTTTTCTCCGCAAAGTCAGAAACGAATTGTCAAAAGTTGGAGCAGGCGGTCATACGTTGGGTTCAGTTGGACCAGTTTATCAAGGGGCCCGGACAGTTTTTGGCCGGAGCCGATGGGGCCTGCGGATGAATTCCCCGTGCGTTATTCACATAGCGGTCTGTCATCTGTCCGTCGCTGTCAGAGTCCCGATAGCATTCAGGCTATGAACGCGGCCGCAGTTCCCGAAGCCTCCCACCCAGCATCCGAGCTTGCCTCCGGACCTGCCTCCTCCAAGAAGGGCCAAATCCTTGCCTGGGCGTCTTGGGACTGGGGCTCTGCTGCGTTTAACGCCATCATGACCACGTTCGTCTTCACGGTGTACCTGACGTCGTCTGCCTTCGGCGGCGAGGACGCCGCATCTGCCGCACTAGGTGCCGCTTTGGCCGTCGCGGGCCTGGCCATCGCGTTGCTGGCACCGGTGACGGGCCAACGTTCGGATGCGGGCGGCCGACGCAAGCTCTGGCTCGGAGTCAACACTGCGGCCACAGCCGTCCTCACTGCCCTGTGCTTCTTTGTGTTCCCGCAGCCAGGATTCCTCCTGCTGGGTGTCTGCCTGATTGCGCTTGCCAATATTTTCTTTGAGTTTGCCGGCGTGAACTACAACGCCATGCTGGCCCAAATCTCCACCCCCAAAAACATCGGCAAGGTCAGCGGCTTTGGTTGGGGCATGGGATACCTCGGTGGGATCGTGGCGTTGTTGCTGGTTTTGCAACTGTTCGTCCAGCCGTCTTTCGAATGGTTCGGTGCATCCACGGAAGAATCACTGAACATCCGGCTTGTGGCCATTTTCTCGGCCCTGTGGTTCTTCATTTTCGCCCTTCCCGTGCTGTTCGCCGTTCCGGAAGTTTCCGTGAAAAAGGACTCTGCGTCCTTGGGATTCATAGCGTCGTACAGGCTGCTGCTCCGGCGCATCGCGGCCATCTATCGCACCAGTCCCCACACCATTTACTTCCTGCTGTCCAGTGCGATCTTCCGCGACGGCCTTGCTGCAGTCTTCACGTTCGGCGGGGTGATCGCGGCCGGGACCTTTGGTTTCGAACTCAAGGAAGTTATCTTCTTCGCGATTTTCGGCAACGTGGTGGCAGCGGTGGGCGCCATCATCGGGGGCTTCCTTGACGACAAGATCGGGCCCAAGGCAGTCATCGTGCTTTCCTTGGTGGGTCTGCTGATCGCGGGCACGTTCATCCTGGTGCTGGGCAACGGAAACTATGTGTTCTTTGGAACCAGCTGGCCTGCCGCCAATACGTTCTGGATCTTCGGCCTGCTGCTGTGCCTTTTTGTTGGGCCAGCCCAGTCTTCGTCAAGGGCGTTCCTGGCCAGGCTGGCCCCCGACGGCGAGTCGGGAGAACTCTTCGGGCTCTACGCCACCACGGGCCGGGCTGTCAGCTTCCTGGCTCCCACCCTCTTCACCCTGTGCATCACAATTGCCGCTCCGATTGTTGAAGAAGGTGGAGCCCAGCGATGGGGCATCCTCGGCATTATGGTTGTCCTGCTTGCCGGCCTCCTGGTGATCCTGCCAGTGAAGCCGCCCAGCAAGACCCAAATCGCCGTGGTACCGGATCACTGACTTCAACTGCAACAGCTGAGCGCGAACGCCGTACCAGTGCAGTTCCAACAGAGTTAGGGTGGAGATATGAACGTGGATGAGACTGAACTCCCGGGCCTTGGGGTCCGTAAGGATTTCGTCACGGCCTCTGGCCGTCGCATCGGTGTCGTGGAGCTTCGCGAGGGTGAGACGGAGCTCTTCGTGTCCACTTGGGATGACCCGGACACCTGCCAAGCCTCCATTCCCCTTACTGCCGATGAAGCCGCAACTCTGGGCAACCTCCTGGGCGGGCAACACATCGCCATGCGCCTGGCAGAGGCCCACCGTGAGATACCTGGCATCGTGACCCGCCAGTTCTCCATCACCCCTGACTCCCCGTTCGTGAACCAGCCCATGGGCAAAGCCCAGGTCCGCACCCGAAGTGGCGTTTCGATCGTCGCGATTATGCGCGAAGGCGAGGTCGTCCCCTCGCCCGCACCCGACGTCGTACTTCACACGGGTGATTTGCTCGTTGCGGTTGGCACCCAGGAAGGCCTCGACACGGCGGCCGATATCCTCCGCAACGGCTGACCCACCATGGATCCGCTCGCACTAGCCCTCGTTGAACTGGGGGCCGTCGTCTTCTGCCTCGGTCTCCTTGCTCGACTAGCGGGCCGGATTGGCATGTCCCCCATTCCGCTTTACCTGCTGGGTGGCTTGGCCTTCGGTGCAGGCGGCTTCGTCAAATTGGATGGCATGCATGAATTCGCCCATCTTTCGGGCGAAATCGGCGTCATCCTGCTGCTGTTGATGCTCGGATTGGAATACACCGCCTCCGAACTCGTCACCGGACTCAGACGCTCATGGCAGGCCGGTGTCCTGGACTTCGTCCTGAATTTCCTCCCCGGCGCCGGAATTGCCGTTCTTCTGGGCTGGGGTCTTGTGGGCGCCATCGTGATGGGTGGCGTTACCTATATCTCGTCCTCAGGAATCGCGGCGAAGGTCATCACGGACCTAGGGCGGATCGGTAACCGCGAAACTCCCGTGGTGCTTTCCATCCTCGTTTTCGAGGACCTGGCCATGGCCATATACCTACCCATTCTCACTGCCATCCTGGCCGGTGTTGGGTTCCTGGGTGGGTTGCAGACGGTGGGCATCGCGCTGGCTGTCGTCACGGTAGTCCTGATGATCGCGCTCAAACACGGGCACCGCGTCTCCCAAGCCGTTCACAGCGAGAACTCGGAAGTGTTTCTGCTGAACGTGCTCGGCCTGGCCCTCCTGGTTTCCGGTATCGCCTCCGCCCTGCAGGTCTCAGCCGCTGTGGGTGCATTCATGTTGGGCATCGCCATCTCCGGCGCCACGGCCCACAATGCGACCCGCATCCTTGAACCCCTGAGGGACTTGTTTGCCGCGATCTTCTTCGTTGCCTTCGGCCTCAATACGGACCCCACGTCCATCCCGCCGGTCCTGGGGTGGGCGCTGCTCCTCGCCCTGCTGACAACGGCCACCAAAATGTTCACGGGATTCTGGGCAGCCAAACGCGCAGGCATCGCAATGCCGGGCCGCTTCCGTGCGGGAGCGGCCCTGATTGCGCGTGGTGAATTCTCTATCGTCATTGCTGGCCTGGCGGTGGCCTCGGGAGCCGTACCGGACGAGGTCGCAGCCTTGGCTACGGCTTACGTCCTCATCATGGCCATCACGGGTCCGCTGGCCGCTCGCTTCGTGGAACCTGTGGTCAAGGCACTGCGCAGGAGCCCCCGCACACCGCCGCGGACTGCCGAGCGCGCCAGCGCCTGAGGGGTAGCGCTGAACGGCTAGCGCCTGACGCCCAAGCCGTTTCGGGCTAGATCGCCGTCCGGTGGAAATTCTGGTGGCTTCGGCTGGCGGTCGGTCCGCGCTGGCCCTGATAGCGGTTGCCGTACTCACCGGAACCGTAGGGGTGTTCCGCTGAGGACGTCAGGCGGAAGAAGCACAACTGGCCGATCTTCATGCCCGGCCATAGCTTAATGGGCAGCGTAGCCACGTTGGAAAGTTCCAGCGTGACGTGTCCGGAGAACCCCGGATCGATGAAGCCGGCGGTGGAGTGCGTCAACAAACCAAGCCGGCCGAGGGAAGACTTACCCTCAAGACGGGCAGCGATGTCATCAGGCAGGCTGACGGTCTCATACGTTGAGCCCAAGACGAATTCACCCGGGTGCAGGATAAAAGGCTCATTGCCTTCAACCTCCACCAGCCGGGTCAGTTCGGGCTGCTCCTCGGCGGGGTCGATGTGGGCATATTTGTGGTTGTCGAAGAGCCGGAAAAACCGGTCGATCCGCACGTCCACGGAAGACGGCTGAACCATCGCGGGATCGTACGGTTCAAGGACAATCCGTTGGGAGTCTATTTCGGCACGAATATCGCGGTCAGAGATCAGCACAGCATCAAAAATACCCCATGCATTGTCCGCGCCGCCCCATGGGACTATAGTTCCCGGACATGTAAAGCCGCGCCCGTACTTGGGGGCAACGAGCATTCGCGGGGTTATTGTGGGGAAATTGTCAGCGCCTGCGGCTATCGTGCTGGCTGGCGCGCTTGCCATATTGGTAGCCGCGTCCAGCCAAATCCTGCCAGCTACAGAGGCCCTACCGGGCGGCGGCACTACTTCTTCGGGCAGCGTCCCTTCCGGCCTCACGGCCCCTGAAACGAGTACGACGCCGGACCCCGCACCTTTGGAGGCGACCCCCGCCGCCAGCGAAGAAGCTGGTGACCCTACAACGGGCCCGGAGACAGCTCCCGGTTCCGAAAGTGGTGCGCCGAGCAGACCGGTCGCAGTAGATCCGATGGTTGAGACGCCCCCTCCGGTGCCGAACATCGGGCCCTCATGGGGCCCGGACGATCCTTCCTCGTACGGCACTCCCTCCGCGAGTCCGGAGGCCAACGAACCAGCCGTCCCGAGTTCTCCCGCCTCTGCACCGTCGTCGCTTCCTCCCACCGTTCCAACGCCGACGGCACCTGCCGCGGGACCTGGCCCGTCGGAGTCACCGACGCCAACAGCGCTACCAACTCAAACCACGTCACCGCCAACACCCTCAGCAACTCCAACATCTACGCCGTCACAAACGGCTTCCGCGCCGTCACCAACGCCAACCCCACCCTCCTCAACGACGTCCGCTCCTACACCCTCACCAACCCCCACGCCCTTCCCCGGGAAGACCCCGAACAGCGATGCGGATCCGGACAACGGTGCCCTCGCGCTTCTCCCGGACGACAACACCGCGGCGATCTTGACCGTGTTCAACGCCATCAACAGCTACCGCGCTTCTTTGGGCCTGGCCCCAGTGAAGTATCACGCAACCGTGGCGAGCATGGCGCAGGAATGGTCGAACAGCATTGCCAGCCGTGAAGTGATCCAACACAGGCCGAACTTCTGGATGGACCCGCGCGCGCTTAACCCGAACAACGGTGCGGGTGAGGTCATTGCCGTTCGATGGGATCGTGACGCTGCCCAACTGGTGGAGTGGTGGAAGGGCTCCCCCGGTCACGACGCCTTGCTGCGCGATCCGCGCTTCAATGTGATGGGCATCGGAATCACGTACACGGACGGCAATTGGCAAACAACCCCCAACCGCTACACGCTGTGGGGCGTAGTGAACTTCTTCGGCTACACCACGCTGCCCACCGGAACCACTACGCGCCCAGGCGGGACGGTCACGCCGCCCACGGATCCTGTGGGTGTGTGCGAACCCGGCGGCAAGTACCAGCCGCCTACCGTGGATCTCAGTGCTGCGGCCATCCGCAGCGCTGCAGACCTTGTATCCATCAGCCCGGACGGAACGGTTTATTCCTACCCATCCTTGGGTAACGCCAAATACGGCACGGCCCGCAAGATCGGCATCGGTTTCACCGGGTTGAAGGAGTTGTTCGTTTCCGATTGGGACCGCGACGGCGTCTTTGACCTCATCGCTCAACGCCTGGACGGGGCGCTCCTGGTGTACCCGGGCAGGCAGTCAGGCGGTTTCGGATCGCCCGGAGTCCTGGGCCAGGGGTGGGAGTCCCTGAACATAGCCGTGGGTACTTGGTGTGCAAACAACCGTCTCCCGCAAATTGTGGCCATGGATGCATCCGGCGGCCTCTGGTTCTACAAGAATTCCGGTATGACGTACATACGCACCCAGGCAGCAATCGGAACAGGCAACAAGGCCGTCCGGCTCAGCATGGTGGACTACAACGCCGATGGTTTCCAGGACCTCCTCACGGTCGAGCCCAATGGTTACCTGAGGCTGTACCGCGGCAGCGGGCTGGCCATCCCGAAGCAGGAGGCCAGGCCTGTGGTGGGTGCGGAGTGGACCGACTACACCGGTTTGCGTTCACTTCAAGGAGTGACCGGCTCAAACACCACGGGCGTCGCGGGCCTTGGCACCAATGGAGTATTGGAGTATTGGGACCTCACCTCGGGAGGCCTGACGACGCCGGTCATCGTCGGGGGCGGTTGGAGCGGCTTCAAGCTCGCCCAGTAGGGAACAACCCAGTAGTGAACAACCCAGCAATCAAACCGTCTGGCCGGACTCAATCACGGTCTTGAGCTGCTCCAACTGGGCAACTTCACTTTCCATGGTTTTCTGGATCATGCTGTTCATGAGTTTTTGCAAGCCCTTGGGGTGGTACTCCAGGGCGAACCTGAGCCGGGTGGTCCTGCCTTCGGTGCTGAGGTAATAGCCGCCGGTGGGCCGGGCGGGTCCGGCCACCACGGCGAAGCGGACTTCCGCGCCCGGCCGGGCCTCCGTGATCTCGAAGTCAGCGGCGATCGGCCGTCCTCCTGGGCCAGTAAGGGTCTGCTGATAAACCGCGCCCTTCTGGCCACGGACACCGGATCGAAGCGAGATGCTGCGCACGCCCGAACGCCAGAGCGAGTTGTTCATACCATCCATGAGGAATCCATAGACGGTCATGGCATCCCTGCTGATCACCACTTCATAAGCTGCAAATGCCACGGAAACCTCTTTCGGCGTACGGTTCGAATGTCGTAGCCCGGTTCCCCATACACTGCAGCTAACACCTTCAGAATAGTCAGCCGCGCTTGCCTGCGACACACGACAAACGAGCCTTGACCGAATGGTTACCTGGCGGTGTATCTGAGACACAGCTGACACATAGTCCCGGGCCGGGTAGAGTTCGTGCCGCTGGCAAAAACCAAATTGGGGGCGTAATGCGAGTACTGAAACATCCGTCTGTCCATGGCAAGGCACGACGACGGCTGGCCGCTTGCGCAGCATTCCTCACCATGGCTGTGGCTGGCGGAGTCATCACCGCCGCGCCGTCGTCGGCAACGCCGCTTCCAACAACGGCTCCCGTGGCAGCGGCATCCGCAATCGCGAACAAAATGGCAGCGCCCACCACCGTGAATCCCCTGCCCAGCGTGGATCCCATCGGGAACCCTGCTAGCTTCTCTGTCCTGGTCAACAAATCCCGGCCACTGAATCCCGTCAGCTACGCCCCCAGCGACCTCATCAATGCCCGCGGCTCGGGCCAGTACATGCGGGCTGAAGCCGCCGCCTGGCTCAACGGCCTCTTCCAAGGGGCAGCCGACGCTGGTACCGGCGGCCTGTCGATCGTGAGCGGCTACCGTTCGTATGCCCAGCAGCAGGAAGTGTATGCCTACTACGTCAGCATTTACGGCCAGGCCTATGCAGACACCATCTCAGCACGTCCCGGGTATAGCGAACACCAGACCGGCCTCGCCATGGACATCGGCAATGCTGCTGGTTCCTGTGGCCTGAGCACCTGCTTCGGAGATACAGCAGCCGGCAAGTGGGTGGCAGCCAACGCCCACAAGTACGGCTTCATCGTCCGTTACCCCAACGGCTACACGGGCACCACCGGGTACAGCTACGAGCCTTGGCACTTGCGCTACGTTGGCGTCGCGCTGGCCACTGATATGAACCGGCGCGGATTCCCTACGCTGGAGCACTACTTCGCTGGAAACCCAGCGGCCGCTGCGAGCATCAAGTCCGGCGCCGACCTCGTAGCTGCCGACTCGTCAGGGCGGATGCTGCGTTACCCCGCGACGGCGGCAGGCGGGTATGGGGCACCCCTCCAGATCGGTTCGGGCTGGACCGGCTTGAAGCAGGGGTTCGTGGTGGACTGGGACATTGATGGCATTTACGACATCCTTGCGCAGTGGAACAACGGCGTCCTCGGCGTTTACCGCGGCCTTCCCGGCGGCGGCTTCGCCGGTCAGGTTGTCGTGGGGAACGGCGGCTGGGATCGCATGACCATCACCGTGGGCAAGTGGACGCACGCGCACCCCCGGCCCGGCGTCGTCGGATATTTTCCGGATGGTGTGCTGCGCTACTACCCCAACACTTTCGGCGGTGCGCTGAGCGGTCCGCAGGTCATCGGCAACGGCTGGAACGGCCTGGAACTGACCATGGCCGACTGGGAGGGCGACGGAGCCAATGACATCCTGGCGAGGACAGCTTCCGGTTCCTTGATCAATTACCGAGGAGACGGCTGGGCTGGTTTCTTTGGCCCGGCCACCACCGTGGGCACGGGTTGGCAGTACATGCGCACGCTGCTGCCGAGCTTCGGGCTGACCGGCGCGGGCACTCGCGGCGTCACCGCGCAAACTGCTGAAGGCAACCTCTACAACTACGGCCTCGGCAGGGGTTCCTGGACCACCTACGCGCAGGTTGGATCCGGTTGGAATGGCCTGAAGCTCTTCAAATAGACATGGTCGCGCGCCTGTCATGAGGACCCCCGGAACTGCGCTAAGCTAGGACTCGCTCCGGCGAATACCCGGAGCGACGCGGGCGTAGCTCAATGGTAGAGCGCTAGCTTCCCAAGCTCGATACGCGGGTTCGATTCCCGTCGCCCGCTCCATCATGACCCCCTTGCCTCCGGGCAGGGGGTCATCTCGTTAAGAACCCGTATGGTCCTGACCCTCTTTGGCAGCGAACCCCGGCGAAATACTGGCAAATCAACGCATTGTGGTTGTCGCCGAATTCAAAGTCGGTCAGGAAGCCACGCAACTGGGAATCACGACGGCGGCACTCACCAGATAAGGCCCTGCGCCCGTCGACCCGGGCGGCCACCGAGCCTAAACTCGTAGATACATCCACCTATCCGGGAGGTCCTCCAATGACTCTCACCGACGATGCTGAGGCGGGTCCACTCGCCGTCATCCACCGCCTGCTGGAAGCCACGAACAAGCATGATCTTGAAGCCTTGGCCGAATGCTTCGCGCCTGGCTATGTCAATGAGACGCCTGCCCACCCCACCAGGGGCTTTACGGGCAGGGACGCTATCCGTAGCAACTGGGAACAGCTCTTCACGGGAGTGCCGGACATCAAGGTTCGGATGGTGTCCCACAGCGTGTCCGGCCACCAGGCCTGGACCGAGCTGCATATGCAGGGCGCTTGGCGGGATGGCACGCCACATGAGCTCACGGGCGTCATCATTTTCGGCGTGGAAGAGGGCGTCATCAACAGTGCCCGGTTCTACATGGAGCCTGTGGAGCACTTCGTCCGCGTTGACGACACCGCGGACCGCGTCAGCCACCGGGTAACCCATGGCCGGCCCGCCGTCGAGCCCGCCCAGTGAGTCCAGGCCACTAGATCCAAGCCAGTGAGTTCAGTTCCGGGGGGCGTCAGCCCACGCTGACGCCCGGCCCCGATCCGGTTATGCCGCTTGCGTCCGGTCAACGATCCGGAGTACGCGACGCCGGTCACGCAGGTCCACCTTGATGTGCAGGGAAGCCTTCCGGGCCAGCACGACGGCGACAACAGCCGCCGCCGCTGCCGGCACACCGCCTGCCACAAGGATTGCCCAGTGCGGCCCCAGGTGCTCGGCGAGCCAACCCATGACGGGGCCGCCAATTGCCTGGCCGCCGATGAGCACCACCAAGTACAGGCTCATGACCCGGCCTCGAATGCTCATGTTGGAACTGGTCTGCACCATCTGGTTTGCCGCCGTCAGGAACATGAGGCACCAGAATCCAGCCAGGACCATCGAGACGCTGAACCAGACCATGGACGGCATCACGGACGCTAGGCAGAGCATCAAGCCATACAGTCCGGCCGAGAGCACCACCGATCGCAACCGCAGTTGACGACGTCGAGTGGACGTCACAGCTCCCGTCAGTGCGCCGAGCGCAACCATTGCGTTCAGCAGGCCGTAGCCTCCGGCCCCGGCGTCGTACACCTGGTCCGCAAAGGCGGCCAGCAGCACCGGAAGGCTCATCGCGAAAACAGCTATGAATCCGGCCATCAGCCATGGCCAGTAGATGGTGGGTTTGCTGAGGGCGTACTGGAGGCCTTCGCGCAGCATGCCCTTCTTGCGAGGCGTCGGCCGGCTAAGGTGCAGCTGGTCTTTGCGGAGGATCAGGAGCATAGCGACGGTCGAGCAACATGCGACTGCATTGGCCGCGAACGCCCAACCAGCGCCCACAGCAGTGAGCAGCCATCCCGCGAGTGCCGGACCGATCAGGCCACCGAGCTGGAAGGTTGTTGAGTTGACGCTGATGGCGTTGCGCAGGTACTTGGGACCGACGAGTTCGTTGACGAATACCTGCCGCGCCGGCTGGTCCAGCACGGTTACAAAGCCCAGGACCAGGGCGATCGCGTAGACGTGCCAGACTTCTACGCGGTGGCTGAGGGAAAGCGCCGCCAATGTCGCAGCAAGAACGGCAGCCGCGGACTGGCAGATGATGAGGATCTTTCGCTTCGCGAAGCGGTCAGCCATCATGCCGCCCCACGGGCCAAGGAACAACGACGGCATGAACTGCAGGGCCACGGTAATTCCGACGGCGGTGACGGAGCCTGAGAGCTGCAGCACCATCCAGTCCTGGGCAATGCGTTGCATCCAGATCGCAATCACGGCAATAAAGTGGCCGATTGCGAAAATCCTGAAGTTGGGTACCTTCAGGGAGATAAAGGTGTGCCGCCAGGGCAGCTTTTCGCTTACGACGGCGAGTGGCTGGGTGACGGTGTCCGGCGTTTGCGGCGCGGACAGGGAATCGATGACGGGCTGGCTGACATTTGCCGCTGAAGGCGGTGGGGGTGCCAAAGATAGTCCTCGGATCGAGAGTTTCGGTGGGATGCCTTTAACGCTATGGTTGCCAGCAGCAATTATGGAAGCGTATTGCGCCTATAACTAGCATTGCGGATTGCAATGATGCACCCGTACTTCCGCACCAATTCGACCCAGCGCTTGAGGAGTTCCGTGTTTGAACCTGTCCAGCTCCGTTCCTTCCTGGCCGTCGCTGAGACGCTGAGTTTCACCAAGGCAGCCGAGCGATTGGGGCTGGCCCAGCCAACAGTGAGCCAGCACGTCCGCAAGCTCGAAGCCGCCGCAAAGCGGGTCCTGGTGGCCCGTGACACCCGGGAAGTCCGGCTGACGGACAACGGTGACGCCATGGCTGGTTTCGCCCGCAGCATCCTTGCAGCCCACGACTCCGCAGCACGATACTTTTCGGGTTCCGCAATGCGGGGCCGTCTTCGGTTTGGCACTGCGGACGACCTCGCAATCACAGGCCTCCCGCGGATCCTGCGCGAATTCCGGCAACTGTATCCACAGATCAACCTGGAACTGACAGTCAGTCAAAGCGACCAACTCTACAAACGCCTCAACGCCGGCCAACTGGATCTCGTCTTCGTGAAGTGGGTGGCTGGCGCCAAGGAAGGCACCGTGGTCCGGCATGACAACTTCGCGTGGGTTGGCGTCGAGCAAACACTCCTTGAGCCGGGCGCTCCGGTGCCGCTGATTGCCTACCCTGCGCCAAGCCTGAGCCGAAAGTTGGCGATCGATGCTTTGGAAGCGGCAGGGCGCACGTGGCGCATCACGTGCAGCACCAAGCAGATCAGCGGGGTATTGGCCGCAGTCCGGGCGGGCATTGGCGTTGCGGTGATGCCTGCGTCCCTGGTTCCTGAAGACCTCAAGGTGATCACCCAGCGCTTCGACCTCCCGCCCGTGGGAGACGTCGACTTCACCTTGATCCGAAATCCCCTTGCGAACGCTGAAGTCATTGATGCGCTAACCCAGGCGATCATGGGCAGGACCCTGAGTAAATCGAACTAACTGCCGGGTCGGCTCGCCTGATGGCGGTGTTGCCCGGCCCACCATCGTGCCATTCGTAGATCGCTAAGGCCGAAACGACCGTCAGGCAGCGCGGCCTGGATCCGATCGACATCGAACCTCAAAACCGGGCGAATTTCCTCCGGAAGCTCCGACGCGAATGGCGCGGCCTCGCTGACACCCTCCGCGAGCATCTGTGCTTGTGCTTTTGCAACAAGTGGGACCACCATTGTCCACTCCGTGAGCTGCGCAAGTATGCGGATAGCCCACACCGGGACCGGTACGTAGACAGGGCGCCTGCCTGCGACTTGTGCAATTCGACGAACAGTCAAACGGCCGTCCGTAAGCTTCCATTACCGAGCCGATCCGGGGTCAGGGATGTATCTGTAGCGTTCAGATGTGTTCAACCAGCGATACGCCCTTATCGGGTAAGCGCATTCCAGCTATCCTGAACCAATGATCGACCTCACTACGTTGGCGGACCTCACGCCCGGCATTTGTTCCGTCACCCTACGGGATTCGGGGATTGACGACGTCGTCCGCATTTCTGCCGACGCAGGCTTGGCAGGCATCGAGTGGGGCACTGATGTCCACATCAGTGACGCCGCATCGGCCGCCCATGCCAAGGAAGCTACGGAAGCGGCCGGCCTCATGGTCCTTTCGCTTGGCTCTTACTACCGCGCTGGCGACTTCGGCGATTTCGGCCCGACTTTGGAGCTGGCGGCGACCTTGGGCGCACCTCGAATACGCATCTGGGCTGGGGAACTTGGTTCGGCAGACGCCCGAGACAATCATTGGGAGGCTGTCGTAAAGGACACGCAACGGGTGGCAGACCAGGCGGCCGAGCGAGGAATAGCCGTCGCCTTCGAGTATCACGGCAACACCCTCACAGACTCCCCCGAAACAACACTTGAGCTCCTGCACCGCGTAAACCACGCCAACGTCGGCACTTACTGGCAACCCGCCGTCGGGCTTTCCGACCAACAGGCACTTGACTCGCTCCACCGGGTGTTGCCCCACGTCATTGGCGTCCACTGCTTTTCCTGGGGACCCAAAGCCGAACGGTTCCCGCTCCGGAACAGGAAGCTGCTGTGGCAGACGGTGTCGGACGCCCTGCGGGAAAACGGCAAGGACATGGACATCATGCTGGAGTTCGTTGAGGACGACCTGCCGGACAACGTGCTCAACGACGCAGCATTCCTGCACACCATCACGCTCGGGGAAGACTAGCGCCACTTGAACGGGGCTTCAGTTTGGGCCAACTGCCGCAACTACGCAGTTTGGCTCTCCGCCGGAAGCTCCGTGCTGCGGCGGAGCTTGACGGAACCAACCACAGAGCCTCCATCCGGGTCACCGGCCGCAAGCCGTCCAATGTCCTCCAGTGGCAAATACACCGTGGACAGGGCAGGACGGAAGTCCCGCAGGGTTTCGATGTCGTCAAAACCAGCAATGTTTGCGTCACGGGGAATCCACACGCCCTCTGCCCGCAGTGCAGCGGTCACACCGATGGCCATGACGTCGTTCACCGCGAAGATGCAGAGTCGTTCGTCGGAGGCTTTGATCCGTTCGGCCAGCGCCAGCCCGGCGTCGTATCCTCCCGCACGGTTGAAGCCTGTACGCATAACCTCAGCGCGAGGCCGGCCGGCGTCGGCGAGTCCTCGCTGGAAGCCGCGGATCCGGTCATCGGAGGTAAAGAGCCCTTCAGGGCCGCCAACCACAACGAAGGCGCCCTCATGCGAGGCAGCCAATTCGTCGGCGAGCTCCGCTGCGAGGTCCTCGTTAGGCACCTCAACTACGTGGTAGCCCTCGTTGGTAGTGGAGCCCACGATCGGGTGACCTACTACGCCGACGTGCCCGCCATTACGGCAATAGCGATCCAGCTCAGCAGCGAGTTCCAGATTGCCTTGCTCGTCCTCGGGCCGCGCCGAGCGTGAACCCGCGATCACGATTGAATCTGCGCGGCGGGCAGCGAAGGCTGCCACAGCTTCCCGCTCATCCGAAGGAGCGCCGGAGGTGCTGGCCAACAGGACCATGCGGTTCTGTTGGCGGGCCGCCTCCTGGACACCGCGGGCAATGGCAGAAAAGTAGGGGTCGGCGATGTCGTGGACAATCAGGCCGATCAGTCCTGAGCTGGACTTTGCGAGCGCCTGGGCCTGGGCATTGGGGACGTAGCCGAGCTTTTCGGCGGCCTCACGGACGCGCTCCGCAATATCCTCTGCGGGCTTACGGGTGGAACCGTTGAGGACGCGGGACGCCGTTGCAAGGGAGACCCCTGCCAAACGGGCAACTTCACTCAATGTGCTGGCAGCCACGAGGCCCTCCTTTTCTGCAAGCCTTCAAGACTGGCGCTAAAGAAATTATGGCAGTCTTCGCCCATTTTTGGGAAAGCGCTTGCCAAGCTCGCTGGGCATAGTGCATGATCAATGCAACGGGAATGCGCTTTCCCACCTTCTTGAATTGCAAACACCGGCAACCACAGCGGCCGGCACACAAGGACCTGGAGAAAACATGGACTACGAAACAAAGACGATCCGCATCGCCATGAACGGCATCACCGGCCGTATGGGTTACCGCCAGCACTTGCTGCGCTCCATCCTCCCTATCCGCGACGCCGGTGGCTTCACTCTCGAAGACGGCACCAAGGTCCAGGTGGAACCGATCCTCGTTGGCCGCAACGAAGCCAAGATCCGCGAGCTCGCCGAACTCCACAAGGTCTCCGAATGGTCCACCGACCTGGACGCCGTCATCGCCGACCCCACGGTGGACATCGTGTTTGACGCCTCAATGACCAGCCTTCGCGCCGCCACCTTGAAGAAGGCCATGCGAGCTGGCAAGCACATCTTCACCGAAAAGCCCACGGCTGAGACTCTTGAGGAAGCAATCGAGCTGGCACAAATCGGCAAGGAGTCCGGCGTCACCGCAGGCGTCGTGCACGACAAGCTGTACCTCCCGGGCCTTGTAAAGCTCCGCCGACTGGTGGACGAAGGCTTCTTCGGCCGCATCCTCTCCATCCGCGGCGAGTTCGGCTACTGGGTCTTCGAAGGCGACGTCCAGGCAGCCCAGCGCCCCTCGTGGAACTACCGCAAGGAAGACGGCGGCGGAATGACCACGGACATGTTCTGCCACTGGAACTACGTGCTTGAAGGCATCATCGGCAAGGTCAAGAGCGTCAACGCCAAGACGGCTACCCATATCCCCGCACGTTGGGATGAGGCCGGCAAGGAATACAAGGCCACTGCAGACGACGCTTCCTACGGCATCTTCGAGCTTGAAACGCCGGGCGGCGACGAGGTCATCGGCCAGATCAACTCTTCCTGGGCCGTCCGCGTGTACCGCGACGAACTGGTTGAGTTCCAGATCGACGGCACGCACGGTTCCGCCGTCGCGGGTTTGAACAAGTGCGTTGCGCAGCAGCGCGCCCACACTCCTAAGCCTGTCTGGAACCCGGACCTTCCCGTCACCGAATCCTTCCGCAGCCAGTGGCAGGAAGTTCCGGCCAACGCTGAACTGGATAACGGCTTCAAGTTGCAGTGGGAAGAATTCCTGCGCGACGTGGTTGCCGGCCGCGAGCACCGCTTCGGCCTGCTCTCCGCAGCCCGCGGCGTACAGCTTGCCGAGCTCGGCCTGCAGTCCTCGGCAGAGCGCCGCACCATCGACATCCCGGAGATCACCCTCTAATGACGTCACTCATTCTTCCTACCGACGACGGCGGCACCCGCGAGTACCGCCTCCAGCCCGCCACTGCGTGGGTCAAGCCGAACGCTCCCCTGAAGGCCCGCCGCGCGTACGCCGCAGCCCACGTCATCCCGGAGGTCGCTGCTGACAATACGCCCGGCGCCCCTGCGCAGCTTGATTGGGATGCCACGCTGGCATACCGGCATGAACTCTGGTCCTACGGACTTGGGGTCGCTGACGCCATGGATACCGCGCAGCGCGGCATGGGCCTGGACTGGGCAGCTACCCAGCAGCTCATCAAGCGCACCGGCGCCGAGGCCGCTTCCGTAGTGGCAACGGGCAGCGCCGCGACCGCAGGAAAGTCCGTCCGCGACCTTGTCTCCTGCGGCGCAGGCACGGACCAGTTGGACATCACCGCCCTACCTGAGGGCGCTGCCGGCATCCAGGCCGTCATCGAGGCCTACCGCGAGCAAATCGCAGTGGTCAGCGAAGCCGGCCCCAAGGTCATCCTCATGGCCTCCCGCGCCTTGGCAAAGGTTGCCAGCGGCGCCGATGACTACCTGCACGTCTACTCGACGCTCTTGCAGGAAGTTGACCAACCGGTCATCCTGCACTGGCTCGGCACGATGTTCGATCCCGCACTGGCTGGCTACTGGGGCTCGGACGATGTTTCCATGGCCACTGAAACATTCCTCAGCCTGATCCGTGAGCACGCGGACAAGGTGGATGGCGTGAAGGTCTCCCTTCTGGACGCTTCCCATGAAGTCGCCCTCCGGGCCAACCTCCCGGAAGGCGTCCGCCTCTACACAGGCGATGACTTCAACTATCCGGAACTTATCGATGGCGACGACACCCACCACTCGGACGCACTGCTAGGCATCTTTGCCGCCATTTACCCTGCCGCTTCGGTTGCCTTGCAGAAGTACGACGCCGGACAAGGCGCAGAAGGGCGCGCCATCCTTGACTCCACCCGTGAGCTCGGAAAGCACATCTTCAGCGCACCGACGTTCTACTACAAGACCGGCATCGCGTTCATGTCCTGGCTCAACGGCAAGCAGCCCGGATTCCAGATGGTCGGAGGACTGCACTCGGGACGATCCGTCCTGCACCTGGCCAAGACCTTCGAACTTGCCGATCAGGCCGGCTTGCTGAAGGACCCGTCGCTGGCAGCATTCCGGATGTCCGACTACCTAAGGATCAACGGGGTGGGCGCATGAGCCCGGATTTCTCCCGACTGTCCCTGAACAGCGCCACCACCAAGAAGTGGACACTCGCCGAGGCCGTGGATGGTTGTGCCCGCGCGGGCATCCCGGCAATTGGCCCATGGCGTGACCGCGTGGCGGAAGCCGGACTGGACAAGGCCGCCAAGCTCATCAAGGACGCTGGCCTCCGCGTTTCGTCCCTGTGCCGCGGAGGCTTCCTCACAGCGGCTGATGCTGAAGGTCAGGCTGCTGCCCTGGCTGACAACTTCGAGGCCGTCCGTGAAGCCGTAGTGCTGGACACCCAGGAGCTGTTCCTGGTGGTCGGCGGCCTCGCACCGGGCGAGAAGGACGTCGTCGCTGCCCGCCAGCGCGTCGCCGACCGCCTTGAGGAACTGGTGCCTTTTGCCTCCGAAAACGGTGTCCGTTTGGTATTGGAACCTTTGCACCCGATGTATGCAGCAGACCGCGCCCTTATCTCCACCCTGGGCCAAGCCCTGGACCTTGCAGCGCCCTACGACGCAAAGGCAGTCGGCGTCGCCGTCGACACCTTCCACGTGTGGTGGGATCCGGAACTGAAGGCGCAGATCGAACGGGCTGGGCGCGAAAACCGCATTGCCTCATACCAGGTATGCGATTTCAATCTGCCGATCGCTGCGGACGCGCTGCTGTCCCGCGGCATGATGGGCGACGGCGTCATTGACTTCGCCACCATCGGCACCTGGGTGCGGGACGCCGGATACACGGGCGATATCGAGGTTGAAATCTTCAACCAGGAAATCTGGGACGCCGACGGCGATTCCGTCCTGGAAACCATGAAGAAGCGCTACGCGGAACTCGTCCTGCCGTACGCGTAAGAACCCAAACAACCCTAAGAACGTGGTCCTCCCGCAGATGCCCTAAGCTCCGCGGGAGGACCACCCCCCAAGCAAGCGAGCCCCTGCCCGGTCACGGCAGGGGCTCGCTTTTTCGCCCCCTGTTTGTTTCAGCCGCGAGGCCCGGAATGCCCATGTTAGATAAGTGGTACATAGCTGAAACATTGCGTCGATGAGAAGAAACAATGCCCGCCTACGCTGGTTTCACCTGGACAAAGAGGTCCAAGAAACCACTGAAAGGACACCACCATGATGCTCTTGAAGACTCTCAACTTTTTCCTGGACGCCGGCAGCAGCCCGAGCGGATCCTCAGGCGCTTCCCCTGAAGAAAACACGCCTGCTGCCACCTTCGCTTTTGAGCGCCTATCCTCCAGCGCCTGGGAGGGTTGGTGGGACGACGCCGACCAGGGCTTTCCCGCAGGGGCGTAATCCGCACGGAACCTCAGCCCGGCTACAGGTTGGCGGGCACGTGGACCTCGGCGCGCGGAACACCGATCAAGGTGAGAGTGCCGCCGTCGTTGGCTTGTAACTCCACCCGGATATTTCGGGTTCCACCCTCCGGCTGGACGGAGCTGACGCGGAAAACCTCACCGTGGATTTCCACCCTGTCACCGTCGCGAACAGACTTGAGCTTCCTGCGGGTGGCACCCAACCCGTTGTCGCCCTGGGCTTCACTTCTTGTCTTCGGCATCTGCGCTTCGTTCCTGGGCTTCGTTGGAGCGTGTTTCGTCTCCGTAGTTCTCCCGAAGTTCCTCCCCGCGGCGGATAACCTCGTCTTCCTGCTTCTGCTGCTTATCGCTGCGCTTGGTATCCTTCGGCGGGAGTTGGATGCTCTCTTCGGCTTCAATTCCTCCCTGCAATTGCCGCCCGCGTTCCATTTCGGCGTCAAATTCCGCGCCGAAAAGCAGCGACATATTCAGGATCCACAGCCATAGCAGCATGATGATGACGCCCGCCAGCGTTCCATAGGTCTTGTTGTAATTGCTGAAGTTGCCAACGTAGAAACCAAAGCCCAGGGATGCCAGGGCAAAAATCAC
This sequence comes from Paenarthrobacter sp. YIM B13468, assembly GCF_042788025.1. Taxonomy (NCBI): domain Bacteria; kingdom Bacillati; phylum Actinomycetota; class Actinomycetes; order Micrococcales; family Micrococcaceae; genus Paenarthrobacter; species Paenarthrobacter sp. YIM B13468. The sequence continues at coordinate 44,876 of NZ_JBHZPI010000021.1, read as the reverse complement.
CAGTGCAATGAGGGACCCCGGGCTCATCCAACGGAACTTGGGCTGTTTGACGTTGGGGGTGAAGTAGTAGAGCACTGCGATGACAATGACAACCAGCACGATCAGGACTGGCCACTTAGCGATGTTCCACACGGTCAGGATCGTGTCCGACATTCCGATTGCCTTACCGATAGCCTCGGCCACCGGTCCGCTCAGGACAAGCATCGTGGCGGCCAGTGCCGCGCCCACAAGCGCGACGACGGTAACGGCGAGCATCGTGCCGCGCAGTTTGACGAAGCCGCGGCCTTCGTCCACTTCGTACACGCGGTTCATCGCCCTACTGAAGGCCGTTGTGTACCCGGAGGCCGACCACAATGCCACCAAGATGCCGAGGGCGAGTGCAAAGCCCGCCGCGTTGGAGCGCGTCAGTTCCTCGATGGGCTGCCGCATGGCGTCAACACCGGGCCCTGGAGCGAACTGCTGCACGATGTCCAGCAACGCGTTGGTGGTTTTCCCGGCGTCGCCAAAGATCCCGATGAGGGAAACCAACGCTAGAAGCGCCGGGAAAAGGGAGAGCACGGCGTAGTACGTGAGGCCGGCAGCGGCGTCAGGACATTGGTCCTTACCGAATTCCCGCAGCGTCCTCTTGGCGATATACATCCACGTGGGTTTCACCAGGTCGTTGAGACTATCCGGTTTGCGGTCGTCTTCAGGGGCGGGAGCGCTGCCTGCCTTCGCTGTGCTGGTGTGTGCTGAGTTTTGAGTAGTCATGGGGCACCTGTTCGTGGGTTGAGCATGCGCGAACAAACTGACCACTTAATAGTAAGCATGCTGATGATTCGCATGGAAGGACCAGCCGCAGAGAATCCCGGAAACCCCCTCCCCGCGAAAGATGCCCTACGCGGGTTTGCCCAGGATGAATTCGAACGGCGATTCAATGACCGCGCGGATCACTTGACCCGCTGCGCCCAGCAGCGTCCCGGAGTGCTCCAACCGGGAAACGGTCAGGCTTTCCGGCTCCAGCAGCCCCGGCGCATACCTTTCCAAACTCGACAGCACTGCCGGTTTCAGCCAATCGGCGAGGACGGCAAAATGGCCCCCGAGCACCACGGCCTCGATGTCCATCAGACGCGCAGAAGAAGCGAGCGCGATGCCCAGATACCGTCCGGCGTCACGAACTGCACGCTTGGCATGCGGCTCATCGGCGGCCAAGGCTGCGAGCAGCAGTTCGGTCCGCCTGCCAAGAGAACCCTCCGGGATGCGGGCAGCTTCAAAAATAGCTTCCTGGCCAGCGAATGTTTCCAAGCAGCCAACCCCTCCACAGGAACATGAGGGCCCTTCGGGATGCACCACGATGTGGCCCAGTTCGCCGGCGGAACCGCCAGGTCCCGTGTAGAGCTCAGAACCGATGATGACCCCACCACCAACGCCGACTTCACCGGAAACGTAGAGGAAGTCCGCGGGGCCGTCGCCGTACCAAAGCTCACCGAGCGCAGCACTGTTTGCCTCATTGGACAGCCTGACACCCAGCGGCGCGTCTTCCAGCAACGCCTGTGGATTCAATTGCTCGTGCTCCCAATGGAGGTTTGGAGCGGACAGGACGATGTTGCGTTGCTCATCAACCAGGCCCGGAACCGCAAGTCCGCCACCGAGGATGGTGATGCCGGCAGAGGTGGCTGCGGCTTTCGCCTGACTGGCCAGTTCACCCAGTTTCTCCATGACGGCACCCGGCTTGAGTCCGCGGTTGCGGGACTCCACCGTGGAACTGAAACGCAGGCTCCCACCGAGATCCACCAAGCCCACAGCCAAATAGTCGACGTTGATTTCCATACCGACGACACCTCGGCGGGAGCTAAGCTCGAGGCCTTGGCCCGGCCGTCCCCGCTCCCCATCGCGGTACAGGCCTACCTCGGAGACGAGGCCCGACTCCACGAGATCAGCCACCAAACTCGATACTGCCGCCTTGGTCAGCCCCGTTCCAGCCGCTACTTGTGCGCGGCTGGGCTTGGCATCGCCGTTGCGGGCGATCGAATCCAGGACAAGCGAAAGATTTCGACGGCGGACGTCACCTACGCGCCCCGGGGCCGCTTGCTCATTCACTCTGGCAGCCTCCTCAAGGGCTTGAAAGATTTTTGCTGGCTTCCATTGACCATGATCCATCATCCCCCATATAGTTCAGATTGAAAACTAATTGGAGCGCTTTTTATCCATGGCCTCCCCGCCGCCTTGCAAAGGAGCAACAATGACCCCGCAGCCAACTCCCCAGGACCGCTTCACGTTTGGCCTTTGGACAGTGGGATGGACAGGCGCCGATCCCTTCGGCGTTGCAACCCGGGCAGCCCTGGACCCGATTGAAGCGGTTCATAAGCTCAGTGAACTCGGCGCCTACGGCATCACTTTCCACGACAACGACCTTGTCCCCTTTGACGCCAGCGCCTCCGAGCGCGACCTTATCCTGAAGAACTTCAAGGGAGCTTTGGCCGAAACGGGCCTCAAGGTTCCGATGGTTACCACCAACCTGTTTAGCCACCCCGTTTTCAAGGACGGCGGATTTACCTCCAACGACCGCTCCGTCCGACGCTTTGCCCTGAGCAAGATCCTTCGCAACATCGACCTCGCCGCTGAACTCGGCGCCGAGACGTTCGTGATGTGGGGCGGCCGCGAAGGCAGCGAGTACGACGGCTCCAAGGATCTCTCCGCGGCGTTGGACCGTATGAAGGAAGGCGTGGACACCGCCGCCGGCTACATCAAGGAGAAGGGCTACGGTCTGCGGATTGCCCTGGAACCCAAGCCCAACGAGCCCCGCGGCGATATCTTCCTGCCGACTGTTGGCCACGGCCTTGCGTTCATCGCCCAGCTGGAACACGGTGACATTGTTGGCCTCAACCCGGAGACCGGCCACGAGCAAATGGCGGGCCTGAACTTCACCCACGGTATTGCCCAAGCCCTCTGGGCCGGCAAGCTCTTCCACATCGACCTCAACGGCCAGCGTGGGATCAAGTACGACCAAGACCTCGTCTTCGGCCATGGCGACCTCACCAGCGCCTTCTTTACGGTGGACCTCCTGGAGAATGGCTTCCCCAACGGCGGACCCAAGTACGATGGTCCCCGCCACTTCGACTACAAGCCCTCCCGCACCGACGGTTACGACGGCGTATGGGAATCGGCCAAGTCCAACATGTCCATGTACCTGCTCCTGAAGGAACGCGCCCTCGCTTTCCGTGCCGATCCGGAGGTTCAGGAAGCGCTGACCACCTCGGGCGTGTTCGAGCTCGGCGAGCCCACATTGAATGCCGGCGAAACTACTGCTGACCTTTTGGCTGACGCCAGTTCCTTCGAAACGTTCGACGCCGACAAGGCCGCCGAGCGCTCGTTCGCGTTCGTACGCCTCAACCAGCTGGCCATCGAGCACCTTCTGGGCGCGCGCTAAAGATCAGCCATTCGCAATTCCGTCGCCGGGACCACACCAGGTTCCTTGTTTTCCGGACTGCCAGTCCCGGCGACGGTCCGCAAAGAAGCGTCCACAAGGAACAGTCCGTAAAGGAACAAACGCATGCCTCTCGTAGCCGGGATCGACAGCTCCACCCAGTCCTGCAAGGTGGTCATCAGGGACTCAGACACAGGTGCCCTGGTGCGGCAGGGGCGCGCTTCACACCCTGAAGGCACCGAGGTCCATCCAGATCACTGGTGGACTGCCCTCCAGGAAGCCATCAGCCAGGCTGGTGGCTTGGACGACGTCGATGCTGTTTCGATCGGGGGCCAGCAGCATGGAATGGTGTGCCTGGACGAATCAGGAAACGTGGTCCGCCCCGCGCTGCTGTGGAATGACACCCGATCCGCTCTGGACGCCGAAGAGTTGATCCTCGAAGCGGGCCAAGGCGATGCCGCGGCCGGGGCCGCGTATTGGGCAGCCAGCACGGGAACCGTGCCCGTGGCATCCCTGACGGCCACCAAACTTCGGTGGCTGGCTCGAAACGAACCGGAAAATGCCCGGCGCACTTCGGCCGTTTGCCTTCCCCATGATTGGTTGTCGTGGCGTTTGGCCGGCCATGGGCCAGGCACAGGGCCGTCCTCGTTGGAGCTGCTCCGCACAGATCGGTCCGATGCTTCCGGGACAGGATACTTCTCGTCCAGAACGGGCGAATACTTTCCGGAAGTCCTGAAAGGCACCCTCGGCCATGTCCCGGTGCTGCCGGCCGTCGTCGGGCCTTTGGAAGCATCCGGCAAGACGCCGGGCGGCGCCTTGATCGGGCCCGGCGCAGGCGATAACGCCGCAGCGGGTCTGGGCGTCAGCGCGGCAGTGGGGGATGTTGTTATTTCGATCGGCACGTCAGGCACCGTTTTCGCTGTATCGGCCGTCCCTTCCCAGGACCCAAGTGGCTTGGTGGCAGGGTTCGCCGATGCCACAGGAAACTACCTGCCTCTTGCCTGTACCCTCAACGCCACCCGGATTTTCGATGCCACGGCAGCATTGCTCGGGGTGGATTTGCCGGAATTCGGCAAGCTTGCCCTGTCCGCTGCGGAAGGAGCCGGCGGCTTAACCTTGGTGCCGTACTTTGAAGGGGAACGGACGCCCAATCTTCCGGATGCCACAGGCTCCCTCCACGGGCTTACGGTTTCCAACTACACGCCAGCCAACCTGGCCAGGGCCGCCGTCGAAGGTGTGTTGTGCTCCTTGGCCGATGGCCTCGCCGCCCTGCAATCTCAAGGCGTGTCGGCCCGGCGCATCATCTTGGTGGGCGGCGGCGCCCAGTCCGAGGCTGTGCAGCAGGTTGCTGCGGAGGTCTTCGGATTGCAGGTGTTCGTGCCTGCTCCCGGGGAGTATGTAGCAGACGGCGCTGCACGGCAAGCAGCTGGCGTCCTCACGGGAAAGCTGCCCGATTGGCCCCTTGAAGGAATCGAGGTTGCTGCGCCGAAGACTTCCGGGACGCCCGCGTTCCTGACGAGGTACCGCCACTACGCGGCCAAGGCGGCCATGGGCTGATCACCGCGCCGGTGCTCTATCGTGACAGGGTGAGCACTGAACAATCCGCACCAAGCAGGCCTCCTGTCATGGAAGACGTCGCCCGCGTTGCAGGCGTTTCCCACCAAACCGTGTCCCGTGTTCTGAACAACCACCCCAACGTGAGCACGAAGACCCGGGAGCGCGTCGAGCAGGCCATCACTGAACTTGGATACCGCCGCAACACCGCTGCACGCAGCCTGGTGACCCGGCGCTCCCAGACCATCGGCGTCCTGGGAAGCGAGTTGGCGCAGTACGGCCCGTCCCACACCCTCCTCGGAGTGCAGCAGGCGGCCAGGGATGCGGGCTACTTTGTCAGTGTCGCGGGCTTGCGGGAAGTCACGCCGGAGACCATCAAGGACGCTATGGCGCATTTCATGGACCAAGGGGTGGACGGGATCGTTGTGACAGTGCCGCACCCCGGGACCTTTGATGTCCTCAAGGACATCACCGCTCAGGTACCGCTGGTGGCAGTGGGCTCTGTCGGCGACGAGCACCTCAGCGGCGCCACCGTGGACCAGCGCGAGGGAGCGCGGCTGGCCGTCCAGCACCTCCTTGAACTGGGGCACAAGCACATCGGGCATCTTTCCGGGCCCGCTGATTGGATTGACGCAGTTGCCCGCACCGAGGGTTGGCGGGACGCCTTGCGTAAGGCCGGTCTGGAACCAGCTGCCCTGATCGAAGGCGACTGGAGCGCTGAGTGCGGCTACCTCGAGGGCCTGAAAATCGCCGCTGAACGTTCCATGACGGCCCTGTTCGTCGCCAACGACCAAATGGCCCTCGGGGTGCTCCGGGCGTTCCATGAAGCCGGTGTGCGCGTCCCTGCCGATATCAGTGTTGTGGGCTTCGACGATCAACCCGAAGCCGCTTACTTCATCCCGCCGCTGACTACCGTGGCCCAGGACTTTGAGGAACTCGGCGAGCGTTGCATCGGTTTGCTGCTTGATCGTCTGGAGACCGGCGCTACGGGTACGCCAGTGACCGTGAAGCCCCGCCTTGTTGTCCGAGCCACGACGGCGCCCGTCTCAAGCTAACCCAAGCGTGCAGTTCTCCGGTCCGCTCTTGACATCAAAGTTGTGAGCGCTAACAATTGCATCAGACCTTCTTCGTTTCTTCCACCCCGACCCCCGGCAATGAGGCCTTGGCCAGCCGGATGGAGACCCCATGAATACCACTGAAAACCTCCCGCTCGACGAGCAGTTCGTCATCGGCGTGGACTACGGCACCCTGTCCGGTCGCGCCGTCGTCGTGCGTGTCTCGGACGGTGCCGAGCTCGGCAGCGGCGTGTTCGAATATCCGCACGCCGTTGTGTCCGACCGGCTGCCGACAACCGGTCAGCGGCTGCCCGCCGACTGGGCGCTCCAAGTGCCCAACGACTACCGCGACGTCCTGCGCAACGCGGTTCCGGCCGCCGTCGCCGATGCCGGCATCAACCCAGGCCACGTGGTGGGCATCGCTACGGACTTCACCGCTTGCACCATGGTCCCGACGACGGCGGACGGCACTCCGCTGAACGAACTGGAACGCTTCGCGGACCGCCCTCACGCCTACGTCAAGCTGTGGCGTCACCACGCCGCGCAGCCACAGGCCGACCGCATTAACAAGCTCGCCGAGGAACGCGGAGAGGCATGGCTTCCCCGGTATGGTGGCCTGATCTCCTCGGAATGGGAGTTCGCCAAGGGCTTGCAGCTGCTTGAGGAAGACCCCGAAGTTTACGGCGCCATGGATCACTGGGTTGAGGCAGCCGACTGGATCGTCTGGCAGTTGTGCGGCAGCTATGTACGCAATGCCTGCACCGCTGGCTACAAGGGCATCTACCAAGACGGTAAGTACCCTTCGGAGGATTTCCTCACCGCGCTGAACCCGGACTTCAAGGGCTTCGTTTCGGAAAAGCTGGAGCACACCATCGGCCGCTTGGGCGACGCCGCAGGCTACCTTACGGAAGAGGCTGCCGCCTGGACCGGCTTGCCTGCGGGAATTGCAGTAGCCGTGGGCAATGTGGATGCCCACGTCAGCGCCCCTGCAGCCAACGCAGTTGAGCCGGGGCAACTGGTTGCCATCATGGGCACCTCCACGTGCCACGTCATGAACGGTGACGTCCTGCGTGAAGTCCCGGGCATGTGCGGCGTTGTGGACGGCGGCATCGTGGACGGATTGTGGGGCTATGAAGCCGGGCAGTCCGGAGTTGGCGATATCTTCGGTTGGTTCACCAAGAACGGCGTCCCCCCTCACTACCACCAAGCCGCAGCCGCCAAAGGCTTGGGCATCCACGAATACCTCACCGAACTCGCAGAGAAACAGGCAATCGGCGAGCACGGCCTGATTGCCCTGGACTGGCACTCAGGCAACCGCTCAGTGCTGGTGGACCACGAACTCTCCGGCGTCGTAGTGGGCCAGACACTTGCCACGAAGCCAGAGGACACCTACCGCGCACTGCTGGAGGCCACGGCCTTCGGCACCCGGACCATCGTGGATGCATTCCGTGATTCGGGAGTACCGGTCAAGGAGTTCATCGTGGCCGGCGGGCTCTTGAAGAACAAGTTCCTGATGCAGGTCTACGCAGACATCACGGGGCTCCAGTTGTCGACCATCGGCTCGGAGCAGGGACCCGCACTCGGCTCGGCAATCCACGCCGCAGTAGCTGCCGGGAAGTACGAGGACATCCGCGAAGCCGCAGCATCCATGGCAGCTGCCCCGGGTGCGGTCTACACGCCGATCCCCGAAAATGTCAGGGCCTACGAGGCACTTTTCCAGGAATACCGCACCCTGCACGACTACTTCGGCCGCGGGACCAACAGCGTCATGCACCGCCTGAAGGCAATTCAGCGCGCTGCCCACACCGCCATCACAGAAGGGGTCAACGCATGAGCACCCTCTTGGAAACCATCGCGAAAGTCCGGCGCGAAGTCTGCGAACTGCACGCCGAGCTGACCCGCTACAAGCTGGTTGTCTGGACTGCGGGCAACGTCTCCGGCCGGATCCCTGGCTACGACCTCATGGTCATCAAGCCCTCCGGTGTCTCCTATGACGAGCTGACGCCGGAGCAAATGGTGGTCACGGACCTCTATGGGACTCCTGTCAGGGGCATCAACATCGGAAGCGGCGGAACTGTTGACTGGGGCAACCCGGACCTCTCGCCGTCCTCCGACACTGCAGCGCATGCCTACGTCTACCGGCACATGCCCGAGGTTGGCGGTGTGGTGCACACCCATTCCACCTATGCCACCGCCTGGGCTGCCCGTGGCGAGGAGATCCCCTGCGTGCTGACGATGATGGGCGACGAATTCGGCGGTCCGATCCCTGTAGGCCCGTTCGCGCTGATCGGAGACGATTCGATCGGACAGGGAATCGTGGAGACCCTCAAGAACTCCCACTCCCCCGCCGTGCTCATGCAGAACCACGGGCCCTTCACCATCGGCAAGGACGCACGGTCCGCGGTGAAGGCAGCCGTGATGTGCGAGGAAGTGGCAAAGACGGTGCACGTATCGCGACAACTCGGCGAACCCCTCCCCATTGACCAGGCGAAAATCGACTCGCTCTACAACCGCTACCAAAACGTCTACGGCCGCTAAAGCGGACGTCCACCACACTTTCAGGAGCCATCAACATGCCCAGCGCCAACAACACGTCCCTTGATCAGTACGAGGTCTGGTTCCTCACCGGCAGCCAGCACCTCTACGGCGAAGATGTCCTCAAGCAGGTCGCCTCGCAATCGCAGGAGATTGCCAACGCCCTCAACGATTCCTCGGACGTGCCGGTCAAACTCGTCTGGAAGCCGGTCCTCACGGATTCCGACGCCATCCGACGCACCGCGCTGGAAGCAAACTCCAACGACTCCGTGATCGGCGTGACCGCCTGGATGCACACGTTCAGCCCGGCCAAGATGTGGATCCAGGGCCTGGACGCCCTGCGCAAGCCGCTCCTGCACCTGCACACGCAGGCCAACCGTGACCTGCCCTGGGCCGATATCGATTTCGACTTCATGAACCTGAATCAGGCAGCCCACGGCGACCGCGAATTCGGGTATATCCAGTCGCGCCTCGGCGTGCCGCGGAAGACCGTCGTCGGGCATGTCAGCAATCCTGAGATCGCCCGCCAGGTGGGCGCTTGGCAGCGTGCATCGGCCGGTTGGGCGGCTGTGCGGACGCTGAAGCTGACCCGTTTCGGTGACAACATGCGCAACGTCGCCGTCACCGAAGGCGACAAGACCGAAGCCGAGCTCCGCTTCGGCGTCTCGGTCAACACCTGGTCCGTGAACGAGCTCGCCGATGCCGTTCACGGCGCGGCGGAGTCCGACGTGGACGCCCTGGTTGCCGAGTATGAGCGCCTTTACGAGGTGGTTCCGGAACTGCAAAAAGACGGTGCGCGCCACGAATCGCTGCGTTACAGCGCGAGGATCGAACTCGGTCTCCGCAGCTTCCTTGAGGCAAACGGCTCAGCCGCGTTTACGACGTCGTTCGAGGACCTGGGCGAACTCCGTCAGCTCCCCGGCATGGCAGTCCAACGGCTCATGGCCGACGGCTACGGCTTTGGCGCCGAGGGCGACTGGAAGACCGCCATCCTGGTTCGCGCTGCCAAGGTCATGGGCGCGGGCCTGCCCGGCGGGGCTTCGCTCATGGAGGACTACACCTACCACCTCGAGCCGGGCTCGGAGAAGATCCTTGGCGCGCACATGCTCGAGGTTTGCCCGTCCTTGACCGCCAAGAAGCCGCGTGTGGAGATCCACCCGCTGGGCATTGGTGGCAAGGAAGACCCCGTACGCATGGTGTTCGATACGGACGCCGGTCCCGGGATTGTGGTCGCTCTCTCGGACATGCGCGATCGGTTCCGCCTGGTCGCGAACGTGGTGGACGTCGTGGATCTCGACCAGCCACTGCCCAACCTCCCGGTGGCCCGCGCACTGTGGGAGCCCAAGCCCAACTTCGCCACGTCGGCCGCAGCCTGGCTCACTGCCGGCGCCGCCCACCACACGGTCCTGTCCACGCAGGTGGGCCTGGAGGTATTCGAGGACTTCGCCGAAATCGCGAAAACTGAACTCCTTACCATCGACGAGGACACCACCATCAAACAGTTCAAGAAGGAACTGAACTGGAACGCCGCCTACTACAAGCTGGCCGGCGGCCTGTGAGCACCGAATTTAGTCTGAGCGCGGGCGGTTACACGGCTGTTGTGACCGCCCGCGCGGCTGCCTTGCGAGTCTTGCAGTATCAAGGCCGCGACCTCGTGGTTCCCTTTGCGGCCGGCGAAGCAATCCCGGATTACCGGGGAATCATCGCGGCGCCGTGGCCCAACCGGATTGCCGACGGTACCTACCGCTTCGATGGCACGGTGCATCACTTGCCCGTCAACGAACAGGACCGGGGCACATCGTTGCACGGCCTCGCGTTCCCGCTCGACTGGACCCTGAAGGAGTCCGACGCCGGTTCGCTGACCTTGACGTGCACCTTGGGGCCGAGCACGGGTTATCCGTTCGCACTGGAGCTTTCGGCCCGGTACGTGCTGGACGACGCCGGGCTGCACACACGGGTAACTGCCCGCAACGCTGGTGACGCTCCAGCACCGTACGGAGTGTGCCCGCACCCGTATCTGGTGGCCGGTTCTTCGCCTCTGGATCAGTGGGTCCTCGACTTTCCTGCGGATAGCTTCCTTGAGGTAACCCCTGACAGGCTGCTGCCCGTTGGTGTTGTGGCAGTTGAGGGCCACGCTTTCGATTTCCGGACCCCGCGCTCTCTTGGGGGCACCGAGATCGACCACGCCTTCACCGGGATTACCTTCGACGACGGGCTGGCGCGGCTTTCCCTGCGGGACCCGGCGGGTACCGGCGCCGGGATGTCCTGGGACGAAAGCTGCCCGTGGCTGCAGATCCACACGGCAGACAAGCCGGCACCACTCCCGAACCGGCTGGGCCTGGCCGTGGAACCGATGACCTGCCCGCCCGACTCGTTCAACAGTGGTACGGACCTGATCCGGCTGGAACCCGGCGCATCGCATAGCGCAACCTGGACCATCTACGCGCTGTAACGTCCCGCGGCACCCAACTGAGTCGCATTAGTGCGCGTTTTGAAGGCTCATAACGCGCACTACTGCGACTCAGTTGGGTGAGCCGGCCGTGCTTTGGCGCACCACGAGCTCCGGCGTGAACACCACGGCCCGGTGTTTGGTTCCGCCGCTTTCCTGCTCCTCCGCCAGCAACTCGATCGCCGTGCGACCCAAGGCCTCCGTGGGCTGGCGGATGGATGACAAAGGCACCACGGCGGAGACGGCGAAGTCGATGTCGTCGTAACCAATAAGGGCAATGTCCTCAGGGATTTTAACTGTCCGGAGCATGGTCAACGACTGCATAACGCCGAGCGCCAGGAGGTCGTTGGAACAGAACACGGCTTCCGGCCTTTCGCCTGGCGCCCGCTCCACCAGGTCGTTGCCCACTTGGCGCCCGGCAAGGACGGTCTGACCTGCGGAGTCCAGGACCTCAATCGTCGCTCCTGCTGCTTCTGCGACTGCCCGTTGCGCGCCGCTGAGTCGGTTGGCTACCTGGCGAATTGATGGGGTGCCAACAAAAGCCAGACGACGGCGGCCCGTGTCCAGCAGGTGCCGGGCGGCAAGATATCCGCCTTCTTGGTCATCCACCGAAACTGAGCTGCACCGGTCGGTATCGGCGAGTTGGTCCACCAGGACAGTTGGCACGCCACGTTCGCGCAGCGTATCGATCCGATCCGCAACGTCCCCTACAGGCGAGATCAGCAGACCCTGGACACGCTGTTCCTGGAACAGGTCCATGTAGTGCGCTTCACGGGAAGCATCCTGGCCGCTGTCCCCCACCAACACCACGCTACCCAGAGCTGTAGCCGCATCTTCTGCGGCACGAGCAACCGAGGAGAAGAACGGGTTGCCCACGTCCAGCACGATCAATCCGATGGTCCGGCTCTGCCCTGCCCGGAGTTGACGGGCGGCGTCGTTCCGGACGAAACCGAGTTCGGCGATGGATTTGAGGACGCGTTCCTTGGTCCGTTGCGATACGCGGTCCGGATAATTCAGCACGTTGGAAACAGTTCCCACGGCTACTTGTGCGTGGGTGGCAACGTCTTTGATGCTCGCTGTCTGGGACATGCTTTCCAATCTCCGCTGGTTGTCATCGATATGCAGGAAACGCCTTGACACCCTCCTTCTTGCGAGGGTAATTTGAATCGTAACAAATGAAACGATTCAAAGACGAGTGACCTGGAGAACCGCACATGAGGGTCTGTTTCCGCTCTTCCGTCCAGCCGGAGTTGATGGACGAATACAAGCGCCGGCATGCAGCCGTTTGGCCGGAGATGCTGCACGCCCTCAAGGACGCGGGATGGAACAACTACTCCCTCTTCCTGGCTTCCGATGGCCAGCTGATCGGATACCTGGAATGCGATGACTACCAGGCGGTCCAAGCCCGCATGGCACTAACGGACGTCAACGCCCGCTGGCAGGCCGAGATGGCAACCCTGTTCTCGAACGGCGACCTTCCTCCGGACCAGGGATTCGAAATCGTCGAAGAAGTTTTCAATCTTGAGGACCAGTTGGCCGCCGCGAACGGCGTCACAAACTCCGCCGCCCCAGTACATACAAACACCACCACCGGACACCAGAAGGAACAAGCATGAACACCACAGAGTCGGCCGCCACAGAGTCGGCCCTGGGCCGCCTGGGAGAACTGGCCATTGAAGTGCCGTCCTGGGCCTACGGAAATTCGGGGACACGGTTCAAGGTCTTCGGCACACCCGGTACCCCGCGCACCGTCCAGGAAAAGATCGCCGACGCCGCCAAGGTCCACGAGCTGACAGGCCTTGCGCCCACAGTCGCCCTGCACATTCCTTGGGACAAGGTTGATGACTACTCTGCGCTGCGGTCGTTTGCAGAAGGTCTGGGCGTTGGACTGGGCACCATCAACTCCAACACGTTTCAGGACGACGAGTACAAATTCGGTTCCCTGACGTCCTCCAACGAGTCCGTGCGCCGCCGTGCGATCGACCACCACCTTGAGTGCATCCAGATCATGCATGCCACCGGATCAAGGGACCTGAAGATCTGGTTGGCCGATGGCACCAACTACCCCGGCCAGGACGATATGCGCGGCCGGCAGGACCGCCTCGCGGAATCCCTTCAGGAGATCTACGCGGCCCTCGGTGATGAACAGCGCCTGGTGTTGGAGTACAAGTTCTTCGAGCCGGCTTTCTACCACACCGATGTTCCGGACTGGGGCACCTCCTACGCGCAGACCCTTGCCCTGGGCGATAAGGCGTTCGTTTGCCTCGACACCGGCCACCACGCTCCAGGGACCAACATCGAGTTCATCGTGATGCAGCTGCTGCGCCTGGGCAAGCTGGGATCCTTCGACTTCAACTCCCGCTTCTACGCCGATGACGATCTCATTGTTGGCGCAGCCGATCCGTTCCAGCTGTTCCGCATCATGCACGAAGTGATCCGCGGCGGCGGCTTCGGCAAGGATTCAGGCGTTGCCCTGATGCTGGACCAGTGCCACAACCTGGAAGAGAAGATCCCGGGTCAGATCCGCTCGGTCCTGAACGTCCAGGAAATGACGGCCCGCGCACTGCTCGTGGATACTGCCGCACTGTCCGAGGCACAGCGAGCCGGGGATGTCCTGGCCGCAAACGGCATTTTCAACGATGCCTTCTACACCGATGTCCGCCCGGTCCTGGCCGAGTGGCGTGAATCCCGCGGCCTGCCCGCCGACCCGATCGCTGCCTACAAGGCCAGCGGCTACCAGAAGAAGATCAACGAGGACCGCGCTGGCGGCCAGCAAGCCGGATGGGGCGCATAAGCATGACCACGCATGAAACCAACAAAACTGTTGAAGACCTGATCACCCGTTCCAACCGCCTCGGCGCGGACAAGCGGAACACCAACTTCGCCGGCGGCAACACCTCCGCCAAGGGGGTCGAGAAGGACCCTGTCACCGGCCAGGACGTCCAGCTGCTGTGGGTCAAGGGCTCCGGCGGCGACCTCGGCACGCTGAAGGCGGAGAACCTCGCTGTACTCCGGCTGGACCGGTTGCAGGCACTGAAGTCCGTTTACCCCGGCGTCGAGCGTGAAGACGAAATGGTGGCCGCGTTCGATTACTGCCTGCACGGCAAGGGCGGCGCGGCTCCCTCGATCGATACCGCCATGCACGGCCTGGTGGACGCTGCGCATGTTGACCACCTGCACCCCGACTCGGGCATCGCGATTGCGACGGCGGTGGACGGCGAGGCGCTGACGTCAAAGGTATTCGGGGACAAAGTTGTGTGGGTTCCCTGGCGTCGCCCCGGTTTCCAGCTGGGCTTGGACATCGCCGCGATCAAGGAAGCAAACCCGCAGGCCATCGGCACCATTCTTGGCGGGCACGGCATCACGGCGTGGGGTGCCACCAGCGAAGAGGCTGAGGCCAACTCGCTGTGGATCATCGACCAGGCAGAGAAGTTCATCGCGGAGAACGGCAAGGCCGAGCCTTTCGGTCCCGCCCTGCCGGGTTACGGCGCCCTCCCCGAGAACGAACGCCGCGCCAAAGCGGCAGCCCTGGCCCCTGTAATCCGCGGCCTGGCCTCCACGGACAAACCGCAACTGGGGCACTTCAGTGATGACGCCGTCGTGCTTGACTTCCTTGAATCCTCCGAGCACCCGCGGCTCGGCGCGCTCGGCACCTCCTGCCCGGACCATTTCCTGCGCACCAAGGTCAAGCCCCTGATCCTGGACCTTCCCGCGGACGCGTCAATCGAAGATGCGGTGAACCGGTTGAAGGAACTCCACGCCGAATACCGTCAGGATTACCAGGCCTACTACGACCGCCACGCCGACTCAGATTCACCCGCATTGCGCGGAGCCGACCCGGCGATCGTGCTCATCCCCGGCGTCGGCATGTTCTCCTTCGGCAAGGACAAGCAGACCGCACGCGTTGCCGGCGAGTTCTACATCAACGCCATCAACGTGATGCGCGGCGCCGAGGCCATCTCCACCTACGCCCCGATCGAGGAATCCGAGAAATTCCGCATCGAGTACTGGGCACTGGAAGAAGCCAAGCTCGCCCGCATGCCCAAGCCCAAGTCCCACGCCACCCGCATCGCACTGGTGACCGGCGCGGCGTCGGGCATTGGCAAGGCGATCGCCACCCGTTTGGCGGCCGACGGCGCGTGCGTAGTGATTGCCGACCTGAACCTTGAGAACGCCCAGGCTGTAGCCGCGGAACTGGGCGGATCCGACGTCGCCATCGGCGTCCAGGCTGACGTAACCAACGAAGCCCAGATCGCAGCCGCGATCCAGGAAGCCGTGCTCGCGTTCGGGGGCTTGGACCTGGTGGTCAACAACGCTGGCCTGTCCATCTCCAAGCCGTTGCTCGAAACCACCGAGAAGGACTGGGACCTCCAGCACAACGTCATGGCCAAGGGCTCGTTCCTGGTGTCCAAGGCCGCGGCCAAGGTCATGATCGACCAGGGCATGGGCGGAGACATCATCTACATCTCCTCCAAGAACTCCGTGTTCGCCGGTCCGAACAACATCGCCTACTCCGCCACCAAAGCCGACCAAGCCCACCAGGTCCGCCTGCTCGCTGCTGAACTGGGCGAGTTCGGCGTGCGCGTCAACGGCATCAACCCCGACGGCGTGGTCCGTGGCTCCGGCATCTTCGCCGGCGGCTGGGGCGCCAAACGCGCAGCGGTTTACGGTGTGGACGAGCAGGAACTGGGCAAGTACTATGCCCAGCGCACACTGCTGAAGCGGGAGGTGCTGCCGGAACACGTTGCCAACGCCGTCTCCGTGCTCACCAGCAATGAGCTGTCCCACACCACCGGCCTGCACATCCCCGTGGACGCGGGCGTTGCTGCCGCCTTCCTGCGCTAGGGCTGCCAGATGGTCAAAGGAACCACCGCGAACAGCAAAGCAGTCTTCGCGGCAGTGGATATTGGCGCCTCTTCCGGTCGCGTCATGCTGGGCCGCGTCTCGCCCACTTCGGGTGTGGCCCTCGAGACCATCCACCGCTTCCCCAACGGAGTTGTAGAGCTCGACGGCGGCCTCCGCTGGGACTTCGACGCCCTCTTCGCGGAGGTACTCAATGGCTTGTCCGCCGCCGCTGCCGTCGCGAGTGGGAATGGTGAGCGCATCCTCAGCATTGGCATCGACACTTGGGCAGTGGACTATGGCCTGGTGAACGACGCCGGTGAACTCACCACGCAACCGTACAGCTATAGGGACGAGCGCAGCCGGGCGACGGTGGAACGCGTGCACTCTGCGATCTCCCCGGAGAAGTTATATGCCACAACGGGTTTGCAATACCTGCAGTTCAACACGCTGTACCAGCTGGCAGCGGAACCAAAGCTGGATGGTTTGCAGGCTCTCCTCATCCCGGACCTGATCGCCTTCCTGCTCACGGGAGAACGCCGGACGGAGGCTACAAACGCCTCCACCACAGGGCTCTTCAATGCTGAGACGGGAGAGTGGGCCACCGAGTTCCTCGACGCACTGGGCCTGCCGGGAGACATCTTCCCTCCGCTCATCCAACCCGGCGAAACCGTGGGCACGCTGCTGCCCTCGGTGCTTGAGCAAACAGGGCTGCCCTCGGACACGGTAGTGGTGGCAGTGGGTTCGCATGACACCGCTTCGGCTGTCGCGGCTGTCCCCGCTGAAGTGCCGGATTTCGCCTACATTTCCTCGGGAACGTGGTCCCTGGTGGGGGTGGAGCTGGACGCTCCCGTGCTCAGCGAAGCAAGCCGTAAGGCCAACTTCACCAACGAACGCGGCGTGGACAGCACCATCCGGTACCTGCGGAATGTCGGCGGGCTCTGGCTGCTCAGCGAGTGCCAACGTGCTTGGGCGGCGCAAGGGTTCAGCCAATCGCTGACCTCGCTGCTGAACGCGGCCGCCGCTCTTTCCGCCGACGGTCCACGAATCAACGCCGACGACCCGGCCTTCACAGCTCCGGACAACATGCCGGACCGCATTCGCGCAGCCGTGCGGAACACAGGTTCCGTGCTTGCGGACCGGCCTGCCGCCGTCGTGCGTTGCATCATGGACAGCCTCGCCGCCGGTTACGCCCGCACATTGGCCGACGCCGAGCGGCTCACCGGCCGCAGCACCAGCGTGGTGCACATTGTGGGCGGCGGTTCGCAGAACCGGCTCCTATGCCAACTGACAGCGGACGCCACTGGGAAGCCCGTGATCGCCGGGCCCATTGAGGCGACGGCGCAGGGCAACGTCCTGGTTCAGGCCCGCGCGGCAGGAGTGGTGACCGGTGGGCTCAAGGAACTGCGTGCCCAGGTGGCGGCGGGAACAGAGCTGGAGCGTTACGAACCGGCAGGGGCGCTGGTGTAACGAATGGTCAGGCGATGACCGTCATGACGTTCCAGCCAACCCCCACCAGCACTCGGGGCAGGTATCCGCCCGATGGCCTCCCGGGATACAGCCAGAGATTTCCGGTGCCGTCGCGGGCCAGGAGGTCTGGCTGGTCGTCGCTGTCGAAGTCCCCTGGGGTCACCATTGCGGTCATCCCGTTCCACTCGATCCCCACCAGCATCCTGCTGCGCCATTCCCCGGCTGTGGTCCGTTGGTAAAGCCAAAGGGTGCCTGCGCGATCCCGGGCGAGGATGTCATTGCCGGCTTCATTAGTATTGCCCGGACCGAGGATCGCCGTCATCTCGTTCCACCCCGTGCCGATCCTGGTACGGGGCAGCCAGCCGCCGGTGCCGTCGCCGGGATAAAGCCACAAATCACCGGCACCGTCACGGGCGACTATGTCCGTCTTGCCATCGAAGTTGAAATCTCCGGGGGTGACGACGGCGGTCATCGAGTTCCAGCCCGTACCCACCTTGGACCGGGGCAGCCAGTCCGAGGCCCCGTTTCCGGGGTACAGCCAGAGGTCGCCGACACCGTCGCGCGCCAGGATGTCCGGAAAGTGGTCGCCGTTGAAGTCCCCCGGGGTGGCGATGAGGTTCATGACGTTCCAGCCGGAGCCCACCTGCTTGCGTGGGAGCCAGCCTGTGTTGGCGTTGCCAGGGTAGAGCCACAACGCACCGTTCCCGTCCCTGGCCAGGACGTCGGTGGCGCCGTCCGAGTTGTAGTCCTTGCGGATATGTTCAATGACCGGGGCGCGGAGAACCAAGATCCTGTTTCCGTCGATGAACGTCCCGTAGCCTTTGCTTCCGCCCGGCTCGAGGATGAAATTCTCGGGATTCTCACCCATGAACTCCGTTCCCAGGAATTTCTGCGAAGGCAAGGCCCTGACCACGGCAAAGGTTCCCACTATGTAGAGCCGGGTGCCATCCACACTGACCCGCACTACGGGCTTGTCCCGCCCTACGTACCCGTTCTCGAGTGCCGTGGAGGTGTTGTTAACGAGGTCCAACGTGACCACGAAATAGGCGCCAGCTTCGAAGCGACCGTTGACGTATCTGCCGGGTTCCTGATCCACCGCGTAGCCGGTTTTGCCGTCGGGAGTCAGTGCGGGCAGGGACGGCTCACTCGTCGTTCTAATGGTCCCGACCAACGCGTCGGTAGCAACGGACATCACGGAAAGACCGCTTTCCTGGGTACTGCTGAAGGTGAAGTAGACCCGGGATCCGTCCGCCGACAAGGCTCCGCCGTAAACCCCCACGGGGACCGGGACAGTTTTGCTGACCGTGTTCGTTGCAGCGTTGATGACGGTGACGGTGTCATCAAACAAGTTCGGGACATAGACTTTCGCGCCATCGGCTACGATGACTGGCCTGCCGGGGCCCGACCCCACCGGCAACACCGTTTTGATTTTCCTGGCAGCGACGTCAATGACAACCACGGAGCCGGCCGATAGGGATTCGTCCGACACGTACACGGTGGCGCCGTCCGGCGAAACAGCCAATTTCCCGGCTTTTTCCATGGGTACCGCACCAGTGACCCGCATCGAAGCCACGTCAATGATCGTCACGTTCGGAATACCAATGCCGGCAGCTACGAAAGCGGTCGTTTCGTCCCGTGAGAGGACCATGTCACCTGCGCCGGGAACGTCCACACTCGCAACGACGGTGTCGCTGGCAACGTCGATCGCGTGGAACTTATCGCGGCCCGCCACGAAGGCACGCGACCCGTCGCCGTTGAACGCAATGGATCGGGCAGGTACGGCAATGCTGGACGGCGGCTCGAGGGTCGCCGTCGGAACGGCGCTGCCTGGGGCCAGGGCTTGTGGGAAGGCCACGGGCTCCGCGTTGGCTGCGGGTATGAATCCTGTCACCATCACAAATGCCATGACCACGGCGGCTACGCCCACACGGATGTTCGGCGCGCGGAAAAGCCCTTTACTTGAACCCATGAATCCCCCCGGCTTCCTGCGTCGCGGATCTGAGCATCCGACCCCGATCGTCAAACAGTATCGATGGGCGGCGGCAAAAACCAGAGGCGTCTGGTACGTCACAGCGCCGGATGAGGGTGCCGCGCTAAACTGATCGCATTATGATCCGCACAATGTTCAAGTCCAAGATCCACCGCGCAACGGTGACCCATGCCGATCTTCACTACGTCGGCTCGGTCACTGTCGACCTTGACCTGCTGGACGCGGCTGACATCCTTCCGGGCGAACTCGTCTCCATCGTGGACGTCACCAATGGTGCCCGGCTGGAAACCTACACCATCGCCGGCGAGCGCGGTTCCGGCGTCATCGGGATCAACGGCGCGGCTGCCCACCAGGTTCATGTAGGGGATGTCGTCATCCTCATCACCTATGCGGAGATGACCACTGAAGAGGCCCGGGCCTACGAACCCAAGGTTGTGCACGTTGGTAAGGACAACCAGATCCTTCAGCTCGGCAACGACCCCGCCGAAGGCCACACCCCCGGGCTTATGCGCCCGCCGCACGCGCTGAGCAACGCAGCGCACCTCAGTTAACCCGGCCAAAAGCCAAACCTCGACGTCGGCACTCACCAGAGTGCCGACGTCGAGCGCGTTTCGGGTTGTTTTAGACAACGACAGGAGCTTGGAAGGGTGACCTCGCGTCGTTGCCAAGGGCGGATGCTGCTTCGCGGGCTGCGTCAAAGCCGCTCTCGATGGCACCGTCGATGAACCCTCCCCAGCCGTTGGCGAAGTCAGATCCCGCGAGGCGGATTCTTCCCTCCGGCCGCTGGAGTTCCGCCAGGGACCGGGTCAGGTACCCCGTGTAGTGCATGGGCCAGGTGGAGCGGGCATATTCGTCGGCCACCCAGTCGTGTCCGGCCACATCGAGCACTTTCAACCCCGGGACAATGGCGTCAAGGTGACGTTGTGCTGCGGCGGCGTCGGTGAGGTCCACGGCCCCGGCGTCGGGCCCGAAGCAGACCAGGGTGGTGGTGTCATGGTCGATGTACTCGGCTTGGACGAAGTTCAGGGCGGCTGTCTCAGGACCGAACGCGACGAACCTCTCCTGCCGGCCTTGCACCCTGATCCACAGTTTTGCGCCCAAGCCCGCCTGTCCCCTTGCTGCCGCCTCCTTCTTCCCGCGCGACAGCGGGGGTTGGATATCAATGTGGTTGAGCACGCTGAGCGGTAGCGCGAGAATGAGCTGACGGGCCGTGTATTGCTTGCCCGCGACAGTAGTCACAAGGACTCCCTTGTCATCCTGTTTGATGGAACACACCACCTGATTCAGCCGCAGCTCGGCTGTTGAGTCCGCAAGGATCGCTTCGGCGAGGCGGCGGGTGCCGCCGTCGATCTTGAAGCTAGCGCACGCCTCGAACATCAGCTTCCAGTCCCCACTTGCCACGGCGCACCAGCGCAATGCCTGGGAGTACGCCGCTTGGTCCAGCTTGCCGTTGAAATTCAACGTCCAGAAAGACCTCAGCAGCTGGCGCTGGTCCTCGGGGAGATCCAATCGGTCGATTGCTTCCGAGAGTGTGAGCTCGTCGATATCCGCCACATCAGGGTTATCCAGAGGTGACCACGGAAGGGGAAAATAGCGCCGGGCCGCAGCAAGGAGCATTCGATTCGGACCATCCAGCAATTCCAGCAAGCTTTCTGCGGTGCCTTGATGCCTCTGTCCGTTTACGGTCCAGGAAGCCTGGGTGAATTCCGGCCCGGGCAGGGCCTTGATGCCATACCGGCCCATTGCCGCCCAGACAAAAGGCTGGGTCCAGTGCACCCAGGTGCCACCGAGTTCCAGGTCCCGGCCAAGGTGCTCCGCCAGGTGGGTCCGTCCGGCGATGCGGTCTTTCGCCTCCAGCAGTATGGTGCGGTGTCCGCTGCGGGACAGCTCCCTTGCTGCTGTGAGACCGGCGAAACCAGCCCCAATAACAATGACGTCGGAGGTTTCCACTGTGCCCCGTTCTTCAGCTGTAGACGAAGAATTCAACGGTCGGTTCCAAGACACTCCAGCGGGTCATTGCCCCCTTGGACAGCGAGGCCATGGACCCTTCCTTCAGCTCAAGGGTGGTCGCGCCCTTGACCTCGATGCGGAGATGACCGGACACGATGTAAATGGTTTCATCCTGGTCAATCGGAAGGTCGAACGGTTCCGGTGCTTCCTCAGGGGTGACTTTCCAGATGCCGCCGCTAAGCGCCTCATTGCCGTTGTCACCTGGACGCCGAAGCCATTGAACAGTACCGAGTGCAAACGGTTCAAAGGCGGCGTGGTCAAGGCGGGCATGGAAGACCTGGGACATGGTGCTGCTCCTCTGTGGTGGTGGTTGTTGCGCGGAGGTGGACCTCCACAAGCTATGTGTGGGGTATCAGTGTTTGTGGGTGTCCTGCGGGTAGCTCGTGGTGTTCAGGACCGTGAGCCTGGAGTTGAACGGCAAAGTAACTGGTTCAGCGGAGGGATTGTCCCAGCCGAACATCCGCCCGATGGAGCGCTGCTCGCGCAGATCGATCAAGAGCACCGCTTCAACAGTCATCACCTGTTCGGTCCAGAAAAAGATGTAGAGATCCTCCGCCACTGCCCAAGTCATGCAGCGGTCCGTATCAGCGAGCCCTGCTTCCCCTCCCCGGACACAGTGCCACGTGAACGTTCCCTGATTCAGGTAGATGTGCTCGTACGATTCGATGTCGCTGTAGCGATAGAAGATGCGTTTTCCTACGAGGTCCGCCGATCGTTGGTGCACTGTGGGCTGGCCGCTGGTGTTGGAATGTGTGAAGTCGGTATGACCCCGGACTTTCCCGTCCGAGCGGACAAATCCGGAGACGGCAGCGGTGATGGCTCCTGTGGATTGGTCAAAGATAACGGTGACATTTTCGGCGTCGGCGTCTTTGCCGCGAACGAAATCGATGATGAAAATTCCCGGGCGGGCTTCAATCGCCTTATAGGCAGCGGTCCCGCTGGCCGTGCCCTCGGTCCAGGTGAGGGTTGACGGGGTGAGGAAGTTGTACTCGCTGGGGGTGCCGTCAGCTGCCTGGAAGGAAACAATTGTGGCGGCCAGTGCAGGTGAAGCAGGCAGGGTCTGAGCCCCGAAGCCGTCCAGCATGGTGGAGACCGGGGGCCATTCTTCCTCGGGGACGTAGTCCTGCAGTTCAGTGGTGGTCATGGGTTTGGTCCTTTTGTTGATGTAGAGAAGCTCAAGGCATTCAGCTCAGACGATTTCTGCGGCGTAGTTGATGGTGGGTTTTTGGGTTCCCCGGATCAGCCCCGCCATGAATATGAGCGGGATGCCCAGGAGGAGCCAGCGGGCCACCCCTCCTGCGCCTCCGAGTAGGACGTCATAGTTGTCCAAGGTGAGGTACCCCACCACAACAAACGCCACGAGGGACAGTGCGGGTGCGATCACTGTGACCCAGATGTTGTCCCGGATCCCTGATCTGGCGAAGTACAGCAGGACCGCAGCGGAGGTCAGCAGCAGGATTGAGATGAAACCTGCTGTTCCCAGCGCCACAAACCAGGCGAAGACGGTGGCGATCGGGTCCGCACCGGCCAGCAGGAAGGCACTAATCACTGCCAGGACAACCAAGGAATTGACCAGGCCGGCAAAGGCGGGCGCCCCGGTCGCGGAAACGGAGGACAGCCTGGCCGGGAGTGCGCCGGACCTGCCGAGCGCAAAGAGGTACCGGGAGAACATGTTGGACAAGCCCAGGAGCATCGCGATGAAGCTCGTGACCACTAAGACCTGCATGGCGAGGCTCAGCCAGGCACCTGCGCTGGATTCGGCGAGGTCGAAGATCATCCCGGACGGATTTGCCGTGGCGATGGCCTGGATCCCGTCAATACCCACCGCTCCGCTGATGGCCCATGTGGACAACATATAGAAGACGCCGATGAAGGCAATGACGAGGTAGGCGGCCCGCGGGATGGTTCGCCGCGGATTCCTGGCTTCTTCGGCGAAGACCACCGTGGCTTCGAAGCTGGTAAAGCAGGCAAAGGCGAACAGCAATGAGATCCCCAGGCCGGGCCCGAAGATGTTCTCACCCGTAAACCCGGCGAACGTAAAGATCCCCAACCCCTTTTGCGCAATCAAAGAGGCAACAAGCGCGGCCACCACCAGCGTTTCGCCAAGGATGAGCACTCCCAGCACCTTCAAGCTGGCGTCCACGCCTTTCATGGTGAGCACAGTGGTGAGCGCCAGGACAGCGACGATCCAAAAGTAGACCGGCAGTCCCACACCCGTGAGGCTTTCCACGAGTTGCTGGGCAAACACACCGAACTGGGACCACAACCCGATCTGGAGGCTGAGATAGGTAAGGATTGCGATTCCCGCGCCACCCGTGGCCCACTTGTTGCCCAAGCCTTTCGCGATGTAGGCAACAAATCCGCCTGCGTTGGTGATGTGCTGGCTCATTCTCAGGTATCCCACCGAAAACAGCGCAACCAAAAGAGCTGCTATGACATACACAACCGGAGTTCCGGGCCCGCTCGCGGAGAAGATGACGGGACTGGCTCCCACAACAGCGGCCATGGGGGCTGCGGCCGCAATGGCGAAGAAGGCTACGGCAACGACGCCTAGCTTGTTCGCCCTGAGCCGGACGGCGCCGGCCGAGGGACCGGCATCTTTGAGACCAGCTGGGGCCGAGGTCTTACTGGATTCGTTCATGAGGCTGTTCTTTCCAAAATGCACTGGCATCATCGCCACTGCGGAGGGATGGGGAGCCCTGCGGCCCGTGGACGAATGCCGGGGCGGTGGGGCTGAAGCTGCTCTTGGCGACGGGTGATCCGGGCCACACTTCAAACTATACGTTTGTATAGTTTGAAGTGTCAACGGGTTCCGTTCCAGAATTTCTCCACGGCTAGACTCGCTATATGAGCCAGGAAGCGCGGAAGTTGCCCTACGGAGACGGTCGGGACGCCCTTTTGGCTGCCGTGCTTGACGTCGTAGCGGAGAAAGGCCTGCGTGGGGCGACCTACAGGTCCGTCGCGACCCGCGCCGGCGTCAACCACGCGCTGATCACGCACCACTTCGGCTCCATGGAAGGCCTCCTGGCCGCCACGATGGAATGGTCAGTCCAGCGGTCCATTGAGGAAACCGGGTTGTCGGGAATCGCGGACTTCGACGGCAACTTCGCCGATACACTCATCGCTACAGTCTCTGCCGAACCTGAACTCCAGTTGTTCCAGTTCGAAATGATCCTCGAATCTAGGCGTAACCCCCAGATCCGTGCGATGGTGGAGCGCCTCTACGCCAACTATGTCAACACCGTTGAAGAGGCCTTGACACGCCGCGGGCTGGATACGGGCAACGAAGCATCCCTGGCCATCTTCGCCGCCCTTGACGGCCTCATGATTCAATTCCTCACCATTGGCGACCCCGCCCGGATCAAGTCCGCCGTCAATCAGGTGGAGCGACTGATCGCCGCTCTGGAATCCGTGAACGGAACGCCGGGAAAGCCGGGAAAAAACTAATGCTCGACGTCGGCACTCACCTGAGTGCCGACGTCGAGCGCGTTTGTACAGCACGATTACTCAGCCGTCCGCATGACGGAACTTTTCCGAGAAAACGCTTACTCAGATCGTATTTATGCCTAAGCTGTTGTTCGTGACCCAACACCTCCCCGCCCGCACGCCCTCATGATCGGCGTCCTGTCCGGGTTCTTCGTGGTGTGGGCCATCATCCTGGTGGGCATGTTCGTTGGGCGTCGCGAAATCCTGGGTGAGAACGCCCGCTCGGTCCTGAGCTCGTTGACGTTCTTCGTCGCAAGCCCGGCGCTACTCTTCGAAACCCTGAGCAAGGCCAAGCTGCACGAGGTATTTGCCGCCCCACTGCTGGTCACTGCGGTGGGGGCCATCATCACTGGTCTGTTGTTCTTCCTGATAGTGAAGTTCTGGCTCAAGCGCACCATGCCCGAAGCCCTGATGTCATCGATGAGTGCTTCCCTGGCCAACTCGGCGAACCTGGGTATCCCGATCGCCGTCTTTGTCCTGGGCGACGCGAGCTATGTGGCGCCGCTGCTGATCTTCCAGCTGGCGTTCTTCACGCCGATGTACTTGATGGCGCTCGATGCCAGCACCAGCACCCACCGCACAACTCCCCTGCGGTTCCTGCTCATGATCGTGAAAAACCCGATGATCGTAGGCTCGGGGCTTGGACTTCTGGTGGCAGGAACTGGTTTCCAGGTACCTACGCTCATTCTGGAACCCATCCACCTGATTGGCGGCGCCGCGATTCCGGCCATGCTCATGGCGTTCGGCATGAGCCTGAACGGATCAAGGCCTTTGCAGAAGGACACCGGACGGCGCCTGGACACGCTGCTGGCCAGCGGGTTCAAGCTGTTCGTGCACCCTTCAATCGCTTATGTGTTTGCCCGCTTTGCCTTGGGGATGGACGGGCATGCCCTCTTCGCCGTGGTGGTGACCGCGGCGCTCCCGACGGCCCAGAACGTGTTCGTCGCCGCCACCCGCTACCGCGCCGGCGTCACCGTTGCCAAGGACACCGTGCTCATCACGACCATCGTCGCCGTGCCAGCGATGATCGCCGTGGCGCTGCTGCTCACCTGATTGCCCCGCCTCCCCCAACTAGGTCGCATTTGTGCGCGTTTTGGGCGCTCAAAACGCGCACAAATGCGACTCAGTTGGGCTACTCGACGTCTGCGCTGGCCAGATAATGGTCAAGGAGCTGTGCACACCGGATGAAGCCCAGGTGGGAGTATGCCTGCGGGTGATTACCCAGGTGCGTTTCCGAGGCAGGATCGTATTCCTCCGGTAGCAGGCCAGTAGGACCAAACAAAGCGACTAGCTGGTTGAACAGCTCCAGAGCATCGTCCAAGCGTCCTACAGCAAGGTACGCCTCGATCAGCCAGGTGGTGCAGATGTGGAAGCCGCCCTCCAAACCCGGCAGGCCGTCGTCGTACCTGTACCTAAAGACGGTGGGACCCACACGCAGTTCGCGCTCAACGGCCGTTACGGTATCCAGGAACCGCTGGTCCTGGACATCCAGCAGGCCGGACAAGCCGATATGCAGCACTGCGGCATCCAGATCAGGGCTGTCATAGGCCACGGTGTAGGACTGCGCGGACTCGTCCCAGCCCTGCCGTAGGACTTCCTTCCGGATCCTGGCAGCTGTCGGCGCCCAGTCCTCGTGCGCCACACGACCATGCAAAGCAGCGGTTCGCAAGGCCCGGTCCAGCGTTACCCAACACATGACCTTGGTGTATACGTGGTGCCGTGGTGGTCTACGAGCTTCCCAGATTCCGTGGTCTGGCTCGTGCCAGCGGGCAATGACGGCGTGGGCCATCTGCTCCATCAGGAACCAGTGGTCATCCGGCAGGTACCCGCGCCGCTCGCCAAGATCGTGAATCAGCTCGGCTATCGGGCCAAAGACGTCCAACTGCACCTGGTGGTCGGCCGCGTTCCCGATCCTCACCGGACGCGAACCGGCATAGCCTGGAAGGCTCTCGACGATCGCTTCCGTGGACAGTGGAGCACCGGTCACCGAGTACAGCGGGTGGAGCCACTCCGGCCCGGGCGCAGTTTCCAGGATGCGGCCAAGCCAGCAGAGGAACCCGTCGGCCTCGTCCGTGGACCCCAAGCTCACCAAGGAATTAACGGTCATGGACCCGTCGCGCAGCCAGCAATACCGGTAGTCCCAGTTGCGCGTCCCGCCGATTCCCTCCGGCAGGGACGTAGTTGGTGCCGCAAGGACAGCACCCGTGGGCTCATGCACCAGCGACCTCAGAACCAGCGCAGAGCGCCGCACCAGTGAGGTCTTGATGGTGGGCAGCTGCAGCGTCTTGACCCACTCCCGCGCAGACTGCCCGACGGCGGCACGCCGCGCCGGCTCTCCAACCGGGTCCGCGGGTGGCGGCTCTGTGTCACCGCAGCGCAGGTTCAGCACCACAGGACCATATTGCAGCGGCACTTCAGCGGTGGCCGTGGCGTACCTGCCGTCGCTGGTGATCTGGAAGGCAACCCCTGGCGCCGAGAGGATGATGGGATCCGAGGTGCCCATGATGTGGACTTCCTCGCCACGGATCTCCATACTGAAGGGCGCAGTGGCATAGTCCGGCCGGGGCGCGAACACTATCCGGGCCGTACCCGTGCCGGACAGAACACGGACCAGGCTGGTGATGCCTTCAGGTGCGGGCTCAAGATAGTCCGTCACGGTGACGTCGGCCCAACGGGTCTCCACGATCATGGTGTTGTCCACATAGCGCTGGGCGAGTACTTGCGAACGCTTGACTGGTTCGATGCTGAAGTGGCCCGCCGGTTCACCGCCCAGGATATGCGCAAACAGGGACCCCGAGTCCGGCAAGGGGTGGGTCATCCAGCAAACCTTGGCGTCAGGGGTGAGCAACGCCGTTGACGTGCCGTTCCCGATCATCGAATGCCGCTCCAGCCCCACGGCGTCCTCGCCGAACAGCCACGCCCGCCGCAGTTCGAACAACAAAGCCAGCACACGTGCAAAGGCTTCCGGATCCGGTATGGTGTGTGCCGCCGTCGTACTCCCGGGCCCGACGTGAAGGCCAAGGTCAGGGCCGCGCAAAGTGGCGAGCGCCTTTTCGTCGCTTTCGGCGTCGCCCGCGTATAGGGCAGCGCTCACACCCAGGCGCGAGCGAAGCTGCTCCAGGGCCTGGCCCTTGGCCGGTTCCTCAACGGTAAGGTCCAGCACGGAGCCGTCGATGATGAAATAGAGCCCGTACTCAATGGCAATCTGCTGGGACCGGAAGATGACGCGTTCCACCACTTCCGGCGTCGCGGGCCGGGTGTGGACAGCAACGCCCACCGGCTTGCGGACGATGCTGATGCCCTTCTCAAAAGCGACCGCTTCAGTCAATGCCGTGGCTACCTGCTGGAGCAGGGTTTCCGTGGCCAGGGACAGGGTATACGCATAGCCCATGTCGAACTCAACGCCGTGGGAGCCCACCAAATGAACCTCCGCAGGCAACCTGGACACCGCCGCCAGGTCGCGCAAGGACCGGCCCGAGATGATGGCCGTATGCGTATTAGGGAGTGCTGCGAGCGCACGGAGAGCCACAGCGGCGCTGTCCAGCGGCAGGGTCTCGGTGGAGGTTCCTTCAGCTGAACAAAGAGTGCCGCCATAGTTGCACGCCACCAGCAAACCCGGGACGCGGGCAATGGCCCTAAGCTCCGCCATCAACTGGGGTGTGATGCCCTGCTGCGCGTCCGTCCGGAGCAAGGTCCGGAGCAGGCCAAGCGGCAGCGAGTTCATCAGCAGCGCAGAGTCTGCGGCTGATTGATTTAAGGGCGTAGGCATAGCGGATCCTTCCACTGCGGATAGCTATAGTCTCCGCCTGTGGAGTTTCGGCGTCATGCCCAAATCATTGCAAATGCGTAAAGCTTTCGAATTTATTTTCGATGCCGGCCGCTACGCCCTCACAAGCCCCGCAACTTCGGCAACCAGTTCCACCGAGCGCAGGCGTTCCTGGGTGCCAATGCTCTGGTGGGCGACGATGAGTTCGTCCGCATCGGAGTGCTTGGCGAACTCGTCAAGGTAGTCGCGCACAACGTCCGGCGTACCGACGGCGGAGTACTTCATCATTTGGGAAATGTGCTGGCCTTGCGGGGAATCCAGCACCATATCCGCTTCGTCATCCGTGAACTGCCGGCCGCCGCCAAAGAACAGCGAGACACGGGCACGCTTCACGGCGAGATGGATCGCCTGGGCCTCGGCATTGCTGTCCGCTGCAGTGACGTTAACCCCTGCGATCACGTGCGGTTCGGACAGCTGTTCCGAGGGCTTGAAGTCCCTGCGGTAAATAGCCACGGCATCCTGCAAGGCGGCAGGCGCGAAGTGCGAAGCGAACGCGTAGGGCAGACCAAGCTGCGCAGCCAGCTGTGCCCCAAACAGCGAGGAACCCAGGATGTACAGCGGCACGTTGGTGCCCTTTCCCGGGGTCGCTTCGACACCCTGGATACGAGTAGGTCCGGTGAGGTAGCCCTGCAGTTCCAGGACATCCTGCGGGAAAGCATCCGAGGACGTATGGTCGCGGCGAAGCGCACGCATGGTGTTCTGGTCACTGCCCGGGGCGCGGCCAAGGCCTAGATCGATGCGTCCCGGGTGCAGGGTCTCCAGGGTGCCGAACTGCTCGGCGATAGTCAACGGCGAGTGGTTGGGAAGCATGACGCCGCCGGCCCCAAGCCGGATGGTGTTCGTGTGGGCGGCGACGTGCGCGATCAGCACACTCGTGGCCGAGGAAGCGATGGCTGACATGTTGTGGTGCTCGGCGTACCAGACCCGGCGATAGCCCAGCTCTTCGGCCTTCTGCGCCATGGCAACGCTGCCGGCGAGGCTTTCCGCCACGGTCTGGCCCTTTCCGATGGTTGCCAGGTCCAGGATGGAAAGAGGAACAGTCACGGGGATGCCTTTCGGTACGTTTCGCGGCACCCGCACTGTTGGTTGGCGGGCACTCTAGCGACAACGACGGCGGTCCCCGGCTTATTTCTGTGAGTTGCGTCGCGCAGGGGCTACTTTCGCCGCGTCCCTGAATCCACGCGCCCTTTTAGAAGTGCGCTGGATCCGTGTTGGCGCCGCAGAGAACGACGGCGACCGTCTCACCATCCTTGGGCACGTACGCACCGGAGAGCAGCGCGGCGTAGGCTGCAGCCGCGCCATGCTCCACCACCATTCGGTACTCCTCCCACAGCGTGCGGCGGGCCTGGACGATGTCCTCGTCGCTGACCAGCACGCTCTGCACACCCGTGCGACGCGCAACACCGAATCCGATCTCCCCGATGCGCCGGGCCCCCAGGGAATCCGCGGCGATTCCGGAAACTGCCACATCCACCGGCTCTCCCTTGGCCAAGGCGGTGTGCAGCGTGGGAACCGTCTCAGGCTCGACGCCCACCACATGTGCCCGGCCTTCAACGGCCGCGGCAATGCCACCCATCAACCCGCCCCCGCCTACAGCAACCAGGATGGTATCGACGTCGGGCAATTCGTCCAGCAGTTCCAGGCCAACGCCGCCTGCGCCGGCCACAATCTCGGGCTGGTCATAGGCGTGGCAATAGACCGCGCCTGTTTCCTCGGCGAACTTCACGGCTGCAGCGTAGGCCTCGGCATACTCAGAGCCTCCTTGGACCACGCTGGCCCCGATGGCGTACAACTTGTGGACCTTGTTGGCAGGTGCGGACTCGGGGACGAATACCGTAGCGGGAACGCCCAGCTTCGAAGCCGCGTAGGCGTTGGCCAGGCCAGCGTTCCCACCGGACGCCACCACAATGCCAACCTCTGGGTTCAGTTCGCCATTCTCCCGCGCCGTGAGCAATCGATTGAACGCGCCCCGGGCCTTGAACGTTCCGGTGTGCTGCATGTACTCGCACTTGAACCAGAGGTGATACGGCTCCTGGTTGCCGCTTTCAGCCACCGGTGTGTGCCGTACCCAGCCTGCCGTCCGTGAGTATGCTGCCTCTACTTCTTCGCGTGTGACCATCGTGTGCTGCACCTTTCGTCCGTTTCATCCTATGGTTCGGGCGGTGGTGCTGGGGCGTCGAACAATGGTCAGCACCGTGGACGGTCAGTGAAGGTTCATTTCTTCTCGTTAACTGCAGCTTCCGTAGTTTCGCGTTGCGTCGCTACCCAGCTGGCGAGGACTTTCAAGGCGTCCTCTGAGGTGGTGTTGGGGTCGGCGGTATAGACGTTGATCCTCAGCCCCGGGTCTGCGGGCAGCTCAAGGGCTTCAAAGGTGAGATCCAGGTCCCCCACCACCGGGTGGTGAAGCCGTTTGCGCCCAGTGCGGTGATACTTCACATCGTGCCGGGCCCAGCGTGTGCGGAACTCTTCGCTGCGGGTGGAGAGTTCACCGATCAGGTCCGTGAGGTCCTTGTCGTAGGGATTTTTCCCCGCGGTGGAGCGCAGAACCGCGACTATGTCATCAGCTGCCCGTTCCCAGTCGGCGAAGAACTCCCGGGCTTTGGGATTCAGGAACGTGAAGCGTGCACTGTTGGGCGGCTTGGTTTCTTCGGCCATCAAATCCATGTACAGGGCGTTGCCCAGCTCGTTGGAGGCCAGGACATCCCCGCGGTCGTTGCGTACCCAGGCCGGCGCAGCGGTGATGGCGTCAATGACGCGCTGGACACTGGGCCTCACTGTCTGCGGGCTGCGCTTGCGCCGCACCCGAGGAGCTGCGGTGGCAGCACGGGCCAAGTCGTATAAGTGGGCGGTCTCGGCCTCGTCGAGCTTCAATGCTCGGCCAAGTGCTTCAAGGACACTGTCCGAGGCGCCGGAAAGGTTTCCCCGCTCAAGGCGGATGTAGTAATCGATACTCATCCCGGCGAGCATCGCGACTTCCTCGCGGCGCAGCCCCGCAACCCGCCGGTTGCCGCCGTACGCGGGAAGCCCGGCCTCCTCAGGGGTGATCCTTGCTCGGCGGGAGGTCAGGAATTTCCGCACATCATCGCTGTGTGTCATGGCCTCCACGCTACGCTGCGGCTCCCCGGCGAGGGAGGGTCTGCCGTTACCCGGAACCTTCAGAGCCCCACTGCATGGGGGTAATGGCATGCACTCCCACGGAATCAGTGCCCGGTGTTGACTGGAAATACGCCCACCGGTGAAGCGCAGAAAGTGCCCGTCCACCGTCCACACGCAACGACAGGAACAGGAAACATGAACATCACACTCAATAACGGCGTCGTCATGCCGGCACTTGGCCTGGGTGTCTTCCAAAGCGCCCCCGAAGAAACGACGGCGGCAGTCGAGGCCGCGCTCGCCACTGGCTACCGGCACATCGACACTGCCGCAGCCTACGGTAATGAGCGCGAGGTAGGTGAAGGCATCCGCAAGTCCGGCCTGGACAGGTCGGAGGTCTTCATCGAAACAAAGGTCTGGGTCAGCGACTATGGCTACGAGCAGACCTTGCACGCATGGGACAAGGCTGTGGGAAAGCTCGGCGTCGAGTCCTTGGACCTGCTCATTCTGCACCAGCCGGCTCCAGACAGGTTCGAGAAGACCATCGCTGCGTACAAAGCCCTGGAGGCATTGCTTGCTGATGGCCGCGTCCGCGCGATCGGTGTCAGCAACTTCATGCCGCACCACCTGAAGGAGCTCCTCGCGGCCACCGACGTTGTTCCTGCGGTGAACCAGATTGAACTGCACCCGTACTTCACCCAGCCGAACGTTCAGGCTGCTGATGCCGAACACGGCATCCTGACACAGGCGTGGTCACCGATCGGCGGGATCACGTTCTACCCGGGGTGGGGCGAGGAACGAAAGAACGTCATGGACGATCCCACGCTTGCCGGCATTGCGCAGGCACACAGCAAGAGCCCGGCTCAGGTCATGCTGCGCTGGCACCTGCAACAGGGCCGCTCCGCCATTCCGAAGTCCACCAACCCGTCACGCATCGCCGAGAACTTCGACGTGTTCAACTTTGAACTCAGCGCTGAAGAACTTGCAGCCATCGACGCCCTCGACACGGGCAACCGCAACGGCCCGGACCCGGACATAGCCCGGGAAGAGCGTTTTGCCATGGTCATCCGCGAGGCCTAAGAGAAGGAACAAGTACACAACCGCACCATGACATCACCGACGACGAATACACCGGCAGCCAACGCACCATAGGCTTGTTCGCATGGCTGACTTCGTCCTCCGTCCCTGTGTAGCTTCCGACGCCGCGTGGATCGCCGAGCTCCGCGCGGTGGTGATGCGTCTGGATTTGGAACGGCTGGGGCGATTCGATCCCGTCCGTGTCCGCGAGCGCTTCCTCAACAGCTTCCAGCCGGAGCACACCTACGTGATCCATACGGGCGGTGTGGATGCCGGGGTCATTGCCGTCCGCCCGGAGCCGGATGCGCGGTGGATTGAACACTTCTACGTGGCCCCGGCACATCAGGGTAGAGGACTCGGGGGTGCCGTACTCCGACATGTCATGGCAGCGTCCGTGGACGAGAGGCCCTTCCGCCTGGACGTACTGCAAGGAAGCCCCGCCCGGCGACTTTATGAACGCCATGGCTTCGTGCTGGAGTCCGAGGATCCTGTCGACGTCTTCATGATGGCCGCAGCCACCCCCTGACTGAACCAACGCAATACGGTAGCCTCAGCACAAACCTAAGCACCATCGCTGCTGGCTTCCTGGGGGAACAATGGGGATAAATCGAGCGCGGGCTTGGACGTTTGTCAGTGCTGCTGCAGTGGCTCTGGCAGCCACGGTGGCCGGGACCGGGCCCGCTACGGCGGACTCCCAGCCAACACCCGTCATCGACGGCGTCCCGTACGTAGGTGCGGAGCTCCGCCGACAGTACGACTACAACTATTGGGGTTGCCGGAACCCGGACGGCACCTCTGATGCCATCACTTTGGAATGGCTCCGCGACGGCGAGCCACTCCCGGAGGAACGGCAAGGAGACACTCTGCGGATCTTGCCGGAAGACATGGGCAGCCGTATCTCCATGCGCGTTCATCCCCTCACGCCCGGGAACCAGGGTTGCCCAACTGGCACGCAGCTGAGCAGCGAAACGCAGCCCATCAAGGCGTCCAGCAGGGCCATGGGGTGGACCGGGCGCGGCAACTTTGAACCCCTTGCCCGCACCTATGATGGCAGGCTCATCCTTTACCCACGGACGTACACCTACTACAAGGGCGCCTGCGAGGGGCCGTGCCCATCGTACTGGGGTTCCTGGGACGAACCCCGCCAAGTAGGACAAGGGTGGAACGTCTTTGACATTGTCTTCTCCCCCGGCGACTTTGACGGCGATGGGTACAACGACCTCCTGGGCAGGGACTCTGCCGGAAAGCTCTTCCTGTACCCCGGCGACGGTGAAGGCGGCTGGCTTGCCCGGGAACAGGTGGGCCAAGGATGGGCAATCTTCGACGCCATCGTGGGCCCGGGCGACTTCAATGGCGACGGCACCAACGATGTGCTGGCACGCGATGCCGCAGGCGGACTATTCCTCTACGCCGGCGACGGCGAAGGCGGCTGGCTTCCCCGTGAACAGGTTGGGTGGGGCTGGCAGGTCATGAACAAGATCATCACCGGCGGAGATATGAACGCCGACAGTGGCGTAGATATTTTCGGGCGCGACCAATATGGCTATCTGCGCCAATACCCCGCTGACGGCGAAGGCGGCTGGGAGGAACCTGTCTGGCTCGGCACTGGTTGGGAAACGTTCTCCGAGGTGGCCGGACTTGGCAGCTCCAGCCACACGAAGTACAACGACCTCGTCGCCGTTGACCCGAATGGCGACCTCGTCACCTATGCCACCGGCGCTTCAACCACAGGCATGTACGGCCCCTATGGCCCCATCGGCACGGGGTGGGACGTGTTCAAGGAACTGCTCTAGCCTTCGGGCGGCTAGAGCGATCCACGGCTGGTGGCACTGCTTCTTCAGCTTCGTGGATTCCGGGCCACCGTCACACCGTCTTCGTGAGATGCTCGCGCTGCACGGCGCCGGATTCCTGAAGTTCCTGGGGCCGGGAATGTGGGTTCGCACCGACGAATCAACGGGCCGGTTTGTGGCCGGCTCCTTCCAGTCACCCGTGGTGGTGGATGCGTCCGCGTACATCGAGGCACGATTGCCCTCAGCGTCCGTGGAACGTTCGGCGAGTCCAGCTTTGGCAGACCTGCACGACGCCGGATGGGGCACCGAGCAGAGGTTGCTCACCTCGGAGGGTCCACACTCCACGGGCAAACTCCTGGTCTCCGGGAATCAAAGGGTCCTGTCCCCTGTTGGTACTGCACAGAGCACTTTGTTTGCGGTGGGACCGTGGACGTCCGGTTGGGGCGCGGGAGCGTTTGCCCGCCCCAACTGAGTCGCAGTTAAGCGCGTTTTGACCGCCCAAAACGCGCTCAGCTGCTACTTACTTGGGCTATATCTACGAAAGCGCGATCCCCGCGTCGGTCCCCTGCTGGAGGAACTCGCCGTCGACCCACTCTGCGCAAGCATTTGGCTTTCAGCAAGGATCTGGTCCGGCCCAGCTAAGCTATGCGCATGGCCAACGAACCCATTGCAACAACTGCTGAAAGACTTGCCACCATCCAGCAGGGGTACGCCCTGGAAGGTGCCACCATCGAGCTGGGTGCGGCGATCGTGGACGGTGAAATCCACAAGGAGGCCCAGGTCCGGCTCCCCTTGGCGATGATGAACCGCCACGGCCTCGTGGCCGGCGCCACCGGTACTGGCAAAACGGTCACGCTGCACATGATTGCCGAGCAACTCTCGACGGCGGGTGTTCCAGTTTTCCTCGCGGACATCAAGGGAGATCTTTCGGGACTGGCGACGGCGGCTACGGGCAGCGAAAAGTTGAGCGCACGCACTGAAGCCCTCGGCCAGCAGTGGCAGGGAAAGAACTTCCCCGTGGAATTCCTTAGCCTCGGTGGAGACGGCAACGGCATCCCCGTCCGCGCCACCATTACCTCGTTCGGGCCCATCCTGCTCTCACGCATCATGGACCTCAATGAGACCCAGGAATCCAGCCTCCAGCTGATCTTCCACTTCGCGGACAAGAACAACCTGGAACTGATCGACCTCAAAGACCTCCGGGCCGTGATCCAATTCCTTACCTCGGACGAAGGCAAGGAACAGTTGGAGGACCTTGGCGGGCTCTCCAAAGCCACGGCGGGCGTTATCCTCCGGGAACTTGTTGGGCTGGAAGCCCAGGGCATGGAGAAGTTCTTCGGTGAACCCGAGTTCGATACCGCCGAACTCCTCCGCACCGCCCCCGACGGCCGAGGCGTCATCAGCTGCCTTGAGCTGCCCACCCTCCAAACCAAGCCCCTGCTGTTTTCCACGTTCCTCATGTGGCTCCTCGCTGATCTCTTCGAAGACCTCCCCGAAGCCGGCGACCTCGACAAGCCCAAGCTCGTCTTCTTCCTGGACGAGGCTCACCTGTTGTTCAGCGACGCCTCCAAGGCCTTCCTTGAGGCCATCACCACCACGGTCAGGCTCATCCGGTCCAAGGGCGTGGGCATATTCTTCGTTACCCAGACACCCAAGGACGTCCCCGTCGACGTCCTGGGCCAGCTTGCCAACCGGGTGCAGCATGCCTTGCGTGCGTTCACCCCGGAGGATGCCAAGGCACTCAAGGCCACCGTGTCAACGTTCCCCGTCAGCGACTACGACCTCGAAGAGACGCTCACCTCCGCGGGCATCGGCGAGGCCGTCATTACCGTCATGAACGAAAAAGGCGCGCCTACACCTGTTGCCCTCACCCGGCTACGTGCCCCCGAATCCGTGATGGGTCCAAGCACCGATGACCTTGTCCGCAGCACCGTGGCCTCGTCCTCCCTTCTGGTCAAGTACGGGACAGCAGTAGACAACGTGTCCGCCTACGAGAAACTCACCAGCAAGGCCGCGCCCACCACAGGCGACGCCGCGCCGGGTTTGCCACCGGTTCCGGGCAGTGTTCCGGTGGGTTCTGCTTCGGGCGGTTCTGCCGGGGCGCCGTACGACATCGACGCCGAAGCGCGGCGCATCGAGGAAGAGATCCTCGGCCGCCCGAGTTCCCGTCCGGCCCCTGCGCCTTCATCGTTTCCAGAGCCGTCCTCGTTTCCTCCGGCACCTGCGCCGCAGCAGGCGTCCCGGCAGGACGGCGGCATGTTCGGCGACCTTGCCGGCGCACTCGGCGGAGCCCTGGGCGGTGGGCTGAAGAGCATGGTCCGCTCCATGGGGACACAGCTTGGCCGCGACCTCGTGCGCGGCGTTTTCGGTACCTCCTCGCGGCGCCGCCGCTAGCCCTTTTTGGCTGTCAGAAGCCCGACGGCGGGTGGCGGCAAGAGTTGCTGCCACCCGCCGTCGGGCCCTACAGGGAGCGTCTTCGCAGGTCACGCCGACGCCCTCATGCACGGCTATCGCTGCCGCGGCAGGTAACGTAAAGGGCGTGCAGTTGAGTCAAGCGATAGTCAGGACCGCAGCCGGATGGCTGCTCGGTCTGATGCTTGCTGCCGCCGGAGCCATCGTCTGCATCAACCTGGTGAGCTCCTCCGTGGCCAGTCCGCAACAGCCTGTCCGGGAGTACTTGGATGCCTTGCAAAAGGGCGAAGGCGAGCAAGCCCTGGGTCTGTTGCGAGCAAAAGTTCCCAGTGCGAATGCCGCCATGCTCGACGGCACGGCCCTTCAAACAGCCGCCTCAAAACTGTCTGACATCAAACTCGGAAACGCCGAGTCCAGGGGCAGCAACCGTGTTGCCGTGCCCATGGACTACACGTTGGACGGTAACCGGCTCCATACCGAATTCCTGATGGAGCGCACCGGGACCCAGTGGTTGTTCTTCGGCAAATGGGCTTTCGTTCCCACCACGCTGCCCACCATTGAAGTCACCGTGGTCAACTCCAGCGAAGCAGCGCTCAACGGCGTCCCCGTGAACATGCCAAATGGCCACAACACCTTTGCCGTGTTCTATCCCGGCAAATACGAAGCCACCCTCAACGGCACATATTTCGAGGCTCCTCCTACCTCGGCCCTCGTTTCAACCCGGGACGGCGGCCAGGCCCCGCTGAACCTGCAGACGCGGTCAACCAAGGCCTTGAACGAAGCCGTCGCCGGCAAAGTCCGGGAATTCCTGGACACCTGTGCCGCCCAGGCCACCGAACAACAGCGCCTCCAACCTGATTGCCCGTTCTACCACGTCAGCAATGCGCGCGTCGTGGACGGAACCATCAAGTGGGAAATTACCGAGTACCCCAAGATCACCATCGAGCCCTTCGGCGGCAAATGGGTCGTTGCCCCGCTCAACGGCAAGGCAAGGGTTTCCGCCCGCGAGATCAATTTGTTCACCGGCTTGGTCAACGACCTCAACGTGGAGCACGATTTCAGCTTCACCACCCAACTGGACACGGACAACAACACGGTGACCGTCACACCCATGCTGACTTTCTAGGCCCCGCCGCACTGGCCCACCTTTCATCACCTGAGGCGCGCAGTCTGTGCTCGCGCCGGCCCCGAGCTGCCCAAAACTGGGCTGGTTACACCAAGCGGCCCCGACGAAGGACCTCACGAACGTGCCGCAGCATCGCATCCGGCGTGTGGACAACATCGTCGTAGAAGAACCTCAGCACGAGCAAGCCCTGGCGGATCGCCTCGTTGTCCCTCCGACGATCCTTCTTGAACTGACGCGGATTCAGATGGAACGCCAGCCCGTCGATTTCGATAATGAGGAAGCCCTCAAGGAGGAAGTCCACAGTTCCTACGCCGTCGATCCAGACCTGGGTCTCGGTCCGGATCCCCACATCCCTGAACAAGACACGCGCCAAGGTCTCGATTAAGGAACCCGCCCCACGATCAACTTTTGAAAGGACTTCACGGGCCCGCCCGCCCCGGTTGCCCACCAGGTGCCGCCGCAGGTATTCCAACGTGATGTCGCCGCGGATGAAGGCACTTTCGACCATCACCAGTGATTCCAACGCGGGCAGGCAAAGCAGCGCGTGCAACAGGACATCCGGCAGTGCAACGAACGGTTCGCGCCGCGGCTGGGACAGGGGCAGGCGGTGGCTGACGCATCCGGTCGCCCGCCGGCCGTTGCTTTGCCAATAGTGGGGCTCGGTTGGTTGGTGAAGCAGCCATAGGCCATAACGGCCTGCAGCAGACGCGCACGTCAGTAGCGATCTCGCTTTAACTGCCGCAACAAACTCCGGATCCGCACCAGGAAGGCCCAGCACTCCCCGCTCTACGCGCTCAATACAGCCTGCCCGCAGCGCCGCCCGAATCGCGGACTCACTGACGCCGCGGGACTGCACCTGCCTGTTCAAGGCGACGCCACCCAGCTGTCGGAGTACCAGTTCTGCATCCATCCACACAGCCTCCCGCCAAAGCTAGGAAGGCCGGCAGTTCCAAACCGGCGTATGTGGAGAAGTGGGCGCGGCAAACTGGCCCGGTTACGGAGAAGGGTGGGGGCATGAAGAAGCCCGGGTCCTCCCCCTCAAGAGTCAAACCCGGGCCAGTTCAGGAGGCTTTAGTCCATGCCACGGAGATCGAGCACCAGCTCTGATTCACCGTCGGCCTGCAAAATAACCGGGATGCCCCAATCCTGCTGGTACAGGTGGCAGGCTGCGTGGTCCGGAATCTCT
Organism: Paenarthrobacter sp. YIM B13468; assembly: GCF_042788025.1. Classification (NCBI taxonomy): domain Bacteria; kingdom Bacillati; phylum Actinomycetota; class Actinomycetes; order Micrococcales; family Micrococcaceae; genus Paenarthrobacter; species Paenarthrobacter sp. YIM B13468. Next base: position 5,569 of record NZ_JBHZPI010000021.1, on the reverse strand, counting down.
CCGTCCTCGGTTTCAGGTCCGTCACAGGCGGCCGCACGGGCAGTGATGTGAAGGATCCCCTCGGGCACGTCGGGCGACAATTCGATGGTCCGCAACAGACCCACCGATGTCCCGCCTCCGGAGACCAGCAGTTCCGGAGGAGTGGAAGAGACCTTCATCTGCGTGGGGTCGCCCCAGCGGTCATCAAGCTTCTGCCCAGTGGGGGCCTTGAAGCGAACGGCCAGCTCCAGGGTTCCAGGTGTCACGGGGCTCTTGGGACGGTGCGTCTGGGACGCACCCTCATCCACCTGCTGGGCTTCCTTGGGGATCGGCACCAAAACCAGTTGATGCTTGTTTGACTCAACCACCACCAGCAGCGGCTCACTGTTGCTGTGGTTAACCACGACGACGTCACTCGGCTCAGCCAGGCCACGCGCCAACGTTGACACTGTCTTCGTCGCGGGATCGTACCGGCGAACGGCACCGTTGTAGGTATCCGCGATCGCTACGGAACCATCCGGCAGTACCGTGACCCCCAAGGGGTGCTGCAGGCGTGCCTCACTGGCGTCGCCGTCACGGAATCCGAAGTCGAACAGACCTTGACCGACGGCTGTCTCCACCGTCACGCCTGTTTCATCAAGTACCAAACGTCGCAGAGAGGAAGTCTCCGAGTCGGCCACCCAGATGTTGTCATCGGCATCAATGGCCAGGCCGGACGACTGGGCGAACCAGGCGTCCTCCGCTACGCCGTCCAACAGTCCTTCCAGGCCCGAGCCCGCCAGGATGGAAACCTGGTTGGTTACGGGATCGAACGCAAAGATCTGGTGCGTTCCCGCCATCGCGATCACGACTCGCTGCAGCTTCGCGCTCCACACCACATCCCACGGCGAGGACAAGGAAACCCCGGTCCCGAGGCCAAGCACCCCGACGTCGATTGCGTCAGCAGCAAAGTCAGCCGGACCGCCGTCGTGGTGTTCGGACCAGGCGCCCGCGCCCGTCTCGGTGACACGGGCAGGACCGGCATCGAGCAAGCGCTGCACACCGTTGCCGGCAACAGTCCGGACATGCCCTGAACTCAACGTCACCCCGCGAAGGCGGTGGTTCACGGTGTCCGCGACCACGGCGTCATAACCGAGCGCAGAAGCAAGCTCGGAGGGAAGAACAGCTATACCTTGCGGCTCGTTGAACTCGGCGGTGTCCGCTTGGCCGTCAGCGTACCCCTTGGTCCCGGAGCCAATAACCCGCTCAACGGTTTTCAGGTCCGGGTGGAGCTCCACCAGGCGGTGGTGCCCGGAGTCGACGACGAGGTAATTGCCGTTGGCCAACTGCGTCGTCTTGCCCGGGAAGCGCAAGGTGCCCGACGTCGGCACAGGAGCAACGTACGGACCGTTACCCCGGTGGAGGGTCCCCTTTGCTTCGTGCTCAGCAACAAGTTCCTCAAGCAGCACGGCGAGGCCATCTGCGTGGCCTTCACCGGAAAGATGCGCCACGATGTAACCCTCCGGATCAACAACCACCAGCGTGGGCCAGGCACGGGCTGTGTACGCCTTCCACGTGGCCAGCTCAGGGTCGTCCAGAACCGGATGATGGATCTCGTAACGCTCCACGGCAGCAGCAAGGGCAACAGGATCGGCTTCGTGCTCAAACTTGGGCGAATGCACGCCGACTGTCACCAGGACATCAGAGTACTTTTCCTCAAGGGGCCGGAGTTCGTCGAGCACATGCAGGCAGTTGATGCAGCAGAAGGTCCAGAAGTCCAGCAGCACAATTTTGCCCCGCAGGGATTCCAGGTCAAGGGACTTTCCGCCCGTATTGAGCCAGCCGCGGCCCTCCAGTTCGGAGGCCCGGACCCGGAGTTGGGTGCGTACGGTTTCGCTCATCAGCGTCCTTCCAGCTTCGTGTTTCGTTCAGTCTTGCGGCTTGCTTCGCCAACGCTTCCCGTTGCGTGGCCTGTTGACGCGCTGTCCCCAGGAGCGGCGCCGTCGGTCGCTTCAGTCGTTTGAGTAGTCAGGGCCGTCGGGTTGGCTGAGGCCGGGCGGCCGGCCAACTTGGCATCGCGGTCAGCGAGCCGGGCAAACATATCGTTATAAGCACTGAGATCGGCGTCGTTATTCCTGTCGGCCGCACGGTCCACCCGTCGGGTCTCCCGCTCGTCCGAGCGTGACCACATGACGGCTACGCCAATTGCCACCAACAAGGTGGGAACTTCACCAATGCCCCAAGCCACGGCACCACCCATTTGCTGGTCTGCAATGGCCGAGGCACCCCAGGTCCGGCCCAGGTTGCCGAAGTAGTCAGCAGCCAGCAGGCCAGTGCCGCCCATGATGGCCACGCCAAAGAACGCGTGGAACCCCATGGTTGCGAGGAGGAGCAGCAGGCGCATGGGATACGGCGCACGTCGCGGCAGTGGATCACTGCCGATCATGCTGAGCACAAAAATGTAGCCCGTCAGCAGGAAGTGCAGATTCATCAGCTCATGGCCGACGTGCTCCCGCATTGCCAGGCCGAAAAGGTCCGAGTAGTAGAACAGCACGATGGATCCCGCGAAGTTCGCAGCGGCGAACAGCGGATGAGTCACCACCTGCGAGAACCGGGAGTGGACGAACAGGAGCAGCCACTCCCGAAGACCCCGCGAACCGTGGGCGCCTTCACCCCGGGAAGGGAGTGCACGCAGCGCGAGGGTCACCGGCGAACCCAACACCAGGAAGATCGGTGCCACCATGGTCAGGGCCATGTGATCCACCATGTGGGCAGAAAACAGTACGCGGCCATAGACAGCTGGCGGACCAGACGTGATGTAGGTGAGAATCACCAGTCCAATCATCCAGTTCACCGTCTTGAACCAGGACCAGCTGTCCCCGCGCTTGCGGACCTTGATGATCCCGAGGATGTAGGAAACGGCGCCGAATAAGGCGACTCCCACCCACAGCCAGTCAAAACGCCATTCCGTAAGCCAGCGCTCGGGGGTAAGTTCAGGCGGAAGCTCATAGCCGGACAGGATGAAGGCCGGCGAGGCGTCCGGTGCGTACGTAGTGGGCTGCGGCGGGGCTGAGCGCCCCAGCGCCACGGCGAGGCCCGACGTCGCGCCCATCACCAGCAGCTCAACCAGAACCAGCTGCCACAGCACCCGGCGGGCAGACATCGAACCGCTCTTTCCCAGCTGAGGTATGACCCACTGACGATGCATGAAGCCGATGCCACCCAGCACCAGGGTGGCAAGTGCCTTGGCAAGGATGATTTGGCCATAGGCAGAGCCAAACAGATCGCCCAGGTTCGTCACGCGGATGGCTGCATTTATCACACCGGACGCAAACACCAGAACGAAAGCAAAGCCTGCCAGGGCCGAGAACCTTCGGAGAGTCGGTTCGGTGATGTCGCTCGTCCCAGACTTCCTGGAACCAGCGAGCAATCCGGAAAGGACTGCGAGCATGATGATGCCTCCCACCCACACGGAGACTCCAACCAGGTGAAGGCCCAGCGAGTTGATGGCGCCTTCGTGATCACTGGAGCTGGAGGAGTGACCGATCAGTGCGGTCGGAATCAGCCCGATCAGGGCAAGCAGGAGCGTAAAGGCGAGGCCAGTCAGCGATCGGACGCCGAAGAGCGCGGTGGTGACAACCGCAGCAATGATGGTGATGGACAGCCAGGCCTTGCCCGTATCTATGTCCGTCATGAAGTACACCAGCGAGCGGGTGAATTCAGCGTCCCCGGAAAGTCCCTGACCCGCGACATCCGCGTAGGTCAATACCAGGACCGCTACGGCGGACAGTGTCCAAGCGGCACCTGCCGCCGCGGCAACGGCAAGGGCGCGTGCAAAAGCTGGATGCTCCGGAGCCTCCAGATCCTTTTCACGGGATCGCGATCCTCTAAGGTTCTTGGGCAGGATTCCGACCGCGAAGATGAGGCCACCAATAACTGTCGCTATGGAAGCGTTGTGGACGGCTTTCGCCACCGGCAAGCCCCATCGAACCAGCGCACCGGGGTCCGAAACCTGGCGGGCAGCAGAAGCACCGGAGAAGACGAGGGCAGCAGCCAAAGTCAGGAAGAGCACCGCCAGTCCAGCAAGCTGCCATGGGACGGAAATGCCCGTGACGGCATTGCCGCCCCGCGCTCCCGGCTTGGGAACAGGCGATGGGGCAGTTGCGGAGCTTCTTGCGGATGGCACCTATCCATTGTCCGTTACGTGCGGCTGCGCTGCGAATCGGGAACCATTTGGGGAGGAGAAGTGGGCATCGGCAAGCAGATGCCGCCTTGGTGTGCGGGACAAGTGATTGCTTAACGGCAAAAGGGACGGCAACCAGTTGGTTGCCGTCCCTTTCAGGCATTCGCCGAAGTTGGAATTACTTCTTCTTGGCGACAGCAGCCTTCAGCTTGGAGCCTGCGGTCAGCTTAACGCTGTGGCCAGCGGCGATCTGGATGGTTTCGCCCGTCTGCGGGTTGCGGCCGGTGCGTGCTGCACGGTCGGTACGCTCAACTGCGAGCCAGCCCGGGATGGTGATCTTCTCGCCAGCGGCAACAGAAGTCTCGAAAACTTCGAACAGTGCATCGAGCACGGAGTTGACGGCTGCCTGGCTCGTGCCAGCCTTGCCTGCTACCTCTGCAACGAGTTCACTACGGTTCTTAGCCATTTACGTCCTCCTGGACTAATACGTTTTTTGAGCTTTCAAGCGGAATGCGAGCAAGCCACTGCTCGAAAACTTACCAGCTTGCACCGACTTGGCCAGCAAATTCCGCGTGTTTCCGCGCTTTTTTGACCAAAATCACCGGTTTTTCAGGGTTTTTGGGGGTGTGGACCGCACATGGCGTACCCTACGGCGTTGAACGGGCCACCATCCAGCGTAAGAAACCACGACGCCGACAGCCACCGCCGGGAGTTGCACGCGGCTAGCCATCGCGGCTTCAGAGCATCCAACCGACGTGGATCAGAAGAGAATACGCTGATACAGGAAGTGGTCCTGCCATTCGCCTGCTATGTGGAGATACGACCGCGCCATTCCGATCCGCTCGAAGCCGGATCGTTTGAGGACTGCCTGCGAGGCTACGTTATGCAGCAGGGTTGCCGCTTGGATACGGTGGAGTCCCAGATCTTCGCTCGCCATGGAGAGAACTGCCTCTACCGAAGAAGTGGCAATGCCCTTGCCGGCGAACGCTTGGTCGACCCAATAACCCAGGTTGGCGTTCATGAATGGTCCACGGACTATGACCGTCAAAGTAATCATGCCAACGACATCCCCGTCATGGAGAACTACCCACGGAACCTCCGTGCCTGCGGCATACTGGCTCAGTTTGCTCCGAACAACGGCCTCTTGCCCTGCCCTGGTATAGAACGCCTCGCTGCGCAGTGGTTCCCATGGGACGAGGTACTCAGCGTTCCGGGTATAGGCGGCCGCCAAGGGCTCGACGTCGGACAGGGACAAAGTCCGAAGGTGGGCTCTTCCGTTCAGGGGGTTCCCAGACGGGACATCCAAAGTTCGGGTCAGGGTCATCATGCGACTCTAGCTCTTTGATTGCCCGTTAAAGTGGGGAAGCCCCGACCGTGGTGGTCGGGGCTTCCCGTTAATTGTTGTCCGGCGGTGTCCTACTCTCCCAC